>JBBQAW010000078.1:0-14117 GCA_038316815.1 Burkholderiales bacterium
CGCGCCGGCTGGAGTTCAAGCGCGTCAGCGGAAAGATGGTGGGCAAGGCGTTGGAGACGGTCTGCGCCTTTGCCAACACGGCCGGCGGCACGCTGGTGCTGGGCGTGGCCGACCTGAAGGAATTCCAGGGTCCCGCGCGGCTGTTCGGGGTGGAGGAGAACGCCGAGGCGGTGGACGAACTGCAGCGCAAGCTGCTGACCGAGTTCCTGCCCGCCGTCGACGGCCTGCAACTGCAGCGCATGGCCTGCGCGCTGCACAACGGGCCGGCCAAGGGGCAGGCAGGCAGTGTGCTGTTGCTGCGCGTGCCGCGCAGCCCGCGTGTGCACTCCATCGTCAACGGCGGCACGTACACCCGCCTGGACGCCGGCAACCGCATGATGAGCGCCAGCGAGGTGACGGCGCTGTCCTACCAGCGCGGTGAGCGCAGCGCCAGCAGCGAGCCGGTGGCGGTGCCGCTGGCCCGCTTGCAGACCAGCGCGTGGCAACGCTTCGCGGCCCATCGCGGCCCGCTGACGGGCACCTTCACCGAACAGCTGCTGCGCATCGGCTTGGCCGACGAGGTGAACGGGTCGGTGCAACCACGCCGCGCTGCGGTGCTGCTGTTCGCCGATGAGCCGGGCAGCCTGCTGACCGCCTTCGACAGCCGCGCCGACATTCGGCTCATGGTGTACGACGGCAAGCACGCGGTGGCCGGCGCCACGCCCAACCTGCGCAAGCCGGCCAAGACCGTGCGCGGCCCGCTGGTCGACCAGATCGACGCTGCCGTGCGGCTGGTGCTGGACGAACTGGCCCAGGGGCTGACGCTGAGCAGCAGCGGTTTTCGCACCGTGCACGCCTATCCGGTGCGGGTGGTGAAGGAGGCGCTCGTCAACGCCGTCATCCACCGCGACTACCGGCTCAACCGCGACATCTTCGTGCGCATCTTCGACGACCGCATCGAGGTGGAAAGCCCGGGTCTGTTGCCGGGCGCCATCACGCCGGCCACGATTGCCCGCGCGGGCTCGCAGGCGCGCAATCCGCTGATCGCGGCCAACCTGCGTGAGTTTCCTGACCCGCCCAACATCGACGCCGGCGAGGGTGTGCCGATGATGTTTGCCGAGATGGCGCAAGCCGAGCTCTACCCACCGCAGAACCGCCAGAACACCGAGGCAGCCGTCGAGAGCGTGACCGTCACCCTGTACAACCTGAAGCGCCCGAGCGCCTGGGATGAGGTGAGCGACTGGATCGACCGCGAGAGGTCGATCGCCAACGCCGACGTCGTGCGGATCGCCTGCGTCGACACACTGAAAGCATCGAAGATGCTGATCGGTTGGCGCGAACAGGGGCTGCTGGTGGCGCTGCCCGGGCGCGCCAAGCGCAACATGGCCTACACCAAACCCAGCGTCGCCGACAGCCCGTTGACTTTGTTATCCCATCTCGAAGATAACAACGGGGGCGATAGTTGAAATCCTTTGAAAATCAACATCTTAGGAGAAGACTTGTCTTCCTTTCATCGATTGAGCCCGCTGGCTTCGGCGTCGCTGATCATCCGAGTTAGCAAGAACTGAACGAAGCCGGGCGCAGGCGCAAGCTTGCTATGGGGATGCCAGCGTGAAACACGCCGATTCGGAGCCATCGGGTGTACTGACAAACTGCGTTTGAACGGTTCAGCAAAGGCCGCCGAAGTGGCCCGCCGAGGTCGCTTTTCCGGCCAAGAAGCGACCCGAACTGCACTCCTATCGTTTAACGAACGTGCATTCGAATCGTTTAAGTCGCAGCCGGCGAGGGCCTGGAGCGAGTGGGGTTGGTCTCACCTGACTTGTCCAACAAGTTTAAGAACCTGCTGCAGGCCATCGAATCGCTGGGTTCCCCGCCGAAACCTCTGCTTATAGATCCGAAGTGACGGGATAACCCTGCCTTAAGTTTCGAGGGCTTCAATAGGCCTTGTCGGCCCAACCGGGCCAACGCAACGAACCACAAGGACACCCCGATGAAATCGCTTCTCTCCCTGGCCGCCCTTTCTCTGCTCGCTTCCACTGCCTTCGCCAGCCCCACCTGCAACGTGCCAGAAGGCCAATGGATGAAGGAAGGCGACTTCAAGGCCAAGCTCGAAGCCCAGGGCTACCAGATCAAGACCTTCAAGGTCACCAAGGGCAAGTGCTACGAGATTTACGGCACCGACAAGGCTGGCAAGAAGGTCGAGATCTACTTCAACCCGGCCACCGGCGCCCCGGTCGAGACGAAGTCCTGATGTTGGCTCTGCCGGGCCGCACGACGCCGGCCGCAGAGCCTGCGGCTGGCGTCCAGGTGTGGGACCGCTTCGTCCGTGCCTTCCACTGGGCGCTGGTGGTCTGCGTGCTGGCCAATTTCTTCGTCATTGACGATGGCGAGACCGTGCACCGGTGGCTGGGCTATCTGGCCAGCGGGCTGGTCGTGGCACGCGTGGCCTGGGGCTTCATGGGTTCCCGTTACGCCCGCTTCAGCAATTTCTTCCCGACACCCGCCCGGCTGCGTCAGCATTGGCGCCATCTGGTGCGGCGCGAGCCAGACGACACGGTCGGCCACAACCCATTTGGCGCGCTGATGATGCTGGCGCTGATGGTGCTGGTGCTGGCCCTGGGCCTGACCGGTTTCCTGCAGACCACCGACCGGTTCTTTGGTGTCGAATGGATGCAGGACATCCATGAAGCTGTGGGCCAGGCCTTGATGGTGCTGGCCGGGCTGCACGCCGTGTCTGCACTGGTCATGGGCCGACTCGAACGCACCCGCCTCGTGAAGGCGATGTTCACGGGCGTGAAAGAGCATTACTGACTGCGTCCTCATTCAGCAGCTTCAGCGGCTGCCCTCAGCCAGCGTCGAAGGCCCCGCGCAGCCATTGCACCTGTTCGCCATCGATGGCCAGCACGTCGAAGCGGCACGGCGGCACCACCGGCAGGCGCATCAGGAAGTGTCTCGCCGCCAGCACGATGCTGCGCTGCTTGGTGGGCGTGACGCTGGCTGCGGCGCCACCCTGGTTGCGGCTGCCGCGGGCGCGCACTTCGACGAAGACGAGGGTGCCGTCGCGTTCGCGCAGGATCAGGTCGATCTCGCCGCCGCGGGCACGCGGCCCGTGCGCGACCCGATAATTGCGCTGCACCAGGGTCAGGCCGCGCGCCTGCAGCCAGTGCAGGGCCAGGGCTTCGGCAGCGTCGCCGCGGGTTTTGGTGGTCGGGCCGGTGCCCTGCCTGCCGCCAGGCGCTGCCCGTCTTGAGCCGTCCCGGTCCCCGTCCCCGCTGCCGCCACTGCTACTGCCACCGCCACTGCTCCCGATCCCGCTCCCGCCCGCGTCTGTGACCACCGACACCACCTTGCTGCACGCTGCGGCCCTGGCCGCCACCGGCCACCAGCGCTTCGTTGCCGGGGCACTGTACGTGGTGGCCACGCCCATCGGCAACCTGGCTGATATCACTCTGCGCGCCGTGTACCTGCTGTCGCGCGTGGACGCCGTGGCCTGCGAAGACACGCGCATGGCCGCCCAGCTGCTGGGGCACCTGGGCCTGCACAAGCCGCTGCTGGCTTTGCATGCGCACAACGAACAGGCCGCCAGCGCGGCCGTGCTGGCGCGCCTGGCACTGGGGGAATCGGTGGCTTACATCAGCGACGCCGGCACGCCGGCCGTCAGCGACCCCGGCGCCGTGCTGGTGGCGCAGGCCGCGGCTGCGGGCATCACCGTCGTGCCGGTGCCGGGGGCCAGCAGCGCGCTGGCGGCCTTGTGTGTGGCGGGCGACGTGCGGGGCCAGGGCTTTCGCTTCGTCGGCTTTTTGCCGGCCAAGGGCGGTGACCGGCGCACCGCACTGGCCGCCGTGCTGGCCGACACCGGCACGCAGGTGCTGTTTGAGGCGCCGCACCGCATTGCCGATTTGTTGGCTGAACTGGCCGCAGCAGCGCCTGAGCGGCTGGTGACGCTGGCGCGTGAACTGACCAAGCAGTTCGAGACCATCCATACCCAGCCCGCGGCCGCCTTGCCGGCCTGGCTGGCCGCCGATCCGAACCGCGCGCGCGGTGAATTCGCGCTGGTGCTGCACGCACTGCCGGTGGCGGTGCCCGAAGCAGGCGCCCTGCCGCCGGCCGCGCTGCAGGTGCTGCAGGTGCTGCTGCGCGAACTGCCGCTGAAACAGGCCGTCAGCCTGGCGGCTGAGATCAGCGGCGCGCCGCGCAACGCGCTGTACCAGCAGGCGCTGGCCGAACGTGCAAATCAGCAAGAGCCGGTCGAGCCGGCCCAGGGCGACGCGCTGCTGCCGGACTGAGCGTCAAGTCAGCACTCGACAAGCCGCCGCAAGCCGCAAGTCACACGCCACACGCCACACGCCACACGCCACCAGCGACTGGCCAAAAGCCGGACGCCATAAGCCGTACGCCACAAGTCATAACGGACTTGCACAGCGCTGAATTCATTCCGAACTTCTTGTGCCCGCTCTCGATGACCTGGGGCGTGCCCCAGATCATGAAACCTACCGCCAGTGGCGCTGCTGCGCGTCGCGCTTTTGCCAGCGGATGTCGCGGCTGGCATGGGCTTGCAGTTCGCGCAGGTGCTGGCGCTCATGGGCCCTGAGGTAGCCGTCAGCGCGGGCATGGCGTTCATACCGCGCAATGTGCCGCTGCTGCGCGACCAGGTGCTGCGTCTCGCGCGGTGTCAGCTGCCCGCTGGCCACACCCTGGCTGATGCGCTGGGCCTGCTGCGCCTGGCGCTGGTCGATGCGGGAAAGGCCTTGGGCCTGGGCAGCGCCGGCCGCAAACAGGGCCAGTGCCAGGGCGATGAGGGGGGTACGCAGGGACATGGACATTCCTCTCGAAAAGTGAAGGGGACGGGTTGCAACACTCCCTCAACGTTTGGCGTGCCCCAGCGGCGCACGCCATTGGCGTAATGCCAAGGTAAAGAAGTGCTGCCTGCCCGGCTGCCCGTCGTGCTGCCCGCCGCGCTGCCGGTATGGGCAGGCGGTGTCGCGAAGGGCTGGACAGGGGACGGCTCCTACAATCAAGCCCTGTTTTCTAGCCCGCTGGGACGCCCGAACATGATCACCCGTGAACCGACGATCGAACGCCTGGCCATTGCCGACAAGTTGATGCTCGAGCCTTTCGGCATCACCGAAGCCGCTTTGTCCCAGGCCCTGGGCACCATCCGCGAACACCGCGTCGACGACGCCGACCTGTACTTCCAGACCACGCGCCACGAAGGCTGGAGCCTGGAAGAAGGCATTGTCAAAAGCGGCAGCTTCAGCATCGACCAGGGCGTGGGCGTGCGCGCCGTGGCCGGCGAGAAGACTGCCTTCGCCTACAGCGACGACCTGAGCGTCGACGCGTTGATGGACGCCGCTCGCACCGTGCGCACCATTGCCGCAGCCGGCCAGAACAAGCGCGTGAAGCTGGAACGGGCGCCGCGCGTGGCCGCCATCCGCACGCTGTACGCGCCTACAGACCCCATCGCCAGCCTGGACAGCACGCAGAAGGTGGCCTTGCTCGAACGCGTGGAAAAGATGGCGCGCGCCAAAGACCCGCGCGTGGTGCAGGTGATGGCCAGCGTGGGCGCCGAATACGACGTGGTGCTGGTGGCGCGGGCCGACGGCACGCGCGCGGCCGATGTGCGCCCTTTGGTGCGGCTGAACGTGACCGTCATTGCCGAACAAAAGGTGGGCGGCCGGGCAGGCGGCGAATTGCGGCGTGAAGTGGGCAGTGGCGGCGGCGGTGGCCGCTTCGGGCTGGGTTACTTCACCGAAGAAATGATGCAAAGCTATGTCGACCACGCCGTGCACGCCGCGTTGACGAACCTGGAAAGCCGTGCCGTCGCCGCGGGCGACATGACCGTGGTGCTGGGCCCGGGCTGGCCCGGCGTGCTGCTGCACGAAGCCGTGGGCCATGGCCTGGAAGGTGACTTCAACCGCAAGGGCAGCAGCATCTTTGCCGGCCGCATCGGCCAGCGCGTGGCGTCCAAGGGCGTGACGGTGCTCGACGACGGCACCCTGCCCGACCGCCGCGGCAGCCTGAACGTCGACGACGAAGGCTGTGTCTCGCAACGCAATGTGCTGATCGAAGACGGCATCCTGCGTGGCTACATCCAGGACAGCATGAACGCCCGCCTGATGGGCGTGAAGCCCACCGGCAACGGCCGCCGCGAAAGCTATGCCCACCTGCCGATGCCGCGCATGACCAACACCTACATGCTGGCTGGCGACAGGAAGCCCGAAGAGATCATTGCCAGCATCAAGCGCGGCTTGTATGCCACCAACTTCGGCGGCGGGCAGGTCGACATCACCAGCGGCAAGTTCGTGTTCTCAGCCAGCGAAGCGTATTGGGTCGAGAACGGCAAGATCTTGTACCCGGTGAAGGGTGCCACCATCATCGGCAACGGTCCGGAAGCCATGACACGCGTCAGCATGATTGGCAACGATCTGCAGCTCGACACGGGCGTGGGTGTGTGCGGCAAGGAAGGCCAGAGCGTGCCGGTGGGTGTGGGCCAGCCGACATTGCGCATCGAGAAATTGACGGTCGGCGGCACCGCTTGACCGACGGGTCCGTCAGCTTCGCCGACATCGAAGCCGCTGCGCTGCGCCTGCACGGCCAGGTGCTCGACACGCCTTGTGTCGAGAGCAAGACCGTGGGCCAGATCGTCGGCGCGCAGGTGTTTCTGAAGTTCGAAAACCTGCAGTTCACAGCGTCCTTCAAGGAACGCGGCGCGCTGAACAAGCTCGCCACCTTGGTGGAAAGTGGCGAGCCGATCAAGGGCGTGATTGCGGCTTCCGCCGGCAACCACGCGCAAGGCGTGGCGCACCACGCCCAGCGCCTGGGCTTGCGTGCCGTCATCGTGATGCCGCTGCACACGCCGACCGTGAAAGTGGAACGTACGCGCGGCTTTGGTGCCGATGTGGTACTGCATGGCGAAACCTTCGACGACGCGCGCGACCGGGCGCTGCAGCTGGCCGAAGAACAGGGCCTGACCTTCGTTCACCCGTTCGACGATGTGGCAGTCATTGCCGGCCAAGGCACCATCGGCATCGAGATGCTGAAGACCCAGCCTGATCTCGACACGCTGGTGATTTCGGTTGGCGGCGGCGGGCTGATCAGTGGCGTTGCCACGGCGGCCCGGCACATCAAGCCGGGGATCGAGATCGTCGGCGTGCAGACATCGCGTTTCCCGGCCATGGTCAACGCCATCAAGGGCACCGCGCACCCGCAGGGCACCAGCACGATTGCCGAAGGCATCGCGGTCGGCCAGCCGGGGCGCATCACGCGCGAACTGATTCGCGAACGCGTCGACGACCTGCTGCTGGTCGATGAAGGCGACATCGAGCAGGCGGTGCTGATGCTGCTGGAGATCGAGAAAACGGTCACCGAAGGCGCAGGCGCTGCCGGCCTGGCGGCACTACTGAAGTACCCGGCGCGCTTTGCCGGCAAGAAGGTGGGCTTGGTGCTGTGCGGCGGCAACATCGACCCGTTGCTGCTGGCGGCCATCATCGAACGCGGCATGGTGCGTGCGGGCCGGCTGGCGCGCATTCGCGTGGGCGCGCGCGACACGCCGGGCGTTCTGGCGCGCATTACCACCGTGGTGGGCGCGGCCGGGGCGAACATCGACGAAGTTCACCATCAGCGCGCGTTTTCGACGCTGAGCGCGCAGAACGTCGAAGTCGAACTGGTGCTGCAGACGCGAAACCCGGCCCATGTGGCCGAAGTGGTGGCGGCACTGCAGGCGGCGGGGTTCGCGGCTTCGGGCTACTGAGCCTTGGCGATGAACGCAAAAGTGCCGTGCTACATTCGCGGCCATGCGTTCAGCAGCGTTCTATTTTTCGTACTTTTGGTTCTCGCACCGCACGGCGGCTGGAGAGGCAAACGCATAAACGACAAGCGCGCGCCCTGAACCCAGAAAACCGCCGGCAACCCCGGCGGTTTTTTCATTCCTGCAGCCAGTTCCTGAAACCCGTTCGGAACGCCGAAGAAAGCCCGTCATGAGCCCCAAACCCGTCACCGCCCCTGCAGACGAACGTCTGGCGCTGTCCGAGAAGACCAGTGAGACCGACGACCAGCGCATCCGCGACGTCACGCCGCTGCCGCCGCCGGAACACCTCATCCGTTTTTTCCCTATCGCCGGCACGCCGGTGGAAACGCTGGTGGCAGGCACGCGCAACCACATTCGCCACATCATGGCCGGGCAGGACGACCGGCTGCTGGTGATCATCGGCCCGTGTTCGATTCACGACCCCGCTGCGGCCATCGAATACGCGCGCCGCCTGAAAGCCGAACGCGACAAACACGCGGGCGAGCTAGAGGTGGTGATGCGCGTGTACTTCGAAAAGCCACGCACCACCGTGGGCTGGAAGGGCCTGATCAACGACCCTTACCTGGACGAGAGCTACCGCATCCACGAAGGGCTGCGCATCGCGCGCCAGTTGCTGGTGGACATCAACCGGCTGGGCGTGCCCGCGGGCAGTGAATTTCTGGACGTGATCAGCCCGCAGTACATCGGCGACCTGATCAGCTGGGGCGCCATTGGTGCCCGCACGACAGAAAGCCAGGTGCACCGAGAACTGGCCAGCGGCCTGAGCGCGCCTGTGGGCTTCAAGAACGGCACCGACGGCAACATCAGAATAGCCATCGACGCCATTCAGGCCGCGGCGCGGCCGCACCACTTTCTGTCTGTACACAAGAACGGCCAGGTGGCCATCGTCGAAACCAAAGGCAACAAGGACTGCCACGTCATCCTGCGCGGCGGCAAGGAACCCAACTACGACGCCGCGCACGTGGCCGCAGCCTGCAAGGAAATCGAAGCCGCCAAGCTGCCCTGCCGTCTGATGGTGGACGCCAGCCATGCCAACAGCAGCAAACAGCACCAGCGCCAGATCGACGTGATGCAGAACGTCGGCGCGCAGCTGGCCGCCGGCAGCCGCTGCATCTTCGGCGTGATGGTGGAAAGCCACCTGCAGGGCGGGGCGCAGAAATTCACGCCCGGCAAGGACGACCCGGCCAAGCTGACGCACGGCCAGAGCATCACCGACGCCTGCATCGACTGGGGCGACACGGTGGGCGTGCTGCAGGGGTTGGCTGAAGCGGTGAAGGCGCGGCGGGGGCGCTAAGGCAACGCTGAACACGCATCAGCGCCATCACAGCCTTGCCGCTGACGTGCTGCGCTTCAGGCAATGATGCCCTGGCCCACCTGGCGCGGGAACCTGACGAGCCGGTGAAGGCGCGGCGGGGGCGCTAAGGCAACGCTGAACACGCATCATCGTCGTCACAGACCAGCTGCGGCGGCTGGCGTGCTGCGCTTCAGGCGAGGATGCCATGGTCCACCTAGTCCACCTTGTCCACCCCGCCTGGGAACCGGAAGATGACGATCCTGATCGCCGCCTGTTTCGGGCTGCTGGTGCTGACTACCGCGGTGCATTACGAAGCGCTGCGGCTGTTCAGCGTGGGGTTGCCTCGCCTGCCGGTGCCGCCGCGCATGCGCCTGATCGGCGTTGTGCTGGGCGGCTTTGCGGCGCACATGCTGCAGATCGCGCTCTGTGCCCTGGCCTTCATCGCCCTGGTGCGTTGGGCTGGCCTGGGCACGCTGGGCGGCAGTGCCAACCCGGGCTGCGCCACGGCGATGTACTTCTCGGCCGAGACCTTCACCTCGTTGGGATATGGCGACGGGCTGCCCGACGACCCGCTGCGCCTGCTGGCCGGTGTCGAGGCCTTGAACGGCTGGCTCTTGAGCGGGTGGTCGGCTTCGTACCTGTTCGTCTCGATGGCGCGGTTCTGGGGCCTGCAGCCGGTACGGGGTGAGCCCATGCGGACAAGCAAGCCCCGTCAGCCGGGCGAGCCCGCTCAGACCGGCTTGCGCACGCCGTCTTCAAGCTTGAAGCGCAAGGCCGGTTCGCCCGGGCCCTCGGGCAAGCACAGGCCGTAGCGGAAGGGTGACTCTTCGCGGCCCGGGAAATCGAAGCGCATGTCGCGGAAGGCGGCGCAGCGCCGGCCGCCGTCGACGCTGGCGCTGATCAACGCTGGCGTTTGCGCGAACCAGCGGAAGAAGGCCAGGTCCGGGTGGGCCCAGGCTTGCTGCACCCAGGCCGGCGTGCCGGCGTCTCCGAAACGCGGCACCCGCGTCCACACCGCCTGGTCGACAGGCAGGTAGGGGGCAGAAAAGCGGCGCACGAAGGCGGGCGGAAACAGCGCCGGCACTTCTGGGTCCAGCTTGGCGGTGCGGCGCGTGTTGACGTGGGCAACAAAGTAGTCGCGCCCGTCGTAGACCGACAGCGTCCAGTTGAAGGGCGATGCAGGGCGGGGCATGACAACGACCTGTTGCACCTGCAGGCCCTGGGCGGTGGCGTGGCGCAGCGCGATCTGTTGCGCTTCCTGCTGGCCCACCCAGGCCAGGCCGACCCAGCCGATGGCCGCGCCCAGCCCCAGCCCTGCCGGCCAGCGCTGGCGTGGAAACAGCGCCGCCAGCAGCAAGCCCGCTAGCAGAAAGCCGCTGAAGGCCAGGTCAATGATGAACATCGCGCCCAGGCCGAAGCGCTCGTTCGACAGCGGCTGCAGCAGCATGGTGCCGAACTGCGTGACCCAGTCACCCGCAATGTGGATGCCGATGCCACCCGCAGCCAGCACGAAGAACTGCCGCCAGGCGCCAGGTGCCCTGCGCGTGTTGGCAAAGCAGCGCGTCATCAGCCAGGCCAGGCCTGCCGCCCACAGCGGCAGCATCAGCAGCGAATGCGTGATGCCGCGGTGTTGTGTGAGGTAGGCGACGTCACCGAAGGCCTGCGTCACGGCGTCGATGTCGGGGAAGGCACCGGCGACCGTGCCCACCACCACGCACTGCCAAAGCTTGGCAGGCCCAGTTGATTGAGCAGAGTGGGCGCTTGCAACCGTGTCGCGCCGCACCACCAGCAGACGGGCCAGTAGTGCGCCAGACAGGGCGTGAGTCAGGGTATCCATCGGTATTCGGGTTTTAGGGCGCGGGTTAAAGCTCGCGGGTTGCAGTGCGCGGGTTACATGCCGCGGGTTACTGGGCGCGGGTGATAGGGCAGCCCAAGGCCGCCCGGCAAAACCGCCGATCTTGCCCGGGATATCGATCGCCGTGTGCGCCCGCGCTTCAATGGCCTGATGATCCAGCGTCAAACCGAACGACCTCGAGGAGCCTGCGCAATGTTCAGCCGCCGTCAATTTCTGGGCGCCACCGCCACCGGTGCCGCCGTCTACGCCGCCGGGGCGTTCACGCCGATGTGGGCGCAGAACGCGCCGAACTTCGGCACACCCACCCTGCCCAGCCCGGGCTTTCGGCGCGTGAAGCTGGGCAATGTCGAGATCATTGCCCTGGTCGATGGCATCGCACGGCGCCCGCTGGGCGAGGAATTCGTCGTCAACGCGCCGCTGGCCGAAGTGCGCGCGCTGCTGACTTCACAAAACCTGTCGCCCGACTTCATCGACGTGCCTTTCACGCCTTTCCTGGTGGTGGCCGGCAATCGCCGCATCCTGATGGACACCGGCCTGGGCGAATTCGGTGGCCCCACCACCGGCAAGCTGCTGGAAAACCTGGCCGCCGCGGGCTTCAAGCCCGAGGACATCGACACGGTGCTGATCAGCCACTACCACGGTGACCACATCAACGGCCTGCGCAACAAGGCTGGCGACTTCGTCTTCAGCAAGGCCAAGGTGATGGTGCCGGCCGGCGAACACGCCTTCTGGATGGACGAAGCCCGCGCCACGGCAGCGGCCGGCGGGCGCATGAAGGGCGCTTTCGACAATGTGCGCCGCACTTTCGTCGGCATGCCCGAAAGCATGCTGGTGCAGTTTCAACCTGGCGGCGAAGTGGCCCCTGGCGTGCGGTCGGTGGCGGCCTATGGGCACACGCCGGGCATGTCGATGTTCGAAGTGACCTCGGGCGGCCAGGCCTTCACCTTCCTGGCTGACCTGACGAACATCCCGGCCCTTTTCGCGCGCAACCCGGACTGGTCCGTCAGCTTCGACATGGACCCGGTCATGGCGCGCCAGACGCGCCGCGCCACGTTTGAGCGCATCGTCGCCAGCAAGGGCATGGTGGGCGGCTTCCACTTTCCGTTCCCGGCCTTGGGGCAGATGGTGGCTTCGGGCCAGGGTTACGCCTTTCAGGCGGCGTGAACGGCTGCAGCCGCAGAGGCTGTAGCCGCTCTGGTCATCCGGCGCTTTTTTCGCCCTCGCTGCCCTCGGCACCTTCGCGCGCCAGACGTTCGCTGCGCCAGTAAACGTCGTCGCCGCCCAGCCCGTCCAGGTTGGCGCGGTTCAGCACGCGCGCCAGAACGAACAAAAGGTCGCTTAGGCGGTTCAGGTACTGGCGCGGGGCGTCGTTGACGGCCTCGGTCACGGCCAGGGCCACGACAGCGCGTTCGGCGCGGCGTGCCACCGTGCGCGAAACATGGGCCAGGGCCGCGCTGCGGGTGCCGGCGGGCAGGATGAATTCCTTCAGCCGCGGCAGCTGGTCGTTGTAGTGCGCCAGGGCTTCGTCCAGGCGCAGCAGGGCGTCTGTCTTCAGCAGGGTGTATCCGGGAATGGAGAGCTCGCCACCCAGGTTGAACAGCTCGTGCTGGATGACGACCAGCAATTCGCGCACGTCGGCCGGCAGGGCCTCGGCCAGCAATACGCCCAGGCCACTGTTGAGTTCGTCGACGTCGCCCATGGCCTGCACGCGCAGGTGGTTCTTGGCGACACGTTGGCCGTCGCCCAGGCCGGTGGTGCCATCGTCTCCGGTGCGGGTGGCGATCTGGGTCAGGCGGTTGCTCATCTTGTAGTGGGGGGTGGTCAATGAAGGGTTGGATTGGACCATCACCCGCGGCATGGCGGCCTGACGCGCTGTTTGATCCGCCGAAAACGGCCGCTTATTTTTTCTTGGAAGCCGTTGGCGCAGCCTTGGCGCCGGGCTTGGGGGCGTCGCCGATCACGGTTTTCAGCGGGCAGACAGACACAGCGGGGCACTTGGCGCAGCCGGCCACAAGAGCAATGGGGCAAAGGGTCATGGCATTCCTTGGTTGGGGGGTGGGGGCCAGCATACGCGCGCGCAGGCTGCCCTCGTGTGGTGCGCCGATCTTTTCTGTAGTTATGACATCCGCTCGCCGGTACGCTCCAGCTTCAAGCCAGAGGCCCATTCTTGTATCTGCTGCGCGGGGCACCGGTCACTCGACCAGCGCGCACGGCAGGCAGCCCTAGACCCTTCTGCGACATTCGCTGCCCGGAACTCGTCGCCCCGAAGCGGCTGATCGCATAGGTACCAAGGCCCCCGAAGGTGTCCCCGCAGCAGTGGGCATAGAGAGGTAGGCCGCACACTTGGGCAGTTGAGGCGCAGCGCGCTGCTTGAAACCGTCCGAGGTCACAACCTCGGGAGCCTCGCGTGCAAGCCATTGGCCGGCAGCCTAACCCTCCGATCAGGGCGCCGGACGGCGCCCCGGTCCACGACGAGTGCCACCGCCCCGAGCAGATCACGCTGTATCGCCTGGTGCAGCAGCAGCCGCGGCGCACGGCGCAGACGGCGGCCCACCTGGTCGATCAGGTCATTACGCGCGTGCCGGTGCGCCAGTGGGTGCGGGTTTGCCAAGTTCGGCTGCCGATTCCGCTGCTCCTGCTGCTGGCCGCGCAACCCAAGCCGGTGACGCCAGTGCTGCAGGTCGTATACCGCACCATCACGCGCTTCATGCTCGATCAGGCCGGGCTGAAGGCCGAGCAGGCTGACAGCGGCGCGTGCCAATGCCTTCACAGGCTTCTTGCAGCAGTGGGTAAATGCGCGCATGCAGCGCCAGAATACTGTTGGTGTCTACCGGCTCCAATAACTGCACCAGCGCGTCGTAGCGCTGCTCGTTGGCGGGCGCGATGACTGCTGCGCCTTCCTGCTGCTGCTCGGCGAAGCGCCGCCCGGTCGGATTCACCGGCCACAGTTTGGGGGTGGCACGTTCGCGGCCCAAGTTGTCCACCGTGGCCACGACGCGGCGCGCAAAGTCTTCGGGCTGCAAGAAGCGCAGCACGGCTGGACGGCCCAGCAATTCGTCCAGGCCCGCGCTGATGCGGTCGCGCGTCAGGGGCGCCTTGTCCGCAGGCAATTGGACCATCGTGGATGGCGTAGAAGCAGGCTGGGCAGGAAGCTGAGCCACCGTCGAGCCAGGCACGCTGCC
>JBBQAW010000079.1:0-14058 GCA_038316815.1 Burkholderiales bacterium
GAACCGCCCCTGCCTGATGCTGATGGTGGCGTAGACGGCGAGGGCACGTCGCCGGGTCGCAGCGCCACCCGTGCGCGGCATGCCGAACGCGACGCGAGCACGCCGAACGACCCCGTCTAAAGCGATTGCAGCGGTGGGGGCCACGTTCATTAGCAAGGAGTCGGTATGTTGAAGTGGGCCATCATCTTCTTCATTGTTTCTGTCGTCGCCGGCTTGTTCGGATTTACCGGCGTCGCTTCGGGTGCGAAGTCGATCGCGAAGGTTCTGTTCGTGATCGCGCTCGTGATCTTCCTCATCGTTCTTGTCTTCGGCGTCTTCCTGGGAACGCTGGTCTTCTGAGATCGCGCCCGTATCGGCTTCGGTCTTCGAAGCTTCTCACGACGCCGGGCGCCTGCTGTCAGGCCGAAGGGTTGGCCCAACGCGACCAGCGGCTGCGGTGAGTGCTGAGCGATCTTGCTGAGGCAATGGCTTGCGTGGTGCCATGCACTAAATTCGCATCAAGCTTCAGCGATGCAGCGCTTCTGTTGGGCGGGGTCGGCACAGAAGCTCGCCTCCGCCATTGCCCCGCCCACGTGCTGGGCTCACGCGCTGCGGCACTGGGGGCGGCTTCCTCCGTCCCGGTGCTGGGCGGCAAATTCGCCGCTGGTGTTTTCGTCGGCCACCACGGCAGCTGTAACTGGGACATGCCGGTGGAACCGTTGACGCTCAGCGACCCCGGCGTGCTGCGCAGGTCGTAGTCCGCCATGCCCATGCTGGCTGCCGCAGTAGCCAGAGTCAGTGGTCGAAGTTGCATGGTGGACCCTCGGTCTGAGTGTATGGAAGGTTCAGCGGGGTCTTGCCCGCTCGCGCCGCTGAACCGCCTGCACCCGGATTGGGGGTGGTCCCGCACGCAGCGCCGAATCCCAGACTGTTGCCGTTGCCGTTGACTTTGCCGTTGCCGTTGCCGTTGGCAACGCAAAGCCCGCCCACCACCGCCACCATCGAGATGCCGACGACATCGTTCTTCGGCCGGCGACCGTTCTCGTAGCCCGCGTTGTCAGTGTCATTGGCCAGGATGCTGCCGACGTTGCCCAGGCGGTTCCGCTGCGAGAAGGGCGCGGCGGGAATGGCCAGCGCGATTTCCAGCAGCGCAGGCGGCGTCGGGTTGGTGACGTACAACACACAGCGCACGCCGCGGCCGCAGCAGTGGCGCCAACTGTGCGCCGACGCGCTGTCAGCGTGGCTGCAGCCAGTGCAGCGAGAACCAGCGCGCGTCGTCCACCCAAACCGCGTGCGGCGTCCAGCCGGCTGCGACGGCCAGACGCTGGAAGCTCTCGACGGTGTACTTGTACGAGCACTCGGTTTGCACACTGTCGCCTTCGTCGAACTCGACGCGCTGACCGCCCAGGCACACGGTTTGTTGGCGGCGGCTGACGATGTGCATTTCGATGCGAGAACGAGGCGGGTTGTAAAACGCGCTGTGGCTGAACTGCGCCAAGTCGAAATCAGCGCCAAGCTCGCGATTGGCACGCGCCAGCAAGTTCAGATTGAAGGCGGCAGTCACGCCCTGGGCGTCGTTATAGGCGGCATGCAACAGGGCCGGGTCTTTCACGAGGTCGACACCGACCAGCAGCCCGCCCCCGGCCAGCCACCCAGCCATCCGGCGCAGCAGCCGCTGAGCCTGGGCGGGTTCGAAGTTGCCGATCGAACTGCCCGGAAAAAAGCCGACGCGCCGGCCCATGGGCGGCGGCAGATCGAGCGCGCGTGTGAAGTCGGTGACGACTGGCAGCACAGCCAGGCCGGGGTAGTCGATGCGAAGCCGTTCCGCGGCTTTCTCGAGGTGGTCGCCCGAAATGTCAATCGGCAATACCCGCCGCGGTGCCACGAGGGCCGACAGAAGCAGGCGCACCTTTCGGCTAGCGCCAGCGCCAAATTCGACGATTTCGGCACCCGCCCCCATGTGCGCAGCCATCGCCGGCGCGTGCTGCTCCAGCAGTGCCAGTTCGGTGCGCGTGGGGTAGTACTCGGGCACCTGCGTGATCTGCTCGAACAACATCGAGCCGGCCTCGTCGTAGAACCATTTCGGCGACACCACTCGCGGTTGTGAACTCAGGCCGGCGAGCAGCTCTCTTCCGAACGCACTGCTTGTGATCGACAAGACGTTTCTGTCGCGAACCGAAGGACGAGCCTCGCCATGCAGCTGGGCGGCGCTCATAGATCGCGTGCCAGCCGCAGACCGCTGAATTGCCAGCGTGCGCCAGGTGGGAAAAAATTGCGGTAACTTTTGCGCGCATGACCGGGCGGCGTGGCCAGGCTACTGCCGCGCAGCACGATCTGGCCGACCATGAACTTGCCGTTGTATTCGGCCACCGCACCTGCATGCGGCCTGAAGCCCGGGTACGGGTCGTAGGACGAGCGTGTCCATTGCCAGACGCTACCGAACAAGTCTTCCGGGGGCTCGGCTTGCGAGGCGGCGGCTTCCCACTCGAATTCGGTCGGCAGTCGTGCACCGGCCCATTCAGCATAGGCCGCGGCTTCGAAGAAACTCAAGTGACACACGGCTGGCTCGGCCTGCCACGGTTGCAGGCCATGCAGTCCGAACTCTGACACCGGCTGCCCGTCTGTCCGCAGCTGCCAGTACAGCGGCGCGGACCAACCCTGCGCCTGTACGCTGGACCAACCCTCGCTGAGCCACAGCGCGGGCCGGCGGTAACCGCCGTCGGCCATGAAGTCGCGAAACTCGCCGTTGGTTACCAGCCCGCGAGCCAGGCCATGCGGCTGCAGCAGAACCTGGTGGCGCGGCGTCTCGTTGTCGAAGGCGAAACCGAGGCCGGCAGCGCAACCGACCGTGGCCAGGCCGCCAGCGTGGTGCGTCCAGCCACTGCCCGCAAACGTCGCTGGCCGCTGCGCAGGGCGGCTGTGCAGCGCCGGCAGCAAGGGATTGAGCGAGAACGCGTGCAGTACGTCGGTCAGCAGCAGCTCCTGGTGCTGCTGTTCGTGCTGCAGGCCGAGCTCGATCAACCCAGCCGCGGCATCGAAGCTGTCTTGGTCGGCATCGGCAATGAAGCCAAACAGGGCGGCGTCGACCCCGGCGCGGTAGCCCAGCACCTCAGCCGTCGACGGCCGGCTCAGCAGCCCGCGTTGTGGTCTTGGATGGCGCGGGCCCAAAGACTCGTAATAGGAGTTGAAGAGTCGCATCCAGCGCTCGTCGACCACGTGATAGTCGGGTGCGTGCGGCAACAACACCAGGGTCTCGAAGAACCATGTCGTGTGCGCCAGATGCCACTTGGCCGGACTCGCATCGGGCATGGATTGAAGCCCCATGTCTTCAGGTGACAGGGGCGCTGCCAGTGCCAGGGTGTGGGCGCGCACGGCAGCTAGTCGATCGTTGAGTGTTCGTCGAGTGGTGGGTGTCGTCATGGAAGGAGCCATCGTGGATGGAAACCCTTCTTGGCATAAATCGTGCCGGCACCTCAATGAGGCATCGGCCGCAGCCAAGCCTGAAGAGGGGGCGTATAAGGCACACGGAACAGTGCAAGGAGCAACACCATGAAAGTCGAAAACATCCTGGCCACCATCGGCAACACGCCGCATGTGCGCATCAACCGTCTGTTCGGACCTGCTGCGCGAGTCTGGATCAAATCTGAGCGCAGCAACCCTGGCGGCTCGATCAAAGACCGCATCGCGCTGGCCATGATCGAAGACGCCGAGAACAGCGGCGCCCTAAAGCCCGGATGCACCATCGTCGAGCCCACTTCGGGCAACACCGGCGTAGGTCTGGCCATGGTGGCCGCGGTGAAGGGCTACAAGCTGATCCTGGTCATGCCCGACAGCATGAGCATCGAACGCCGTCGCCTGATGCTGGCCTATGGCGCCAGTTTCGAGCTGACCCCGCGGGACAAGGGCATGAAGGGATCCATCGCCAAGGCGCAGGAGATCGTTGCTGCCACGCCAGGCGCATGGATGCCGCAGCAGTTCGATAACCCGGCCAACATCGAGGTGCATGTGCGCACGACGGCGGAAGAGATTGCCGCGGACTTTCCGGAGGGACTGGACGCCATCATCACCGGCGTTGGCACTGGCGGCCACATCACGGGCGTGGCGCAGGTGTTGAAGGCGCGCTGGCCACAGCTGCAGGTGTTTGCCGTGGAGCCCAGTGCCAGCCCCGTCATCAGCGGAGGCCAGCCTTCACCGCACCCGATACAGGGCATCGGCGCGGGCTTCATCCCGACCAATCTGCACACCGCCTTGCTCGATGGTGTGATTCAAGTCGAAGCCGAGGCCGCGCGTGAGATGGGGCGCCGCAGCGCGCGGGAAGAAGGCATCCTGGTGGGCATCAGCAGCGGTGCCACGCTGGCCGCGATTGCGCAGAAGTTGCCCGAACTGCCTGCAGGAAGCCGGGTGCTGGGCTTCAACTACGACACTGGCGAACGCTATCTGTCAGTCGAAGGCTATCTGCCGGCTTAGCGCGCAGCGGTTTTCGGCACGAGGCGGCGTCAGCCGAACAGCGGACTGAACAAGACTTGGTGAAGGCAGCATGCCGACGAAAGCAAAATGGCGCTTGTGGGGCTTGCTCAGTTCGAAGATCGGGCTGGTGGTGCAGACCGCGCTTGCCACCATCGCGGTGTCGCTGCTGGCGCAAAACTGGATCGGCGCCGAGAAGAAGATCGAGCAGCAACTGCCGCGCTTGTACGAAAGCGACCAAGGCGAGTTCAGGCGTTCGCTGAGCTCCCTGCTGGGGCCTCAGATCGTCGAGGGCAACCAGGTCGAGACTCTGCTCAACGGCGATCAGATCTTTCCGTCGATGCTCGCTGCGATCCGTTCGGCCCAGTCAACGATCACGTTCGAAACCTACATCTACTGGTCAGGCAACATCGGTCGCGAGTTCGTAGACGCACTCAGTGAGCGCGCTCGCGCCGGGGTGAAGGTGCACGTTCTGCTCGACTGGGTCGGCAGCATGAAGATGGAGCAGGTTCTGGCCGACGAGATGAGGCAGGCGGGCGTCCAGCTCGAGCGCTTCCACGAGCCGCACTGGACCAACTTGAACAAGCTCAACAACCGCACCCATCGCAAGTTGCTCGTTGTCGATGGTCGCATTGGCTACACCGGTGGCGTCGGCATCGCCGACCAATGGCGTGGACAGGCTCGCACTCCGGATGAGTGGCGTGATAGCCACTTCCGCGTTGCTGGGCCGGTGGTGGCGCAGATGCAGTCGGTCTTCCTCGACAACTGGATGCGTGCAACCGGTGTCGTTCTGCATGGCGAGGCCTATTTTCCGGCGCTCAAGCCCGCCGGCAAACTGGCGGCGCAGATGTTCAGCAGTTCTCCGAGCGGCGGTAGCGAGAGCATGCAGCTGATGTACTTGTTGGCAATTACAGCGGCGAGTCGCAGCATTGATCTGGCCAATTCTTACTTTGTGCCCGATGAGATGACCGTCCGAACGCTTTTGCAGGCAGCCCGCCGGGGGGTCAAGGTTCGTGTGATCGTGCCGAGCAGCCTGATCGACGCGGAGTTCGTGCGCTGGGCGTCGCGCGGCAGTTGGGGCCCGATGTTGGAAGCCGGCATCGAGATCGCCGAGTACCAACCGACGATGTTCCACGTCAAGAGTCTGGTCGTCGATGGCATGTTCTCGTCGGTAGGCTCGACGAACTTCGACAACCGGTCGTTCCGTCTCAACGACGAGGCCAATCTGAACGTGCTGAGCCGGGAGTTCGGTGCCACCCAAGAGCAAGTCTTCGATCAAGACTGGGCTCAGGCCCGGCGCATCACACTGGTCGAATGGCAGGCACGGCCATGGAGCGAGAGACTTCTGGAGCGACTGGCGACTTTGCTCGACAGCCAGCTTTAAGTTTGTTCGCCAGACTGCTTTGTATGTCTCTGGAGTTGCCTTGTGACGTTCGGCACGTCATTTGCCCCCCTTTCAGAGCGACAAGCGGCCTTTCTGGTCGCCGCCAACCAGGAGATCTGACGTGAACACACGGAATACGAAAGACGACAGGCAGGAAGCCCACGACCCGGGCCCCAATCTCATTACCAATCCCCTGGACAAGCCCGGCGCCAGCGACAACCTGATCACCAACCCGCTGGACAAATCAGATGTCCATGACAAAGAGGGCAGGCAGCGTCGGGACCCGTCTGCCACGCCTGACAACCTGATCACCAACCCGCTCGACAAATAGACCCAAAGAGCCGCACATCAAGGTTGTCAAGGAGATAGGCGCCGCCCGCGTATCAGGGTCCAGAAAGATCAGCGATCCCACATCGCCGGACGGCTGGGCTCCGTCTACTTCGGACGCGGCGGCTGGATCAGGTTGTCGGGGTTGCTGAGTTTGCCGGCACGCAAGAGCTTCACCGCTGCCACGACGTTGTGCGCCACGTTGCGCGCCTCCTGCTGCACGGCCACATCGCGGTCGAGGGCCTCGTGGCTGTTGTGGTAGGGCTCGAAATAACCAATATAGCGGTCCAGCTGCGCTGCGGCACCAGCGTCGACCAGCCCCATCCAGTTCAGCCAGTCCGCCAAGTTCCGTCGCTGCGATTCGACGCCGGCGACGTCGCCATGAACGATGAGGCCAAAAGCGCGGCCGGCCAGGTGTTTGGGATAGTCCCACCCGGCTTCTTCGATTGCCTTGGCTTTCATCACCTGCTTGCCCTGTGTCGACGTGGGGTCAGGGTTGCCGCCGTCAGCGCACACCAGGCGATCGATCATCGACTTCAACACGCCCGGAGATTGGTACCAGTAGGTCGGACAAACGATCAGTACGGCATGCGCGGCCACCCAGCGTTCATAGATCTCTGCCATCCAGTCGTGGACCTGTCCGAGCGCGTGGTTGGGATAGCAACTGCAGGGCCAATGGCACAAGGGCATGGCGCTGCTGACGCAGCCTTTGCAGGGATGGATTTGGCGGCCGTAATCGCTGGTCAGCAGGCTCAGGTCGAGCACGTCGGCCTGCATGTCTGCACCTTCGACGACCTCGCGCGCCCACTCGGTCAAGCGCCAGGTTTTGGAAATCTCGCCCGGGCAGGTGCCGTCGTTGCGTGCACTGCCGCATATCAGCAGCACGCGCGACCGAGTGGCGGCGTCGGACCACGCAGACTGCGCAACCTGAAGGCGCTGGCTGGTCTGGCGCCACTCGTCCGACAACGCGTAGCTCGGGTCGGCATAACCTAAACCGGCGGGCGACGACCGCGGCGCTTTGCGGCCTTCGTCGTAAGCCTCCCATGCGATCTGTTCCAGCCGTGTGATGGACTCATGCTCCGCGTCGAACGCGGGGTCGTAGAAGCGGATGCGCCAACGGGCCTTAAACGCCGCCTGGTCCATCGGCTTCGGGGCCTGGCCTTTGCGTGCCTCGTTCATGTTGCTCCCGGGGTGTTGTTCGCCAGGCCAAAGCGGCCTGGCATTTGCCGCGACATCAGTTGCGATCAGCGCGCGCGCTCAATCTGCCGCTCTCGGCAGGCATGTTGCCGGAGGCTCGCGCGCGATCGCCCGTGCTGGGCGTCGTGGCCGTATTACTGCTGTCGCCGAAAGCGGGTGGGCTGTTCATGGTGTTCGGCGAGGTGGGCGCGGCTGCAGCGCTGGTGTCTGGCGTGGCCAGTGTCGGTGCTGAGACCTGGGTGCCGGCCGCTTCCCCGCTGCTGGCCGGCGAGGTGCTGGCCATCTGGCTGGGCGCCGGGTTCGACGCTGTTGTGAGGGGTTCTTCCTGCGCGCAAGCCACCAGCACGGCGGTACTGAAAAGCGCGATCAAGGTGGTGTTTAAGCTGATCATTCGTGTACTCCAGAAGTGTGGGGATTCGACTGCCTCGGTGCGGCTCATGCAGACACCGTCCAACCATTGGGCAAAAGACATTCCCGGGCATACAGACGAAACCGGGCGCCAACAGACGCGTGCTCATGGCTAGGCTGCTGTGGCCGCGCCTGCCCGCGCTGACACGAGTCGCCGCGCCCGTGCCGGCAATCGTGGCGCCTCAGAGGCTGAGAGTTTTTCGAGCGTGGCCGAGCAGCGCGTCAAAAGGCGTCCGGTCCAGGCGCAAAGCACAGCCATAGCTCGGGCTTCGGCGCGCATTTGCAACGACGAGCAGGCGTCTTTTGGCGTGATGAGTGGGCATGAACGGAAAGACTCTCAGCCTCTCAGGCCTCGGCCGCGCTGCCCGCGTTGAGAGACGAGGTGCGCGTCCAGGTTGATCGACGGCCCCAAAAGGTCACAACGACCTGGAAGCTCTTGGCGCGACGGCTCGGCTGCGCTTGGCCGTGCTTGGCGGCCTGCTGCTCAGGCGCGGGCTGTCGGTCCAGGTGCCGTCAACGCGTGCGCCTCGAACAGCGCTGCTGGCAGCTGTGCGTCGCCCCAGCGCAGGCGGCGTTTCAGCACGAAGTCGAAGAGCAGGGGGTTGTGTTCGCGCAGGCGCTGCAGCGGCTCGACATCGCTGGCCTGCAGCACACCCGCATTGCGCAGCGCTGGCAGCGAGAACAACGGCATCAGCCCTGGCAGCGGGTAGTCAGAACCATGCAGCAAGCGGTGGTGCCAGTCCTGGCGTTTGAGCACGGCCTGCCAGACACGGGGCTTGCGGTTGCGCTGAAAGACAGCCGAGATGTCGGCCAGCAGCCGGCCCTGCCATTCGGGTTCGTCCATCAGCCGCGCGAAGAGATCGAAGGCCGGGACGGACGGCGAAGAGCGCAGGTCGATGTCTTGCGCGCTGCCCAGCGAAGCGCAGTGCGCAACGATGACGCGCGTGCCATGCGCCAGCAGGTGGCGCACCAGCAGCGGGTTGACCAGCTCGTCTTTGCCCGCCCCCGGCGCGGCCTTTTCTTCGCCGCAATGCACGATCAGTGGCAGGCCCGCTCGCGCCAGGCGTTCGCAGAAGGGCCGGCAGCGTGGGTCGCGCGGGTCGATGTTCATTGCGCTCGGCAGCCATTTCATGGCCAGGGCGCCGCCGGCGATGGCTGCGTCCAGCCGCGCCAGTGCGTCGGGGCGGTAGGGGTGGATTGACGCGACCCAGTCGAAACGCTGGGGCAGTGCTGCGGCCACCTGCTGCGCGTAGGCGTCGGGAACGCTGAAAGTGGTCCAGTCGGGCACCGGCTGGCCGGCGTCGTTGCAGGCCTGGTCGAAGGCGAAGAGCCACCAGCGTGCGCCGGCCGGGAAGCCTGCGGCCAGGGCCTGCAGGCGTGCGACATAGGCGCGGTCGATCGACGGCGCGTCGGGCGACACGCAAGCGGCGTCCAGGATGGCGCGCCTGCGCAGCACTTCGCCGGGCCGCCACCACTGCAGCATGCTGGGGTGGATGGTGCAACCCGAACCCGCATCGCCCGTGCCCAGCAGGTGGGCGTGGGTGTCAACCAGGCGGCTGGCGTCGATGCCTTCAAAAGCCTCGTCGAACATGGCCTGCCCTGGCCCGGCGGCCGGCATTGCGCCCAGGCATGGGTTGCGCAGACTGCCAGCGGCGCGCGCGTTCTTTGCGGTCAGCCCCGTGAACAGCCCGACAGTCAGCGCGCCGCAGCAGCCCAGCATCAGATGACGGCGGTTCATGGTGGTCCTTTCGTTGTAACTCGGCAGCCAGGACTGTAAGCATGCTGCTGCTGACGCCAAAAGCATTGGATAACGCTAACTTAAAGTAGTCAGGCCATGCTTGAAAGTGCCATTGACGTTTCGGCGCCCTGCCCTTGCGGCAGCGGCGCGCCCTATGCCGCCTGCTGCGCGCGCTGGCATGCCGGCCCGCTGCACCTGCAAGCACCTGATGCCCAGGCATTGATGCGCTCGCGCTACAGCGCTTATGCGCTGGGCTTGAACAGCTATCTGCTGGCGACCTGGCACCCCGGCACGCGCCCCACCGAACTGGCAGACCCCGAACCCGGCCTGCGCTGGTTGGGCCTGGAAGTGCGCCAACACCTGCGGCATGGCGATGACGCTGCGACAGTGAGTTTCGTCGCGCGCAGCAAGCTTGGCGGGCGTGCGCACCGGCTGCATGAAACCAGCCGTTTCGTGCGCGAGGGCGGACGCTGGTACTACGTTGACGGTGACGTGGGCTGAAGGCGCGTCAAGGCACTTCGTGCTGGATGTTCACGACACTTCGTGCCCGGTGCTGGCCTGCCAGACGCGGTACCAGTCCTCGGCCGGCAACTGCAGCGTCGTTGCCGCCACCGCTTCGCGCAGCGCCTGGATGCGCCCCGAGCCGGTCACGGGCCTTGGCCGCGCCGGGTGGCGCATCAGCCAGGCATAGGCCAGCGTGGCCGGGGCTTCGCCGCACTGAGATGCCAGCCCTTCCAGCACGCCCCTGACGCGCAGGGCCTGCGCGTCGTGCGGACTGAACAGCCGTCCGCCGCCCATCGGCGACCAGGCCATGGCTTGCAGGTCGAGGTCCAGACATTGGGTCAGCGTGCCGTCGTCCAGAGCCTGCAACTGCAGTGGCGAGAACTCGAACTGATGCGCTGCCAGCGGCACGCGCTTGTGCAGCATGGCCAGCTGGTCGCTGCGGTGGTTGGAGACGCCAACAGCCAGCACCTTGCCCGCGGCCTGCAGGCTGCGACATGTGTCGGCCAGTTCGTCGGGGTCCATCAGCAGGTCGGGCCGGTGCAGCAGCAGCAGGTCGATGTGGTCTGTGCGCAGCGCACGCAGCGATTCGTCTACCGACGCGACCACATGCCCACGCGAACTGTCGTAGCTCTTGATGCCATGCCCCGGCCGCGCCTGCGTGACGAGCTTGATGCCGCACTTGGTGACGATCTGCAGCCTTTGCCGCAAACCCGGCGCCCGCGCCAGTGCCGCGCCGAAAGCGGCTTCGACGCTGTAGCCACCGTAAATGTCGGCGTGGTCGAAACTGCTGATGCCCAAGGCCAGCGCTTGTTCAATCCAGTCCACCAGGCCGTCCGTGGACAGGCCCCACTCATGCAGGCGCATCAGGCCAGCCACGACCGGTGAAAGCATCAGGAACCTTGTGGTTCTGCAGCCGTCATGAGCTCAACGCAAACCGAGCAGGCGCAGCGCCAGGTCGTGCAGCCGGCCAGCTGGGTCGACCAGGCTTTCGAGCACGGTGAAGTGATTCTTGCCCGGTACGGTTTCGCACACGGGCACTGCTGTGGGGCCCCAGACATCGCGGATCAGGCGGTTCTGACGCTGAAACTCATCACTCTCGTCGGCACCTACGGCGGCATAAAGACGCCCGCCCTTGGGCCGCGGAAAGAAGGCCGGGCTCAAGCGCCCCACCGATGCCGGCGTCAACCGCAGATCAGCCTGAACGGACGCCGCGTGGCGCAGCGGTTCAAGGTCGTACAGACCGGAAATGGACAGGGCCCCGGCCAGGGGCTGAGCCGGCATGCTGGCGTCCAGGTCCTTCCAACGGCAGCTCAGCAGCATGGTGGCGAGGTGCCCGCCGGCAGAGTGCCCCACCAGGGCCAGCCGCGCCGGGTTGCCGCCGAAACTGCGCGCATGGTGCCACGCCCAAACAACGGCGGTGGCGGTCTGCAAGACGATGTGCTCGATGCTGACGGCCGGGCACAACGCATAGTTGGGCACCACGACCAAAGCGCCGTTGGCGTTGAATGACGGCGCCACGAACGAGTGCTGAGACTTGTCAAGCGAACGCCAGTAGCCACCGTGGATGAAAACAAGTACCGGCGCACCTTCGGCCGGCACCGGCCCGGCAGCGGGGAAGACATCAAGCAGGCCACCGTCACCTTCGGCAAACCGAATGTCGAGGTGCGCAGGCGAGTTTTGCCGTACCAGGGCCGAGGCCTCATCCCAACGCTGAAAAACGCGCGCGTGGTCCGGCACACGGGTCCGGTTGTCGTATTGAGCTTCGAACCAGGCGGGATCGGCTTTAGGTTTCATGTTCGTCTCCACATCGCAGGCCGCGGATGGTAGCGGGCCGCCGCGCAACGCACGCGCACAGCGCCGAAGTGACCGCGACCGCCGACTGCCGACCGCCGACCGCCGACCGCCGACCGACAGATGCTAGGATTCCACCGCCGTGGGGGCGTAGCTCAGCTGGGAGAGCGTCGCGTTCGCAATGCGAAGGTCAGGAGTTCGATCCTCCTCGTCTCCACCAGTGTGTCTTTCACCCCCAAAAGCTAGCATTCATGCGCGTTCCCAGGTAAGCATGCACTAACCGTGGGTACAGTCCATGGGTACAAAATAGGGCCAGCGACCTCTCGACTGTTCAGTCTCGGTGAACTTGTGCGGTGTGCCACAGCGTTTCGTACTGATGGTGCAAAGGGCGGAAAGCATCCGTGATCTGAGACAACGTCGTTGGTGACCTCTTGGCACCGTCCTTGAACGACGCCCCGGACTGATACGCAGCGCTGGCATCGACGATTACAAATCGGTCGTGTAGATCGCCACTGCCCCGAACCTGGATTCGTGCACCGTGCTGCTCGGAGAAGACGTCAACCGCTGGCAGCAGCTTATCCACTCCCTTTCGAGTGAGCAGCCGGATGACTACGCCCTCCTTCACGTGAGGAAGGTAGCGCGCTACAAATTCAGCGTCGAGAAAAGGATCAACAAATAAAAGGTCGCCTGTAGCGCCCTCGATGATTTGCCTGACTTCATCGAAGTAGTCAAACAAGTGGCCGGCCCCGACCGCTGTACTGATTGGCCCGACGGTCTTCATTCGCAGAGTGAATCTAGCTTGATGCAAAAGTCTAGGAATCACGACCAGTGACGCGTCCTGTATGTGTCGGCTTCCGTTCACGCCTTGCATGGCAGAGAAGAATTGCACACTCAGCGTGGAACCGACTAGTTCCATAACCGCACTGGCGCGGCCAGACCACTCGACGACGTCAGCGGGGGATTGGATGAAAACGACCCTTGAGGGCATCGTACGAAGCAGGTCCTCAACTTCTCCCAGCAGTTGTTCAGGCGTCATCGAATGGGTCCGTGTGTTGCTCGGTTCGCAAAGTGCCAATCATGAAAGAGAAGCGGCTTCGACAAGATGAAGCCGGCAGAGGTGCAGGCAGTGGCGATGGAGATTGCCATCAAGGGCCAAAGTGGCCTGGACATCAACGACTCGGATTAGAAGTACACGCTCAAAACTCTGCCGGGCAGTTCTCGGGCATGCACTTGGTTTCGATCATGTACGCAGCATTCAAGCGCATTGCCCCCGATGTGGATGGCGGAATCGACCTGTCCAAAGAGTATGAGACGGCCTTGGCCATGCGTGGGACGAAGTAGCGTTCATGAACGAGCCTAAAGACCAGCCCAGCCCGTTGATCGAGTACTCCGCTACCTGTGGGTCTATCACTCGAGCTCAGTGGTTCATTACGTGCTCGACCCATCACGTTCGGCCCAGGTCGTCGAAGACGAGTTGGGCGAGGTGGCGTGCGGCCTCATCAGCTGTGACCTCGCGCCCGTTACTCGGCGTACAAGAAGTTTGCTCGGCTGCATCCGACGTTCCGGCTGGCGTTTTGCTGGGCTGAATGGGGACATAAAGCGTCCTGAGGACGGTTTGTGCCTCATGAAGGGTTGGGCCTGCAGCCCAACGCGGCCTGCAAGGCCATCAGCGCAGAGATTTCCTGGAGCTGGGCAACGCGCATCCGCTGATGCTGGCCTGGGCGATGAGGTGGGCGGACAGCTGGCTGCTGCGATGTACACCGTGCTGATGACGGTCAAGCTGCACAAGATCAACCCCCGCACCTGGCTGCTGGCCTACTTGCAGGCCTGCTGCGATGCCGGCAACCGCGCACCGCACGACATCCGCGCCTTCCTGCCCTGGACAATGACGGCAGCTGAGTTGGCAGT
Source organism: Burkholderiales bacterium (assembly GCA_038316815.1). Lineage (GTDB taxonomy): Bacteria > Pseudomonadota > Gammaproteobacteria > Burkholderiales > Burkholderiaceae_C > Rubrivivax. The sequence goes on from JBBQAW010000079.1 coordinate 13,701, forward strand.
GATGCGGGCGTGCCGGGTCGCCACCCTCCCCACCATCGAAGGCTTGGACACTTCATGACGACCTACTTATGACGGTGTACTCATGACGATCTACTGCGGCAGGGACTTCAGCCCCGCCGATATCCAGACGATCCGGGAGCTCATCGCGCAAGAGCCCAATCTCCTGCGCTCGCCCCTGTCGCGCCGGCTGTGCGAACTGTTCGGGTGGTTCAAGCCCAACGGCGAGCTCAAGGACATGACCTGTCGCGTGGCACTGCTGCGCATGCATGCGCAGGGCCTGATCACGCTGCCGGCATCAAAGATCCCGGCCGCACGCCGCCGGCCGAACTTCCCCGCCACGCCGGCCAGCGATCCGCAG
>JBBQAW010000080.1:0-14024 GCA_038316815.1 Burkholderiales bacterium
GCGCGCGCCGCTGATTCAAGCATTCAGACTTTTCGCATCGAAACCGTCGCCAGCGGTCTGGACCACCCCTGGGCCCTGACCTTTTTGCCCGGCGGGCGCATGCTGGTGACAGAACGCCCGGGCCGGCTGCGCCTGATCGAACCCGGTAGCAGCGGCCAGCCGGTGCTGCGCCCCGACCCCGTGCCTGGCTTACCGCCGGTGCTGGCACAGGGCCAGGCTGGCTTGTTCGACCTCGTGCTCGACCCGGGTTTTGCCAGCAACGGGCTGCTCTACCTGTCGTTTGCCCACGGTACGGTGGCGTCGAACCAATTGCGCGTGGTGCGCGCACGTTTCGACGGTTGGCAGTTGCTGGACGTGACACCGATCCTCAGCACCCAGCCGTCCAAGGCCGGCACCCAGCATTTCGGCGGGCGCATGGCCTTCCTGCCCGACGGCACCCTGGTGGTGGGCATGGGCGACGGCAATCAGGAACGCACCGACGCCCAGCGCCTGGGCACGCACCTGGGCAAGTTGCTGCGCATCCGCACCGACGGGCAGGTGCCGAGCGACAACCCCTTCGTTGGCCGCGCTGGCGTGCGACCGGAGATCTACAGCCTGGGCCACCGCAACCCACAAGGCCTGGTGCAGGTGGGCGGGCAGCTGTATGCCCACGAACACGGCGCCCGTGGCGGCGACGAACTCAACCACATCCAGCCCGGCGCGAACTACGGCTGGCCCGTCACCACGGGCGGGGTCGACTACACCTGGGCACGCATCACGCCTTACCGCACGCTGCCCGGCATCAGCCCGCCGCTGCTGGATTGGACGCCGTCCATTGCTCCGGCGGGTCTGGCGTACTACGACGCGACGCTGTTTCCGGCCTGGCGCGGCAGCCTGTTTGTGGCTGCGCTGAAAGAACGCAGCGTGCGGCGTGTGCCCCTGCCAAACGCCGCATCTGCTGCGCCCGGCGCGCCCGGAAAACAAGAGATTCTGTTCACCGAACTGGGTGAGAGATTCCGCGACGTTCGCGCCGGCCCCGACGGCGCGCTGTACCTGCTGACCGACAGCCCCGCCGGGCGCGTGCTGCGCGTCGTGCCTGACTCGGGCCCAGACCCGGGCCCGGGCAGATAGCGCCTGTCAGAACGCCATCGAATACGACCCGCCCGCCTTCAGCGAACGCTGATACGCGGGCCGGGCATGGATGCGGGCCAACCAGTCCATCAAGCGCGGTCGCGACGCGTTCAGCCCGCCCCGGGCCGCAGCGGCTTCAAGCGGAAAGCTCATCTGGATATCGGCGGCGCTGAATTCGGCGCCGGCAAACCACGGGCGGCTGGCCAATTCGGTTTCCATGAAGTCGAGCAGCCGCGTCAGGTTCGGGGCGATGAAGCTTTTCGTCACGTTGTCGGCAATGCCCTTGACGACCGGCTTGATGAAGAACGGCACTGGCGCGCTGCGCACCTTGTCGAAGACCAGCTTCATCAGCAGCGGCGGCATCAGGCTGCCTTCAGAGAAATGCAGCCAGTACGTGTAACGCCGCGCCTCGGGCGTGCCCGCGGCCGGGCGCAGGCGGCCGGCGCCATAGGTGTCGATCAGGTATTCGACGATGGCACCCGATTCAGCCACCGTGATGGCCGGTTGCGCAGCGTCGTCCGTGATCACTGGCGACTTGCCCAGTGGATGCACGCGCGCCAGTTCGGGCGGGGCCAGCATGGTTTTCGGGTCACGCGCATAGCGCTTGACCTGGTAGGGCAGGCCCAGTTCTTCCAGCAGCCACAGCACGCGCTGGGAGCGGGAATTCTCGAGATGGTGCAGTGTGATCATGGCCGGCATTGTGCCGGCCATGCGGTTCAGGCCTCTGTCAGAAGCCGCGATTTCGCTGCTGACGACCAAGAAGCTGCCAGCGGCCGGAAAGGCTGGGCCAGCTGGGCGACGTTGGCGCGGCGTACCAGGCCGCGAAAGCCCGTGGCCAGGCTGTTTCGCTTGACCGATGCCATGCCCGCAGCCAAGCCCGAACGGCTGCCGTAGGGTTCACTGCGACCCAGGGTGTGCTGCCTTTCGTCCAGCACCTCGAACCACTGACGGCCGTCGGGGTCGGTGTGGCGGGCATAGCACTCTGGGCGCTGCGACTGGCTGCGCAGCAGCGCCACACCGTCCAGCGCCGACTGGCGGCTCCAGAAAACCCGGCTGGTCAACACGGTTTCGTGGTTGCCAGCGCGCAGTGTGAACATGAAGGCACCGTCGCCGCCTTCGATAAGTTGGAAATAGCCGGTCATGCCTGAATCCCCTGGTGTCTGCTTTGCAAGCGCTGGCAGGATGCTGGGGCTGGGCGCCTGGCCTGTCACCGTCTTGGGGATGGGGGGCACCCAGACCTTTGGTCGGGTTAGGGGACTTAACGTGTAAGCAGGTGTATCGCGGCGCAAGAATCGGGGCACGAGAAGTGGGGCGCATCGGCAGGCGCCTTGTCTCGCGGCTCTCAATCCAAGGCGACCAGGCGGTGCCGCAGCGCCGTCAGCACGGCTTCGGTGCGGTTGTCGGCGTGCAGCTTGGCCAGGATGTTGGTAACGTGGAATTTCACCGTCGGCATCGCGATGGCCAGGCGGTTGCTGATCTCCTGGTTGCTCAGGCCGCGGGCCATCAGGGCCAGCAGTTCGCGTTCACGGGCCGTCAGGTCCGAACCCAGGCTGGCGCGCTTTTCACCAGCCGCCAGGGCGTCGGTGACTTCCGGGGCCAGCACGCGGTGGCCTGAAGCGGTAGCGCGGATGACGGTGATCAGTTCCTGCGCCGAAGCGTTCTTCAGCAGAAAGCTGGACGCCCCGGCGTCGAGTGCGCGCTTGACCTCGGTCGGCTCCAGCAAGCTGGTCAGGACCACGAAGCGTGCGCTGGGCAGCAGCGGGCGCAGCGCGGCAATGGTGGCAATGCCGTCCATCTGCGGCATGACCAGGTCCATCAGCACGACGTCTGGCTTGAGCGTCGGAGCCATGCGCAGGGCGTCTTCGCCGCTGGCGGCTTCGCCCACCCACAGCATTTCGCGTTCGGCCTGCACCATGGCGGCCAGGCCATGGCGAATCATCGGGTGGTCGTCAACGACGAAGACGCGGATAACGGGTCTTTGTACAGGTTCCATGATGTCAGCAAGCCTCCCAGCTCAGGTCGATTTGAATCTGTGTGCCGCCTTGCGGGGCGCTTTCCAGCAGGAACTTGGCGCCGAGTTCGGCGGCTCGCTCGCGCATGTTTCCAACGCCGAAGTGCCCGGGTCGTTCGGCTTGTACGTCGAAGCCGCGGCCTTCGTCATGGATGGCCAGCGCAGCCAGCAGCCGGGGCGCAAACGGCCCCAGGAACGAGCTCAAGAAGGAGCCCAATGATTCGAGGCTGTGCGACAGCGTTTCCATGCCATGCCCCGGTGTGCAGCCCCCGAGGGCAGGCACGATGAGTCATCGGCCAGGCCAAAGTGCTGAATCTGAAATCTTAGGCCGTGCACAAGCCGCGGTCCCCGACTTGAGTATGGCGCGATGGCGGGTGGTTTGTGTATTTGGCCAGGTCGCAGGTGGCGACTCGGCGCGGTGCGCGGCGATGGCCGTAGTACGCTACTGGCCGTTGCAATCCAGCTCAACCCCATCGTTTTTTTACTCCCGGAGTGCATGGCATGAAGAAGGTTTACCCCAGCGCCGCCGCCGCGCTGGCCGGCATCGTTCAGGACGGGCAATTGCTGGCCGTCGGCGGTTTTGGTCTGTGTGGCATCCCTGAAGCCCTGATTGCCGCGCTGCGCGACAGCGGCGCCAAGAATTTGACGGTGATCAGCAACAACGCCGGCGTCGACGGCTTCGGCCTGGGCCAGTTGCTGGAGACACGGCAGATCAAAAAGATGATCAGCAGCTATGTGGGCGAGAACAAGGAATTTGAACGTCAGTACCTGGCCGGCGAACTGGAACTGGAGTTCACGCCCCAGGGCACGCTGGCGGAAAAGCTGCGCGCTGGCGGTGCCGGCATCCCGGCCTTCTTCACGCGCACCGGCGTGGGCACGGTCGTGGCCGAGGGCAAGGAACTGCGTGAATTCGACGGCCACACTTACGTGATGGAACGTGCGCTGGTGCCCGACGTCTCGCTGGTCAAGGCCTGGAAGGCCGACGAATCGGGCAACCTGGTCTTCCGTCTGACGGCACGCAACTTCAACCCCGCAGCGGCCATGGCCGGCAAGCTCACCGTCGTCGAGGTCGAGCACATCGTCAAGAAGGGCGAGATCGATCCCGATGCCGTGCACCTGCCGGGCATCTATGTCGACCGCATCGTGCTGAACGCCAATCCTGAGAAGCGCATCGAGAAGCGCACCCTGACCGAGCAGAACGGAGCTTGACCATGCCCTGGACCCACGACCAGATGGCCGCCCGCGCGGCCCATGAACTGCACGATGGCTACTACGTCAACCTGGGCATCGGCCTGCCCACCCTGGTGGCCAACTTCGTGCCGGCCGACATCGAAGTCTGGCTGCAAAGCGAAAACGGCATGCTGGGCATCGGCCCTTTCCCGACTGAAGACGAAGTCGACGCCGACCTCATCAACGCCGGCAAGCAGACCGTCACCACCATCCCGGGCAGCAGCATCTTCGGCAGCCACGACAGTTTCGCGATGATTCGCGGCGGCAAGATCGACCTGTCGATCCTGGGCGCGATGCAGGTCAGCGAGAAGGGCGACCTGGCGAACTGGATGATTCCCGGCAAGATGGTCAAGGGCATGGGCGGCGCCATGGACCTGGTGGCCGGCGTGGCGCGCGTCATCGTTCTGATGGAGCACGTGGCGCGCAAGAAGGACGGCAGCTTCGATCTGAAGATCCTGCCGCGATGCACGCTGCCGCTGACCGGTGTGGGGGTGGTCAACCAGATCGTCACCGACCTGGCTGTGATGCACGTCACCCCGCAAGGGCTGAAGGTGGTCGAACTCGCCCCGGGGGTGACGGCCGAAGAACTGCAGGCCAAGACCGGTGTGCCGCTGCTGATGTAGTTTGGGGCGGGCCAGCAGCGATGAAAGCCTTCTTCAAGGCCGCAAGCCGGCCCAGAACTGGACCCGAAGTGTCTGGCCCGGCGTGAGGCCGGGTAGCCGTTCGGGCCCACGCTGGGGCAAGCGGGTTGCGGCCCTGGTGTGCATTGCTGCGCTGGCGGCATGCGCAGCGTCGGGGCCGATATCGCTGCCTGCAGCCAGCAAGCCCGACCCAGCCAGTTTTGCGGCCGAAGGTGCTTCGCGCAGCACGGCCAAGGCGGGCTGGTCGTTCACGCGCCAGGCGGTGGCAGCAGCGCACCCGTTGGCCGCCGATGCCGGCCTGGCCATGCTGCGGGCTGGCGGGCGTGCCATCGACGCGGCGGTGGCTGTGCAGGCCGTGTTGAGCCTGGTCGAGCCGCAGTCCAGCGGTATTGGCGGCGGCGCCTTGCTCCTGCACTGGGACGGCCGCAGCGTGCAGGCCTGGGACGGGCGTGAGACTGCGCCTGAAGCCGCCGACCCGCGCGCCTTTCTGCGCCCCGATGGCGAGCCGGTGTCGCCGGCCGATGCCATCTTCGGCGGGCGCGCCGTGGGCGTGCCGGGCGTGCTGCCGATGTTGCAGGCTGCCCACCGTGAACATGGCGCTTTGCCGTGGGCGCAATTGTTCGAGCCGGCCATCCGCCTGGCCGAGCAGGGGTTCCCGCTCGGTGAACGGCTGCACACCCTGCTGCAGTCCAACATTCACCTGCGCCAGGACCCAAAGGCCCGCGCTTACTTCTATGCCGCAGATGGCCAGCCGCACCCGGTGGGCCACTGGCTGCGCAATCCGGCGCTGGCAAGCGTGCTTCGCGCCGTGGCCGCACAAGGTGCGGCAGCGCTTCAGCAAGGGCCGGTGGCCGACGATCTGATCGCGCGCGTTCGCTCTCACGCCGTGCCTGGCGCCATGGTGGCGGCCGACCTGGCCAGCTACCGCGCGCTGCGCCGTGAAGCGATTTGTACCGACTGGCGCGACCGCTGGCGCGTCTGCGGTTTTCCGCCGCCTTCCAGCGGCCACTTGGCCCTGATGCAACTGCTGGGCCTGCTCGATGCCGTACCCGCCAGCGTGCCCGGTGCGCCGCAGGCCGTGGCCGCGCTGGCCGCTGCCGTGCCTGCCGGCCCGCAGACCCTGCACCTGTACGTGGAGGCCAGCCGCCTGGCCTGGGCCGACCGCGCGCAGTACGTTGCCGACCCGGACTTCGTGCCCGCTCCAGCTGGCGACTGGCGCAGCCTGCTGGAGCCGGACTACCTGCAACAGCGCGCCACCCTCATCGGCCCTGGCCGAATGGCCCATGCGCCGGCTGGCCAGCCTGGCGGGCCGCAAGACCCGACCCTGGCTTTTGCCCCGATGCCTGAACAGCCTGAGCAGGGCACCAGCCACATCAGCATCGTCGACAGCAGCGGACATGCCGTGGCCCTGAGCACCAGCGTGGAGGCCGCTTTCGGCGCCCGGCTGCTGGCCGACGGCGGGAGCCGCCTTGACGCGGGCGCGGGGGCGGGGCCGGGGGCGGGGGCGGGGGCCGGCCTGGGCCTGGGTCTGGGCCTGGGTCTGACAGGCGGCTACATCCTGAACAACCAGCTTACCGATTTCAGCCTGTCACCCACCGACATCCAGGGACGGCCGGTTGCCAACCGTCTGCAGCCCGGCAAACGCCCCCGTTCGAGCATGAGCCCGACCCTGGTCTTCGACCGCAGCAGTGGCGAGCTGGTGATGGTGCTGGGTTCGCCAGGCGGGCCACTGATTCCGCACTTCGTCGCCCGCACTCTGCTGGCCACCCTGGTGGGTAGGCAGGACTTGCAGCGCGCCATCGATGGCGCGCATGTGGCCGCCGTGGGCGGCTCGGTGCTGCTGGAAAAGGGGCGCTTCCCGCCGGCCACGGCAGCAGCCCTGCGGGCGCTGGGGCATGAGGTGGTGGAGCTGGAGTTGCCCAGCGGCCTGCACGGCCTGCAGCGCACGCCCACCGGCTGGTTCGGCGCTGCCGACCCGCGGCGCGAAGGTGTGGTGCGCGGCGACTGAGAGGCTGAGAGTCTTTCGATCATGCCCACTCATCACGCCAAAAGACGCCCGCTCGTCGTTGCAAATGCGCGCCATAGCCCGAGCTATGGCTGTGCTTTGCGCCTAAGTCGGACACCTTTTGACGCGCTGCTCGGTCACGCTCGAAAACTCTCAGCGCTCTGAGCGCTGGTTCGTTGGGGAGCGCGTGGACAAGAGGTCTGGCGCCAGCGTCAACGCCAACGCCGACAGGGTGTCAAGCGTCGCCCTTGCGGCTTCAGCCGATACGGCCCAGCAGCAGGTACTCCATCAACGCCTTCTGCACGTGCATTCTGTTCTCGGCCTCATCCCAGACCACGCTTTGCGGGCCGTCGATGACTTCGGCCGTCACTTCTTCGCCGCGATGCGCGGGCAGGCAGTGCATGAACAGCGCGTCGGGTTGGGCCACAGCCATCATGTCTTCGTCCACGCACCAGTCGACGAAGGCCTTGCGTCGTTCGTCGTTCTGGGCCTCGAAGCCCATGCTGGTCCAGACGTCGGTGGTGACCAGGTGCGCGCCTTCACAGGCCTGCAGCGGGTGGTTGAAGACCTTGTAGCAGCGCGTGTCGCGCACGCCGGCCACAGCCGGGTCGACTTCGTAGCCGCTCGGGGTGCTGACATGCACGGTGAAGCCCAGGGTCTCGGCCGCCTGCAGCCAGGTGTTGGCCATGTTGTTGCCATCGCCGACCCAGGCCACCACCTTGCCGGCGATGCTGCCGCGGTGCTCAATGTAGGTGAAGATGTCGGCCAGGATCTGGCACGGGTGGTATTCGTTCGTCAGCCCGTTGATGACCGGCACGCGCGAGTTGGCCGCAAATCCTTCCAGCTTGGCTTGCTCGAAGGTGCGGATCATCACGATGTCGACCATGCGGCTGATGACGCGCGCGCTGTCTTCCACTGGCTCGGCCCGGCCCAACTGGCTGTCGCCCGTGGTCAGATTGACCACCGAGCCGCCCATCTGGTACATGCCGGCCTCGAAGCTGACGCGCGTGCGCGTGCTGGCCTTCTCGAAGATCATGGCCAACGTGCGGTCGACCAGGGGCTGGTAACGCTCGTAGTTCTTGAAGCGCGTCTTGATGATGCGCGTGCGCTCCAGCAGGTAGGCGTATTCCTCGGCGCGCAGGTCTTTGAACTGCAGGTAATGCTTGACCAGCGACGCGCCCGGTTTCATTTTTCGGCCAGGAAGGCGTGTATCAGCGGGCAGAGAATGGCAACGATCTTGGCCGCTTCCTCGTAGTTCAGGATCAGCGGCGGCACGATGCGGATGACGCGGTCTGCGGTCACGCTGATCATCAGCCCGGCCTCGGCCGCGCGGCCCAGCAGCACGCTGCAGGGGCGGTTGAGTTCAATGCCGATCATCAGTCCGGCGCCGCGCACTTCCACCACGCCGGCCAGCCCGGCCAGTTCATGGCGCAGCCCGGCCTGAAGTGCTTCGCCCACGGCCGCGGCGTTGGCCAGCAGGTCGTCTTCTTCGCAGATGCGCAGGGTTTCGATGCCGGCGCGCATGGCCAGCGGGTTGCCGCCGAAGGTGGTGCCGTGATTGCCCGGCCCCAGCACGTTCAGCGCGCGCGGGCCGCAGACCACGGCGCCGATGGGCACGCCCGAACCCAGGCCCTTGGCCAGGGGCATGACGTCGGGCAGGATGCCGGCCCACTGGTGCGCAAACCATTTGCCGGTGCGGCCGATGCCGCACTGCACTTCGTCGAGCATCAGCAGCCAGCCTTGCGCGTCGCACAGCTTGCGCAGCCCCTGCAGGTATTCCCAGCGCGCGGGGTTGACGCCGCCTTCGCCCTGGATGGTTTCAAGGAAGACTGCCACCACATTGGGGTTGCTGTGCGCCACGGCTTCCACCGCGGCCAGGTCGTTCAACGGTACGCGCACGAAGCCTTCGACCAGAGGCCCGAAGCCGGCCTGCACCTTCAAGTTGCCGGTGGCCGAAAGCGTGGCGATGCTGCGGCCGTGGAAAGCGCGCTCATAGACGATGACCTCGGGCCGGTCGATGCCTTTGTCATGCCCGAACTTACGCGCGATCTTCAGCGCCGCTTCATTGGCTTCGAGGCCGGAATTGCAGAAGAACGCGCCGTCCAGGCCCGAGATTTCGCACAGCTTGGCCGCCAGCTCTTCCTGCAGCGGAATTTCGTAGTAATTGCTGGTGTGGATGAGCTTGGCCACCTGGTCCTGCAGTGCCGGCACCAGCTTCGGGTGGGCATGGCCCAGGGTGTTGACCGCAATGCCGCCCAGACCGTCCAGGTATTTCTTGCCGGCGGTGTCCCACAACCAACAGCCTTTGCCATGCGACAGCGCAATGGGCAGGCGCCCATAGGTGTTCAGCACGTGCGGCATGGGGCGCGCAGGCGCCGGGGGGGTGCGCGCAAGCGCTTGTAGGGGGTCTGGAGCGTTCATGAAGGTGTGCCTTTCGACAGACGGGGCCAGCGGCAGATGAAAAAGCCGGGCAATGACTCGTGCGTCACGTCCCGGCGTTGAACATTCTAAGGTCGCCCCCGGTTGCGACGACTCTATGCTGCATTGCAGCACCGGCAAGGCACAATGAGGGTGAATCCGCCAATGCGCACCATTGCGCCACTGATGACCGCTTCTTCACCACGCCGCTGTTACATCCAGGGCATCACCTTGCAGGGCCGCACGTTCCGCCCCAGTGATTGGGCTGAACGCCTGGCCGGTGCCATGTCTAGTTTTCGACCGGCAGGTGGTCTGGGCGGCAAAGCGGCTTATATCGGCTATTCGCCCTACTGCGTGCCGCAGGTGGTGGACGGTGTGAAGTGCGTGCTGGTCAACGAGGCACTTCGCGACATTGAACCGATGGCCTGGGACTTCGTGATGAGCTTCGCGCGCGACAACGAACTCAAGATCGTTGATATCGAGTCTGCCTGAATCGCTTCACCGACCACCAATACAAAAAGCCCGCAAGCGCGGGCTTTGGTTTGTAGTCCGCCCTGGCAGTTTTCCCGGCGAAGCGCCGGGAAAAACTCAGGCTGAGGCCGAAAGAGCCAGCGCCTTGACCTTGGCCGACAGGCGGCTCTTAAGACGCGCAGCCTTGTTCTTGTGAAACACGCCCTTGTCGGCAACAGAGTCGATCACGCTCTGGGCGGACTTGAAGGTTTCTGTGGCCTTGGCTTTGTCGCCTGTTGCCACCGCCTTCACGACGTTCTTCACCACGGTGCGAAACCGTGAGCGCAGCGACGTATTGGCGGCGTTGAGCACCACGTCTTGGCGTGCGCGTTTGCGGCCCGATGCGAGGCGGACTGTTTTTTTCTTGGCTTTGGACGAGGTGGCCATGCTGCTGTTTTAGGGTGTGAATAACAAAGACCATCGAGTATAGCAGGCGGGCTGCGCTTACCAAACAAGCGGGCCTGTAGCCGCCAGAGCGCCCTCTATACTGCGTCGATTGAACCTCCTCAAGGCCGCTTCCACCGTCTCGCTGCTGACCCTGGTCTCCCGTATCACCGGTCTGGTGCGGGAACAGATCATCGCCGCCACTTTTGGCGCCAGCGCAGCCACTGACGCTTTCAACGTCGCCTTCCGCATTCCTAACCTTTTTCGGCGTCTTTTTGCCGAGGGCGCGTTCTCGCAGGCCTTTGTGCCGCTGATGGCCGCGACCAGGCAGCGTGATGGCGACGCCGCCGCTGCCGACTTGATAGACGCCGTGGCCACCCTGTTGGCCTGGGCCCTGCTGGGCACCTGCGTGGTGGGCGTGGTGGCCGCTCCGGCCCTGGTCTGGGCCATGGGTTCGGGACTGCAGAATTTCGACTCGGCCGTTTTCATGACGCGGGTGATGTTTCCGTACATCGGCTTCATGTCGATGGTGGCGCTCGCCGCTGGGATTTTGAATACCTGGAAGCACTTTGCCGTGCCGGCCATCACACCGGTGCTGCTGAACATCAGCGTCATCGCCGCGGCGGCCTGGGGCGCGCCTTACTTCAAGAGCCAGGGTATCGAGCCCATTTACGCGCTGGCTGCGGGTGTCATGCTGGGCGGCGTGCTGCAGGCGGCGGTGCAGATTCCGGCCCTGGCCCGCATCGGCCGCGTGCCGCGCGTGGGCCTGTTGCCCTCCAGCGTCGCGCGCGCCTGGCGCCACCCGGGCACACGCAAGGTGCTGCGGCAAATGGCGCCGGCCTTGCTGGGGGTGTCGGTGGCGCAGATTTCTCTGCTCATCAACACCCAGATCGCGTCACACGTCGCCGTGGGCGCGGTGTCCTGGCTGACCTATGCCGACCGGCTGATGGAGTTCCCCACCGCATTGCTGGGCGTGGCCCTGGGCGTCGTGCTGCTGCCGCAGTTGTCGGCCGCCAAGGGACGGCAGGACGCCGAAGGTTTTTCCGACATGGTCGATTGGGGCTTGCGCCTGGTGCTGCTGCTGGCCTTGCCCTGCGCGCTGGCGCTGTTGATCTTCCCCACCGGCTTGGTGGCGGTGCTTTACCACTACGGCGCGTTCAGCAGCAACGACCTGGCGATGACGGTGCGGGCGCTGCAGGGCTACGGCGTCGGCCTGCTGGGCTTGGTCGCCATCAAGGTGCTGGCCCCAGCGTTCTATGCGCAGCAGGACATCCGCACGCCCGTCAAGATAGCGATCGGCGTGTTGTTGGCCACGCAGGCGCTGAACCTGGTGTTCGTGCCCTGGCTGGGTCATGCCGGGCTGGCCCTGTCGATTGGCCTGGGGGCCATGGTCAATGCGGGTTTGCTGCTGGCGGGGCTGTTGCGCAGCGGCGCGTTCAGCCCGCGGCCGGGCTGGGCGCGCTTTTTCGGGCAAGTGCTGGTGGCCAATGTGCTGCTGGGCCTGGGCCTGGCAGCCGCAGCGCGCGGCGTTGACTGGGTGGGCTTGCAATCGGCCTGGGGCACGCGCGCGGGTGCGGCGGCTGCGGTGCTGAGCGGCGTGGCGCTGCTGTACTTTGCGGTGTTGGCGGCGCTGGGGCTGCGTCCGCGGCAGTTTGTGCGCCTGGGCTGACCTACACTGAATAGCATGTCTGGAACCCTGAACTTCGCTGCGCCCACAGCCCTGGAATATTTCGCTGCCCTGGTGGCTGACGACGCCAGCTTGTCGGTAACAGAAGCTGCCGTCGCCGTGGGCCAGGACGACGAGCCCAGGCTCGACACTCAGGGCGTGCTGGCGCAGATCGACGCCTTGGCCGAACGCCTGCGCCGCCGCCTGCCGGCCGACGCCGCGCCTCTGCAAACCCTGCGCTTGCTCAATACTTTTTTCTTCCGCGAACTGGGTTTCGCCGGCAACGTCAACGACTACCACGACCGGCGCAACAGCTACCTGCACGAAGTGCTGAAAACGCGCCGCGGCATCCCCATCACGCTGGCGGTGATCTACATCGAGATCGCCAACCAGCTGGGCATGCAGGCGCAGGGTGTGTCCTTCCCCGGCCACTTTCTGGTCAAGCTGCGCATGCCGCGGGGTGAAGTCATCCTCGACCCCTTCAGCGGCCAGACCCTGTCGCGCGACGAACTCGAAGACCGGCTGGCCCCGTTCCGCCGCCGCTTCGGGCTGACGGGCGACAACGAAGTGCCGCTGGGCTTGTACCTGCAGGCCGCCGAGCCGCGCGACGTCGTCGCCCGCCTCTTGCGCAATCTGAAAGAAATCCACCGCCGCGTAGGCGACCGCCCGCGCCTGGCAGCGGTGATGCAGCGCCTGGTGACCTTGCTGCCGCAGGCCTGGGACGAACGCCGCGACCTGGCCCTGGTGCTGGGCGAACTGGGCCGCTTGGAAGCCGCGTCCGACAGCCTGCAGCAGTATTTGCTGCAACGCCCGGGGGCCGAAGACGCCGACCGCATGCAGCAGCAGTTAGCTTCCTGGCAGGCCCGCATTGCCCGCGCAACGGGCCGTGCGCGCTGAAGAACGATGAAGCAGATTCCGCTGGCCATCGGCCCGTTGGCCGAACCGACATTCGACAACTTCCTGGCGGGCCCCAATGGCGCGGCCTGCGCCCAGTTGTTGGCGTTGGCAGATGCCGGCCCGCTGGCTGCTTCGCCCGCTGCGCCCGCGCCGCTGTACTTGTGGGGCCCCGCCGGGGCCGGCAAGACCCACCTGCTGCGGGCGTTAAGCCAACGCCTGCAGGCAGCAGGCCTGGCGGTGGGCTGGTTCGATGCCGCCACGCCCCAGCCCTGGCACTGGTCGCCAGACTGGCACTCGGTCGTTATCGACCGGTGCGACATGCTGGACGGGCCAGCACAGCACGCCGCCTTTGCGCTCTTTGTCGAAGCTGCCGCGCACGGCACGCAGGTGGCTGCCACCGGCCGCCTGCCCCCGGTTGACCTGGCGCTGCGTGAAGACTTGAAAAGCCGCCTGGCCTGGGGCCATGTGCTGGCCCTGCAGACCTTGGGTGACGCCGAAACCCGCGCCGTTTTGCGCCGCCAGGCCGACCACCGCGGCCTGCTGTTGCCAGACGAAGTGCTGGACTACCTGCTGACCCGCTTCGAACGCAATCTGGGCTACCTCATGCGCCTGCTGGACGCACTGGATGCCTACGGCCTGGTTCATGGCCGCCACATCACCGTGCCCTTGGTGCGCGCGCTGCTGGCCGAACCCGAACTGGCCCCCCAGCCTGACGAGACCACCACCGCATGAACCTGACCTTGTTCGACCTGGACGGCACGCTGCTGCCCCATGATTCAGACCACGCCTTCGGCGAATTCCTGATTCAGATCGGCTGGGCCGACGGCGCCCTGCATCGCCAGCGCAACGATGCGTTCTATGCCGACTACCAAGCTGGCCGGCTGGACATGGCGGCCTACGTCGACTTTGCCACCAGCCCCTGGCGGGACCGGTCGGCAGCAGAACTGGCAGAAGTGCAGACCCGCTTCATCGACCAGGTGGTGCGGCCCGAATTGCACACTGCCGCGCTGCGGCTGGTTGACAGCCACCGCGAACAGGGCGACCTAATGGCCGTCGTCACGGCCACGAACGACTTCGTCACACGCCCCATTGCCGCGCTCTTCGGTATCGACACGCTCATCGCCACGGAACTGGCGCGCGACGCGCAAGGCC
>JBBQAW010000081.1:0-13956 GCA_038316815.1 Burkholderiales bacterium
GGCCAGATAGTTTAGTTGTCAACCAAATGCGACGCGCGGCTATGATTTGCCGCATGAGCCCAGCCACTGCCCGCCTCTGGGACATCTCGCCGCCCGTGCAGGCGGGCAGCCCGGTCTTTCCAGGCGACGCTGCGTACGCCATGGCCTGGCCGGCACGCATCGGCCCCGGCTGCCCCGTGAACGTGAGCACCTTGACGCTGAGCCCGCACACCGGCGCCCATGCCGACGCGCCACTGCATTACGACGATGCCGGTGCCGCGATTGGCGCGTTGGACCTGGCACCCTATCTCGGCCGCTGCCGCGTTATCCACGCCATTGCTTGCGGGCCGCTGGTGCAGCTGCAGCACATCGCCCACGCCCTGAACGGCCTGCCGGCACGCGTGCTGGTCCGCACTTACAGGCAGGCCCCGGTTCACCACTGGGATCCCCACCTGTCGGCCTTTGCGGCGCAGACCGTGGAACACCTGGCCGATCTGGGCGTACAACTGATCGGCATAGACACCGCCAGCATCGACCCTGCCAGCAGCAAGACTTTGGACAGCCACCAAGTCATCCGCCGCCGCGGGCTGCGCGTGCTGGAAAACCTGGTGCTGGACGAAGTGCCCGAAGGCGACTATGAACTGATTGCGCTGCCGCTGAAGCTGATGACGGCGGATGCTTCGCCGGTGCGGGCGGTGCTGCGTGACTGGCTGCCAAGGCGCGGGGCGTGATGGCTGATTTCGGCCCTTTGCGGACGGTCGTTCGTTCGTCTGTCCGTTCAATGTTTTTCGCTTGCTGGCTTGGTCCCAATGCAAAGGCGGGCTGGGCTTGGCTGCGGCGCTTATGTTCGGCGGTCGGCGCGTTGCGCCGACTTCCCTGCGATGCTCGTTCCCGCGGCCCCATCGCGGAACTCGCTTCGTTCGCTTCGCTCTCTGCGCTCAAACACCCGCGATGAGTCAGTTCACAACTCGCGCTGCGCGCGAGGCCGCGGGCCCTGCGCTTCTCGGCGCATCTCGTGCGCGCCGCAGCCAAGCCAAGCCCGCCTTTGCGGCAACAGTGTTCGCGCGCTACCGTCGCGCGCCGAGATGGTGCCGGGCTGCGGCAGTCGGGTGGCCCCCGCAGCGAAGTAAAGGGGGAGAACTGGGCGCAGCCCAGTTCGGAGGACATGAGCGGAGGGGGCCAGCCGGCTGACGCAGCCCAGGGACAACGGAGACATCCCGGAGGGTCCGCGCCGCATGTCCGCAGTAGACGAGAACCGAACGACGGCATAGGGCCGTTGGCTACCGCAAAGATACAGCCCTGAGGGCCCAGTCTGCAGTGCATTTC
Organism: Burkholderiales bacterium; assembly: GCA_038316815.1. GTDB lineage: Bacteria > Pseudomonadota > Gammaproteobacteria > Burkholderiales > Burkholderiaceae_C > Rubrivivax. The sequence continues at coordinate 1,306 of JBBQAW010000081.1, forward strand.
AGTCCGCGATGACTCTGGTGACTGCCACTGAAAACAGCGGGCCACGGCAACAATCTCAGTAAGTTCGGCCCTTGCGGTACTGGGCATGCTGGCGCCGCTGCAGGTCAGCACCGCGCCCCAGGGCATCGAACGAAGCGCCGGCATGGGCATGGGTGATGGCCAGGCCCAGCGCGTCGGCTGCGTCCTTGCCCGGCAACGCGTTCAGCGCCAACAAGCGCTTGACCATTTCTTGCACCTGCGCCTTGCTGGCCAGACCGTGGCCGACGATGGCCTTCTTCATTTGCAGGGCGGTGTACTCGGCCACGGGCAACCCGCCCGAGACCAACGCTGCCAACGCGGCACCGCGCGCCTGCCCCAGCAGCAGGGTGCTCTGCGGGTTGACGTTGACAAACACGATCTCGACCGAACAAGCGTCGGGCGCATAGCGTTCGACGACTTCACGCACGCCGTCGAAGATGATCTTCAACCGTCCAGGCAGGTCGCCACGCGCTGCTTCCAGTGTGCTGATGGTGCCGCTGGCGACATAGGCCAGGCGCTGGCCCTGGGCTTCGATGATGCCGAAGCCCGTACGCTGCAGGCCGGGGTCGATACCCAGAATCTTCATCAGATTTGAAAGTACCAACGCACCGAATGGAAGAACACCGGCGCGGCAAAACACAGCGGCGCCACACGGTCCAGCAGACCCACCGCACCGGTGATGCTGGCGGTGTTGCCCCAGTAGCGCACACCCGCGTCTTTTTTCAGCGCCTTCATGACGAACTCGCCCATCGTGCCGGCGCCGCCGGCAATCATGGCCATCACCAGGGCCTGCCCGGGCTTGAAGGGCGTGATCCAGAAGAGCAGGCCGCCCACCACGCCAGCCGCCAGCACCCCAGCCATCCAGGCACGGTAGGAAAAATCGCGGTCGATCTGGCGCGACACCGGGCGGCGGCGCAACCAGCGGCTGGCCACTTCCTGGGACAACTGAGCCGTCACCGTCACCATCACCAGGAAGAACAGCAAGAAGGCGCCACGACCTTGCAGACCGCCAAATTGCAGCAGCAGCAGCGCCGGGGCATGGCTCAGGCCGTACACGCACACCATGATGCCCCACTGAATCTTGGCATTGCGTTCCAGGAAGCGTTCGGGGTCGCCGGCCAGCGCACTGGCCACCGGGATGGCCAGGAAGACATAGACCGGCACGAAGACGGTGAAGAGGTCGAAGTGTTCGCCACCGGCAATGATGTATTGCAAGGGCAGCACCACGAAAAAAGCCAGCAGCAGGCTGCGGTGGTCACCGCGCCGGGTGTGCGCCAGGGTGATGAACTCGCGCAGCGCGAAGAACGAGATCAGCCCGAATGCCAGCGTCGCACCCACGGGCCCGGACACCCAGGCCAGCCAGAACACCAGCGACCCGATCCACAACGCACGCAGGTCGCGCAGCAGGCGCTGGCGCCGGTGGCCCATGGCGTCAAGCCCGTCCTGCCGCGCCACGAGCCAGGCCACAGTCACTGAAGCCAGGACGAGCAGTCCGAAAAGAATCAGGAACAACAGACCTACCTGCTGATCGGCCGTCAAGTCACGCAGGTTGCGCATCTCAGATGTCCCGTGGGCCAGCCGGCGTCATTGGCTGCGTGGCCGCACGGCCAGCACGGCGTCGCGGGCACGGGTAAGGAAGCTGCGCTTGTCCTCGCCCGGCTGCAGCTTCACGGGCGTGCCGAAGGTCACGGTGCACAAGATGGGCACGGGCACGACTTCGCCTTTGGGCATGACACGCTGGACGTTGTCGATCCAGGCCGGCACCAAAGTGACGTCCGGGAACTGCTCGGCCAGGTGGAACAGGCCGCTCTTGAAGGGCTGCGGTTCGCCCCCGGCACTGCGCGTGCCTTCCGGAAAGATGACCAGCGAATCGCCGTTGCGCAAAGCTTCGAGCAGGGGTTCGAGCGGGTCCTGGTCGTCCGTTCGGGTGCGACTGACATAGACCGCATTGAAGACCGCGCTCGTGATCCATTGCTTGAAGGGCGTGGCCGTCCAGTAGTCGCGCGCGGCGATGGGCCGCGTGACGGCGCGCAGTTCATGCGGCAGCGCGGCCCAGATCAGCACCCAATCAAGATGGCTTTGATGGTTGGCGAAATAGATGCGCTGTTCGGCCTTGGGCGGGCATCCCTGCCAATGGCCCTGGGCGCCGGTGATGAGCCGGGCCACGAAGGCCAGCAACCAGCCCATCAGGTCAGCGCGGCTAGCCAAGTGAAAGGGTGATGAACGGGCTCGGCCCGCTGCCGGCACGCAACCAACGCCCCAGCGTCTCGCGGCCGCTGCTGGGCATGTTGTGCCAACTGCAACCTATGCGGGCGCCGCTGTCGGGGTCGTTGCTCTGGCGCGTGACGTGCTGCACCACGATGTCGACGAAAAACACGGTTTCGTCGTCAAGCTGCACCTCGACGCCGTCGATTCGCGCGCCTGGCACCAGCGGCAGTTCGCTGGCGGGCTTCCACAGCGCACAACCGGCGTCGCTGATGTCCAGCGCGGACAGCCACAACACAGTGTCCGGAACCAAGGGGTGGCGGAAACGCAGACGCGGTCCGCGGTGCCGGCCCTGACGCAAGCGCAGTGTGCTGCGCCGAGGCAGGCTGTAGACATGGCTGGGCAAGGCCGCTTGCAGCCCGATGCGCGCACCGCCGCCCAGCCCTGGCGCCATCGGTGATTCGCCCGCCACCAAGCCATTGACCGGGAACTGCAGCTTCGCGCCGCCCAGGTTGGCCGCCGCCCAGAGGCCTGGCCGGGCCATCAAATCTTCGATCCCGCGGGTGAGTGCTTCGGCGCTGAAGTGCAGCCGCGCCGCAAGGTCGTCCACCGCCCACAGCGTCACGGCCATGGCCGGGCCGCGCGGCGCACCCAGGACCATGGCAATGTCGCCGACGCGCAAATCGCGCAGCAGGCCCAAGCACTTTCGCGGCTCATCGATGCGGAACTTCGACCACGGGCCCGTCTGGTCGATGTCGTCAATGGCAGCGGTATGGCGGTCCGCGAAGGGCATGGCTTGGCCGTCCTGGTGTCAATGCCTGAAGTGGCGGGTGCCGGTGAAGACCATGGCGATGCCGCGTTCGTCGGCCGCCTGGATGACTTCGTCGTCACGCATCGACCCGCCGGGCTGGATGACGCAAGCCGCGCCTGCGTCGACCACCACGTCCAGGCCGTCGCGGAAGGGGAAGAAAGCATCACTGGCCACGGCCGAGCCAGCCAGCTTCAGGCCCGCATGTCCGGCCTTGATCGACGCGATGCGGGCGCTGTCGATACGGCTCATCTGGCCCGCACCCACACCCAGGGTCATGCCGCCGGCACAGAAGACGATGGCATTGCTTTTCACGAACTTGGCCACCTTCCACGCGAACAGCAGGTCGCCCAGCTGGTCGGGCGTGGGTGCCGCGCGCGTGACGACACGCAGTTCGCCCGGGCCGACGTTGCGGCTGTCGTTGCCCTGCACCAGCAGCCCGCCGCCCACACGCTTGAAGTCCAGTGCATTGGTGTGCGCAGACACCGGCACTTCAAGCAAGCGCACGTTCTGCCTGGCCGCAAACACGGCCCGCGCCTCAGGCGTGAATGCCGGGGCAATGATGACTTCGACGAACTGCTTGAGCACCTTTTCAGCCGCCTCGCCGTCGAAGGCACGGTTGAAGGCGATGATGCCGCCAAAGGCCGATGTCGGGTCGGTCTGCAGCGCCTTGGCGTAGGCGGCCGCAGCGCTGTCAGCCACCGCCACGCCGCAGGGGTTGGCATGTTTGACGATGACGCAGGCCGGCCCGCCGAAGCTCTTGACGCATTCCCAGGCGGCGTCGGCGTCGGCAATGTTGTTGTACGAAAGGGCCTTGCCTTGCAGCTGGCTCCAGCCGGCCAGCAGGCCGGGTACGGCCGCGCCGGCGTCGCGGTAGAAGGCAGCTGCTTGATGCGGGTTCTCGCCGTAGCGCATGTCCTGCGTCTTGGTGAACTGCAGGTTGTAGATCGCCGGGAAGGGCTCGCGCACGGGCACGGCAGCAGTGCTGTCTTCGGCTCCGGGCTGCAGTGCTGTCAAGTAGTTGGTGATCATGCCGTCGTAGGCCGCCGTATGGGCGTAGACCTTCTTGGCCAGCATGAAGCGCGTACTGCGCTGCACGCCGCCGGCGCGCAGTTCGTCCAGCACGCGGGGGTAGTCGGCCGGGTCGATGAGCACGACCACGTCGGCCCAGTTCTTGGCTGCCGCACGCAGCATGGCCGGGCCACCGATGTCGATGTTCTCGATCGCGTCTTCCAGCGTGCAGTCAGGCCGCGCCGTGGCCTGCGCGAAGGGGTAGAGATTCACGACCAGCAGGTCGATGGCCTGGATGCCGTGTTCGGCCAGCGCCGCCATATGTTCAGGCAGGTCGCGCCGCGCCAGCAAGCCGCCGTGGATGCTGGGGTGCAGGGTCTTGACGCGCCCGTCCAGCATCTCGGGGAAGCCCGTGACCTGGGCCACTTCCGTGACCGGCAGGCCCGCGTCGGACAGCAGTCTTGCGGTTCCCCCTGTGGAGAGCAGGCCCACGCCCAGGGCCGACAGGGCGCGGGCGAAATCGACGATGCCGGTCTTGTCAGACACAGACAGCAATGCAGTCAGCTGGGGCATGGGCGTTGGGCTCGAAAAAGGCACGGCGGGGACCGGCTGCTCACTGCTCGTCAGTCTTCAGCAGCCGGTGGTCCAGCAACTTGCGGCGCAGGGTGTTGCGGTTGATGCCCAGCCATTCAGCGGCCTTGCTCTGGTTGCCTTCGGCTTGGCGCATCACGACGTCGAGCAAGGGCTTCTCGACGGCGTGGATGACCAGTTCATGCAAGCCGCCAGGCTCGGCGCCACGCAAGTCTTTGAAGTACTGCTCCACGCTGGCGCGGATGCATTCGTCGATGTGCTTTCGGCTCATGCAGCCAGCGCTTCTTCTGCAACTTCTGCAACTTCTGCAACTTCGGCCTTGGCCCCGTTCGCCGCAGCCTGGGGCAGCAACACATGCCGGCTGCCCAGGTCTTCGAAGAACATCTGCACCGCGCGCAACTGCGCCCGGCAGTCGTCCAGGGTGTTCATCGCGCTGCGAAAGGCCTCACCGCCCGGCAAGGCGCGCACCGCCCAGCCAATGTGCTTGCGCGCGCTGCGCACGCCGATGTGTTCGCCATACAGGCTGTAGTGGTCGTGCAGGTGCTCGATTAGCCAGCCCTGCACTTCAAGCGTGCGCGGCGGCGGCAGGTGTCGGCCGGTGGCAAGGAAGTAGGCGATTTCGCGAAAAATCCAGGGCCGACCCTGCGCCGCACGGCCGATCATGACCGCATCTGCCCCGGTCAGCCGAAGCACATCGCGCGCGCGCTCGGGGGTGTCGATATCGCCATTGGCCACGACGGGAATCTTTAGCGCCGCCTTCACCGTTGCGACGGTGGCGTGTTCGGCCTGGCCGCTGTAGCCCTGCTCACGCGTGCGGCCATGCACGCTGACCATCGCCACGCCAGCGCTTTCGGCGGCACGCGCCAGCGTCAGCGCGTTGCGGCCGGTGGCACACCAGCCGGTGCGCATCTTCAGCGTCACGGGCACACCCAATGGCGCAGAGGCCGCCACCACGGCGTCGATGATGCCCATGGCCAGCGCCTCGTTCTGCATCAGGGCCGAACCGGCGTAGACGTTGCACACCTTCTTGGCCGGGCAGCCCATGTTGATGTCGATGATCTGCGCGCCGCGGTCGATGTTGTAGCGCGCTGCGTCAGCCATCTCTTGCGGGTCGACACCCGCAATTTGCACGGCAATCGGGCCGGGTTCGCCGCTGTGGTCGGCACGGCGCGAAGTCTTCAGCGACGTCCACAAAGCACGCTGGCTGGTCACCATTTCGCTGACCGCATAACCAGCACCCAGGCGCCGGCACAGCATGCGGAACGGCCTGTCGGTGACACCCGCCATCGGGGCCACGAACAGGCGGTTCGGAAGTTCGATCGGACCGATTTGCATGGCGCGTTGATGCGGAAAATGCTGCTTAAAAATGAGGCGCAAGTATAGCGGCGGCCTATCGCCAACCGAGACGCCAACCGAGACGCCAACCGAGGCCCCGCCCGGCACCCGCCCCTTGACGAATAATCGGCCCGACGATGGAAGCTTGGTTGCAATCTGTACTTGCCGCGTTGGCCCTGCCCGAATTCGGGCTGACGACGGTGTTCGTGGTGTCTCTGCTCTCAGCCACGCTGCTGCCAGTAGGCTCTGAATTCGCCGTCTTCGGGCTCGTCAAGCTCGACCCGACACTGTTCTGGCCTGCGGTCATCGTTGCCACCATCGGCAACACCATTGGCGGCGGCATCAGCTGGTGGATGGGCTTGGGGATGGAGAAGCTGTACGAACGCACGCAGCACCGCAAACTGGAAGCGCGCGCGCTGGACTGGCTGAAGAGCTTCGGCCCCAAGGCCTGCCTGCTGTCATGGCTCCCGGGTGTGGGCGACCCGCTTTGCGCCGTGGCCGGCTGGCTGAAGCTGCCCTTCTGGCCCTGCCTGGGCTACATGGCGATTGGCAAGTTTTTGCGCTACTTGACCATGACCGGGGCCTTGATCTGGGTCTTCCCTGGCCAACTGGGCCACTGACAAGCCGCGGCCAGGCGCCGCACAATTCGTCCCTTGCCCCGTCGCTTGCCCATTCGCCCAAAGCCTATTCGCCCCATGCTCATTCGCCACCCCCAGCCATGACCACCCCCGCCTACGACGAACTTGCCGGCATCTGGACGCGCATGCATCACTTCGGCCACCTGCAAAGCATCGCCGGCTGGGACCAGGCCGCCAACATGCCGCCCAAGGGCAACGAAGCACGCGCCGCCGCGCTGGCTGAAATGGCCGCCCTGCTGCACCGCATGCGCACCGACCCCCAGTTGCCTGAGCAGCTGAAGCGTGCCGAACAGGAACCGCTGGACGACATGCAGCGCGCCAACCTGCGCGAGATGCGGCGCGAATGGCAAGCATCGAACGCCCTGCCCGAGAGCCTGGTGCAACGCCAGCAGATGGCCACATCGCGCTGTGAACACGCCTGGCGCACGCAGCGCCCGGCCAACGACTGGGCCGGATTCGTCGAAAACTTCAAACCCGTGCTGGCCCTGGCGCGTGAAGAAGCGGCCCTGCTGTCCGGACAAAGCGGCCTGCGCAAGTACGACGCGATGATGGACCGCTTCGAACCCGGCATGCGTTGCGCCCAGGTCGACCGCGTCTTCGGTGAAGTGCGGCAATGGCTGCCTGGCTTGATTCAGCAGGTGCGCGAAACGCAGGCCGCTGAGCATGCCGCCAGGCCGATGATCGAACCCGTGGGCCCGTTTGCGCTGGACGCCCAGCGCGGGCTGTGCCACCAGGTCATGCAGCTGCTGGGCTTCGACTTCGCTGCCGGCCGGCTGGACGTCAGTACCCACCCGTTCTGCGGTGGCGTGCCCGAAGACGTGCGCATGACGACGCGCTTTCGCGAAGACGACTTTCTGGGCAGCCTGATGGGCACCGTGCACGAGACCGGCCACGGGCGCTATGAGCAAAATCTGCCGCGCGCCCTGCTGGGCCAGCCCGTGGCGCAGGCGCGTTCAATGGCCCTGCACGAAAGCCAGAGTCTGAGTTTCGAAATGCAGCTGGGCAGCCACCCCGGCTTCGTGGCAAGGCTGGCGCCGCTGGTGCGCCAGGCCTTCGGTGAACAGCCCGCCTTCGAAGCGCAGAACCTGCACCGGCTGCTGACACGCGTGAAGCCCGGGCTGATTCGCGTCGATGCCGACGAAGTGACCTACCCGGCGCACATCATCCTGCGCTACGAAATCGAGCGCCCTTTGATCGAAGGCGAGATCGAGGTCGAGGACGTGCCCGCGCTCTGGGACGCCAAGATGCAGGAACTGCTGGGCCTGGACACGCGCGGCAACTACAAGGACGGGCCGATGCAGGACGTGCACTGGCCGGAATCGCTGTTCGGCTACTTCCCCTGCTATTCGCTGGGCGCGATGTACGCCGCACAGTGGTTCGCGGCCATGCGCCTGGCCATGCCCGACCTGGACGCCCGCATCGGCCGTGGCGACCTGGCATCGGTCTTCGACTGGCTGCGCGACAACATCTGGCTGCAGGCCAGCCGCTGGACGACCGACGAACTGGCACAGCACGCCAGCGGCGAAGCACTCAACCCGGCGCACTTTCGGGCGCACCTGGAAGCGCGTTACCTGGCCTGAGAGTCCAGGCTGGGCTGGCCAGCCTGCGTCGGAAATTCTTCGGCGAAAGCACTGTGGGTCAGCTCTCGAACTTCCAGGCGCGCCGAGTCATGGAAGTCCGACAGGTACTCGGTCTGGGTCACTGGCGCGGGGGTTTCAGATGCCTCCTGCTGGCGACGCAGGGCGCGGCACAGCCCGGACAGCAGGTCCTGCAGTTCGAGGTCGTTTTCGCTCAGCGGCAGGCTGCTGAGCTGGCTGATGATCTTGGCCAACCAGTGTGCCGGCACTTCAGCAATGGCGCTGGCGCCACGGCGGCCGATGGCCCCTTCCAGTGCCGCCAAGTGCGGCAGCGCCTGGCGCGCACCACGCACCTGGTCGAGCATCTCTTTCAGCGCCGTCTGCATGAGCTGGCCGCGCACACGGTCCGCAACGCGGGCGCGGGTGAGGTCGGCAGGGGAAACGGCATTGGGCATGGGCGGGCAACAAGACGCGGACACCGGGATATCGGCCGCCCGGGCCGGAGACTTGATAGCCGACCTGCCCTGCCTGCCCTGCCTGCGCGCCCTGCCCGTGCCCGCCCGGGCGCGGCCGTCGGCGGACTCAGAGGCTGAGAATTTTTCGAGCGTGACCGAGCCGCGCGTCAAAAGGGGGCCGATCCGGGCGCAAACCACAGCCATGGCCCGGGCTATGGCGCGCATTTGCAACGACGAGCGGGCGTCTTTTGGCGTGATGAGTGGGCATGATCGAAAGACTCTCAGCCTCTCAGGCCCGGGCGGCGAGGGTGCGCTGCAGGTCGGTCAGCACCTCGTCAAGCCGCTGCAGCGCCTGGCCGGCACGCGTGCTGCGCGGGCTGCCCCGGCGCGAGTGACGCGCATCGCGCGCACTGCGCGCCAACAGGTGGCGCTGTGCGTCGTCCAGCACGGCATCGGCCAGCACCAGCCCATGTCGGACCAGCAGTGGGCCCAGCGTGCTGCGCTGGCTGCGCAGATGCGCACGCGTGCGCTGGTAAGCGTGCTCGGCCAGCCTGCGGCGACGCGAATAGTCGAAGGCGTTGGCCAGGAAAAGCTCGGGGTCGTGGTGATCGGGCTCGAACAGCAGGATGTCGGTGCCTGGGTGGCTGTGGGCATAACCCTGCAAGCCCAGTTCCAACCGCGAATGGATCAGCGAACGGAAGGTCTGGCTCAGCACCATCGGCAACCCGCCGCGCACCAGCCGCGGAATGGGCGCGTGCGCGCCCCCCAGCACGCGGTGGCGGCCAGGCGGGTGCGTGCCAGCTTCGGCCAGAAAGGGCACTAGCGGATTCAGGCACAGTACCAGGCCCAGCTGCATGTCCAGCAGCACGCGCGCATGCAGGGTCTTCTTGAGCGCGCCATCGACATACCAGCGGCCGTCGATGGGCACGGGCGGAAACAGCCCGGGCAGCGCCGCACTGGCGGCCACGGCCTGCGAGATCGGCACCGCGTCCCAACCCGGCAGACCGAAGGGCGCAGTCTCGCCGCTGTCCAGGTCGGTGGCCACGATGACCAGGCGCTGGCGCAGTTGCCGGAAGTCGTCGGTGCGGCCAGGCGCGGCAAACATGCGGCGCAGTTGCGCCTGTAGCGGCGCCTGCGTGAAAACGCCAGTGGGTAGCACGGCGCCCAGGTGTTCCAGGCTGCCCAGCAGCGAACGCCGCTGCACGGCATAGGCCAGCCCGGTGCGCGCCACCTGGGCCGGCAATGCCGCCAGGCGCTGCAGCAATTCACCCCAGGCGGGGCGAAAGAACAGGTTCGGGGGCAGGCGGTCGGAGGCCGGACCTGCGTTGCCGATGAAGGCGTCGCACAACTGCCGGGGCGTGATGCCGTTGGCCAGCCCCGCGGCGACAAAGCCGCCGGCTGAAACGCCGACATAACCGTCCAGCGCGTTCAGGTCCAGGCCGGTGATGGCCTCTTCGAGCGCGCACAACGCGCCAATCTCGTAGATCGCCCCCAGCGGTCCGCCACCCGCCAGGGCCAGGCCGATACCCATACCGGTACCGCTGGCGGCGGCCTTGCGCTTCATCAGACCCCAGCAGCCGCCAGCGCAGACTTGCGGGCGCGCTTGGCGGGAGTCTTCAGCGCTGTTTTGACCGCTGTCTTGGACGCTGTCCTGGGCGCTGTCTTGGCCACTTTCCTCGGCACTTTCTTTGCGTCGGAAGGCGCAGCGGCAGTCTGCGTGGCCTTGGCGGTCTTGGTCGCCCGGGTAGGGGTAGTCCTGACTGTGCCCGTGCCCTGGCGCGAAAGCCTGGCCACGGCAGTGGCCAGTTCGTCGACGCGCTGAATCAAGGCTTCCACGTCCTTGGCCGTGGGCACGCCCAACTTGCTCAAGGCCTTGGCAGTGCGGGCTTCGAAGATGCCTTCGAGCTTGTCCCAGTTCTGGTTGGCCTTGGCCTGCACGGTACCGGCCATGGATGTCATCTTGCCGGTCACTTCACCGATCTTCTCTTCGGCCACGGCCTGCGTCTTGCGCTGCAGGCTCTGGCCTTCCTTCACGAGGGCTTCAAAGACCTTGGTGCCTTCTTCCTGGGCCTTGCTGAAAGCACCCATGCCGGCCAGCCAGATGTGCTGCGCCGATTCCTTGACCGACTTGGCCAGCGCGCTGTCCTGTGGGCCGCTGGAGGCAGCGGCGGACTTGCGTGAACTGCCGGCCTTCTTGTTGGCTGGGCTGGGGGCGGGGCTGGCGTGCATCTTCTTGACCATGGTGCTTCCTCGTTGGGGTTGTCTGTGATCGGAATATAGGGTTCACCCCTGGGGTGCGCAGCCTATTTCCCTAGGGAGACGGCTCTATGCTTTCAGCCGCTTCATGCGCCTACGCTCTCTTCCCAGCTTCCAGGAAACGACCCATGCACTACTTCGTCACCGGCGCCACCGGCTTCATCGGCAAGCGTCTCGTCAAGACCCTGCTGGCACGCAAAGCTGCCATCGTGCACTTCCTGGTACGGCCGGGCAGCGAAGCCAAGCTGGAAGCACTGTACGACTACTGGGGCCTGGCCGGCAGCGGCAAGGCCCGCGCCCTGCCCGTCACCGGCGACCTGACGGCCAAGAAGCTGGGCGTGGCGGCCGACGCCATCAAGGCCTTGAAGGGCCAGATCGACCATGTCTTCCACCTGGCCGCCGTCTACGACCTCAGTGCCGATGAAGAAAGCCAGGTGCAGGTCAACATCGAAGGCACGCGCAACCTGTGCGAGTTTGCCAAGGCCATCGACGCCGGCCACCTGCACCATGTGTCGAGCATTGCCGCCGCGGGCCTGTACGAAGGCGTCTTCCGCGAAGACATGTTCGACGAAGCTGAAGGGTTGGAGCACCCCTACTTCATGACCAAGCACGAGAGCGAAAAGATCGTGCGCAAGGAAAGCAAGGTGCCCTGGACGGTCTACCGCCCGGCCCTGGTGGTGGGCGACAGCAAGACCGGCGAGATGGACAAGATCGACGGGCCCTATTACTTCTTCAAATTGATCCAGCGCATGCGGCAGATCTTGCCGCCGTGGCTGCCCAGCGTGGGCATCGAAGGCGGGCGCATCAACATCGTGCCGGTGGACTTCGTTGTTGCCTGCCTCGACCACATCGCGCACTCGAAGGCTGAACTCAAGGGCAAGTGCTTCCACTTGGTCGACCCGCAGGGCTACCGCGTCGGCGACGTGCTCGACATCTTCAGCAAGGCCGCGCATGCGCCGAAGATGAACCTGTTCGTCAACGCCGCCTTGCTGGGCTTCGTGCCCAAGAGCGTGAAGAAGGGCCTGATGGCCATGGCCCCGGTGCGCCGCATCCGCAACGCGGTGATGAAGGACCTGGGCCTGCCCGACGACATGTTCACCTTCATCAACTTCCCCACCCGCTACGACCGGCGCGAGTTGGATGCGGCACTGAAGGGTAGCGGTATCACCTGCCCGAAGCTGAACGACTACGCCTGGGTCTTGTGGGACTACTGGGAACGCCACCTCGACCCCGACCTGTTCATCGACCGCAGCCTGAAAGGCACCGTGGCCGGCAAGGTGGTGCTGGTGACGGGTGGCTCTTCGGGCATCGGCCTGGCGGCGGCACACAAGTTCGCTGAAGCCGGCGCCATCACGCTGATCTGCGGCCGCGACCAGCAGAAACTGGATGAAGCCTGTGCGGAAGCGAAAGGCAAGGGCTATGCCTTCATCGCCTACGCCGCCGACATCGCCGACATGACCGACTGTGACCGCTTCATCCAGCAGTTGATTGCCGACCACGGCGGTGTCGACTTCCTCATCAACAACGCCGGCCGCAGCATCCGCCGAGCCATCGAGAGCAGCTACGACCGCTTCCACGACTTCGAACGCACGATGCAGCTGAACTACTTCGGCTGCCTGCGCGTGACCATGGGGCTGCTGCCTGGCATGACGGCGAAGAAGAAAGGCCATGTCGTCAACATCAGCAGCATCGGCGTGCTCACCAACGCGCCGCGCTTCAGTGCCTATGTCGCCAGCAAGGCGGCACTCGACGCCTGG
>JBBQAW010000082.1:0-13848 GCA_038316815.1 Burkholderiales bacterium
GGCGAATTCGCCACCTTCTGGCGCGCCCCGCCGGGCTGGCGCCCGGGGCCTGACGCCACCGACGCCCCGGCCACCCTGGCCTGGCTGCAGCAAAGGCTGGCCGATGCAGGCATGCCTGCGGTCCCTGGCATGGTGCTGCGCGAGCAGGTGCGCAACTTCCAGGTCGCCAACGGTCTGCAGGCCGATGGACTCGCCGGGCCGCTGACCTTGATGCTGCTCGGCCGCACCGACGAGCCCGGCTTGCTGCAGGAACGCTGAGACCATGTCCTACATTCTTGATGCCCTGCGCCGCGCGGATGCCGAACGCGAACGTGAGAAAGGCGGCGTGCCCGGCTTGCACGCGCGCCCGCTGACAGCAGCCAGCGCGCCCGAAGCCGCCGCGCCGGCCCGCCAGCAGGGCCTGTGGCTGGCGCTGGGCGTGTCGATCGGGCTCTTGGCCGCACTGGGCTGGTGGGTGCTGGGCCGCCCACCCGCCGCGCCGGCTGCGCCGCCCGCTGCGCCCATGGTTCAAGCCGTGCCGGTGCCAGCGCCAGTGCCGGTGCCGGTGCCGGTGCTTGCCCAGGCACCCCTGGCCGAGCCCGCGGCGCTTTCTGTACCCGCGCCCGCGCCTGCGCCCGAAACTGCCGCACGCGCCCCGGCGCCACTTCCGGCAGCGGCGCCTTCGCCTTCGCCTGCCCCTGCCCCTGCCCCTTCGCCCCGTGCCGCGCCAGCGCCTGCGGTGCCCCCTGTGCCCACGGCCGATTCGCCAGCCTTCCCACTACCGGCCGCCTCAGTCGCCGCTGCCCCGCGCGCCGTGCCCTTGGCCCAGCTGTCTGCCGACCTGCGCCGCGAGATGCCGGCCATGACCGTGGGCGGGTCGGTTTATTCCGAAAGCGCTGCAAGCCGCTTCGTCATCATCAACGGCCAGGTGGTGCGTGAAGGCGAGGGCGCGGCCACAGGCGTGACGGTGGAACGCATCGGTCCGAAGTCGGCCGTACTGCGCTGGCGCGACATGCGCATCGAAGTGCCGCTCTAGCCATGGCAGTGCGCGCTATTTTTTCACTCATGCTTTGGCTGCTGCTGGCCTGCGCCGGTGTGGCGGCCGCGGCCGAAACACTGCTGGTGGGCCCGCAAGGCGAGCCCATGTCTTTGCAGGCTGCCGTGGCGCGTGCCCGCGACGGCGACACCATCGAACTGCTGCCCGGCGACTACCGCGGCCAGACCCTGCTGATTGAGCAGCGCCGGCTGACCCTGCGCGGCGTTGGCAAGCGCCCCGTCGTGCATGGCGACGGCCAGCGCAGCAGCGCGCGCGCGCTGTGGACGGTGCGTGGCGGCCAGGTGCAGGTGCAGAACATCGAGTTTCGGGGTTCACGTTCGCAGGAAGCCTCGGGCGCCGGTTTGCGCCAGGAAGGCGGGGAACTGAACGTGCTCGATTGCGTGTTCAACGACAACGAGAACGGCATCTCCGCCATCGACAACGCGCAGGCGGTGTTGACGATTGAACGCTCGCAGTTCGGCGCTGCCCCGCGCGACGAAGGCCGGTTGCCGCACTTCCTGAACGTCGGCCGCATTGCCCGGCTGCAGGTGCAGGGCAGCCGTTTTCAGGACGGCTTCGAAGGCCACATGATCAAGTCGCGCGCGGCAGAGACCCGCATCGCCTACAACCTGCTGCTGGACGGCGACATGGGCGGTTCGTCTTACGAGATCGACCTGCCAGTGGGCGGCCTGGCCACCGTCATCGGCAACGTCATCGCCCAAGGCCCGAAGAGCCAGAACCGCGTGCTCATTGCCTACGGTTCAGAAGGCGACCGCGCCTGGCCGAAGAGCGCATTGCATCTGGCGCACAACACGCTCGTCAACGGCATGGCCACACCCGCCTGGTTCCTGCGCGTCTGGTCGGGCCGGTTGCCCGAAGACACAGCGGTGCTGGCAGTGAACAACCTCATCGTCGGCCCAGGCATCTTCTGGCTGGGGTCGAGCGGCCACTTCGAAGGCAACCGCCCTGCCATGCGCGCCATGCTGACCGATGCCAGCACCTATGCCTTCGAACTGCCGCCCGATTCGATCTGGCGTGGCCGCGGCGTCGACCCGCGCAAGGTGCGCGGGCAAGACCTGTCGCCGCAGGCTGAATTCATCCTGCCCCTGGGCACCCAGCCCCTGCCGCCCGGCCGCAGCAGCTGGACCCCCGGGGCCTTTCAGAAGTGACACCGACCATGAAGCCCGACAGCCCTGCCTCCTTGCATCCCGACAGCATTGCCGCCCAGGCCCTGGGCTGGATCGACGAGGCCACACGCGCCATCACGCCGCCCATCCACGTCAGCAGCACCTACTTGCGCGACCCTGACAACCAGTACCGCAGCGGCCGCGTGTATGCGCGTGCCGACAACCCCGCCTTCGACCAGGCCGAGGCCGTGCTGTGCGAGCTGGAGCACGGTGAACAGGCCCTGCTGTTTGCCAGCGGCATGGCCGCAGCCACCGCCGTGTTCCAGGCCCTGAAGCCCGGCGACCACGTGTTGGCGCCGCAGGTGATGTACTGGTCGCTGCGCCATTGGTTGATGACGTTCGCCACCCAGTGGGGGCTGCAGGTCGAGCTCATCGACATGAGCAGCCCGGCCGCCGTGCAGGCCGCGCTGCGCCCGGGGCAAACCAAGCTGGTGTGGATCGAGACCCCCGCCAACCCGCTGTGGACCGTGACCGACATCGCCGCCACGGCGCAACTGGCGCATGCCGCGGGGGCCTTGCTGGCGGTCGATTCGACCGTGCCCACGCCGGTGCTGACCCAACCCCTGGCCCTGGGCGCAGACATCGTGATGCATGCCGCCACCAAGTACCTGAACGGCCATTCCGACCTCATCGCCGGGGCCCTGGTGGTGCGCCAGAAGGACGGCCAGACGTGGCAGCGCATACGCAAGGTGCGGGCGCAGATTGGCGGCACGCTGGGCAGCTTCGAAGCCTGGCTGCTGCTGCGCGGCATGCGCACCCTGCACCTGCGCGTGCGGGCGGCGTGTGCTTCGGCACAGCGCATTGCCGAACACTTTTCGAACCACGAACACGTGGTCGAGGTGCTTTACCCCGGCCTGCCCGGCTGCCAGGGGCATGACGTGGCGCGGGCGCAGATGCACGGCGGCTTCGGCGGCATGATGTCCATCCGCGTGCGTGGCGGCGAAGCGCATGCCATTGCGGTGGCGGCGCGCACGCGCTTGTGGAAGCGCGCCACCTCGCTGGGCGGCACCGAAAGCCTGATCGAACACCGCGCCAGCGTCGAAGGCGCGGGCACGCCAGCGCCGCCCGACCTGCTGCGCCTGTCGGTGGGCATCGAACACGTGGACGACCTGATTGCCGACCTGGAACAGGCCTTGCTGGACAAAGACCATGACATTTGACCTCGTCCTTTTTGGCGGCACGGGCGACCTGACCTGGCGCAAGCTGATGCCTGCCCTGTTTCAGGCCCATCGCCATGGCAAGCTGCCGCCCGGTGGCCGCATCCTGGCGGTGGCGCGCGACGAACGCACCGACGACCAGTACCGCGCTTTCATCAGGGACCGCTTTGCCGAAGTCGAACCGAGCAAACGCCCCAGCGACGAAGAATTCGCCCTCTTCGCTGCCATGCTCCATTACCGGCGCATGGACCTGTCGCAGCCCGAGCACTACGCCGGCTTGCGGCGCTGGGTCGAACAAGACCGCCCGGGCGGCCCGGCTGAAACCGCTGTCCTGTACCTGGCCACCAGCCCCTACCTGTTTCCGGTCATCTGCGAACAGCTGGGCGCAGCCGGGCTGAACGGCCCGCGGGTGCGGGTTGTTCTGGAAAAACCTCTCGGACACGACCTGCCAAGCGCCAAGGAAATCAACCGCGTCGTGAAGTCGGTGTTCCAGGAACAGCAGGCCTTTCGCATCGACCACTATCTGGGCAAGCCGGCGGTGCAGAACCTGATGGCGCTGCGCTTCGGCAACGCCCTGTTCGAACCCCTGTGGCGGCGCGAGAGCATCGCGAACATCCAGATCACGCTGGCCGAACAGCTGGGCGTGGGCACGCGTGGCGACTATTACGACGGTACCGGCGCGCTGCGCGACATGGTGCAGAACCATGCCCTGCAGTTGCTGACGATGATTGCCATGGAGCCGCCTTCGACCAACGACGCCGACGCCATTCGCGACGAAAAGCTGAAGGTGCTCAAAAGCCTGAAACCTTTCACGCCTGAGACCGTGGCGCGCGACGTGGTGCGCGGCCAGTACCGCGCCGGCACCGTGGGCGGGCAGGCCGTGCCAGCCTATCTGGACGAAGTCAAGGTGCCAGCCGGCAGCCACTGCGAAACCTTCGTCGCGTTGCGCACCGAAGTGCAGAACTGGCGCTGGGCCGGCGTGCCCTTCTACCTGCGCACGGGCAAGCGCCTGGCGGCGCGCGATTCGCAGATCGTCGTCAACTTCCGCGAGGTGCCGCACCCCATCTTCCCGGGCACGCGGCGCGCCAACAAGCTGGTGATCAAGCTGCAGCCCGAAGACGGTCTGGAACTGCACCTGCTGGCCGCCAAGGGCGGCGGCAGCAACGAAACCCTGGTTCCGGTCAGCCTGGACCTGGACTTCGACAAAGCCTTCCCGAGCGAACGCGTGGGCGCCTACGAACGCCTGCTGCTGGACGCCATTGCCGGGCGGCTGAACCTGTTCGTGCGCAGCGACGAACAGGAACAGGCCTGGCGCTGGGTGGAACCCATCCTGCACGCCTGGGCGCAAGACGGTGTCGGCCCGCGGGGCTATGCCGCCGGTAGCTGGGGCCCGCCTGCAGCCAGTGCCCTGGTGGCGCGCGATGGCTGCGCCTGGGCCGAAGAGCAGTGATGAAACAGCCGCTGGGCCCGGCTCGGGCGGCCCTGCCGGCGATTTCATCCCTGTCGGTTCTTTCCGCCTTCGCCACGCTGGCTGCCTGCGCACTGCTGTTGACCGCGGCCCCGGCCCAGGGCGCCAGCATCGTGGTGCGCCCAGGCCAGAGCTTGGCCGAGGCGGTGGCGCGGGCCGTCGATGGCGACGAGATACTGATCGAGGCCGGCGACCACCACGGCCAGGTGGCCGTGATCACCCAAAAGCGCCTGACGCTGCGCGGCGTGGGCGGTCGCCCCGTACTGCACGCGGCTGGCCGCAGTGCCCAGAGCAAGGCCATCCTGGTGGTGCGCGACGGCGACGTGCGCATCGAGAACATCGAATTCCGTGGCGCGCGCGTGCCTGACCTCAACGGCGCCGGCATCCGCTTCGAAAAGGGCCGGCTGCAAGTTCTGCGCTGTGCCTTCTACGACAACGAGAAAGGCTTGCTCACCGCCAATTTCGGCGATGCCGAGCTCGAGATCATCGACAGCGAATTCGGCCTGGCGCCAGCCGGTGCCAGGCTGCCGCACCTGATCTACGTGGGCCGCATCGCGCGCTTCACGCTCAGCGGCAGCCGCGTGCGCGGCGGCAATGGCGGGCACCTGGTGAAGTCGCGCGCGCTGCAGAACTTCGTGCGCTACAACGAACTGGTCGACGGGCCCGGCGGGCGTGCCGCCTACGAGCTTGAATTTCCGAACGGCGGCCTGGCCGTGGTCGTGGGCAACGTCATCGGCCAGAGCCAGGGCACCACCAACCTCGCCATCGTGTCCTTTGGTGCCGAAGGCGCTGGCGACCGCCCGCGCCAGCATGCGCTGTACATGGCGCACAACACCCTCATCAACGACAGCCCGCGCCCGGCACTGTTCGTGTTCGTGCGTGAACCCGTTGCCGGCCAGGACGTGCCGGTGCGCTTGTTCAACAACCTCTACGCGGGGCTAGGCGCCAGCAACGCGGGCTGGCGCCAGGCCACGCGGGGCAACTTTGCAATCACGCGCGGCATGCTGCGCGACGCCGACGCCTTCGACTACCGACTGCCCGCCGGTTCTTGGTTGCGGGGCAGGGCGGCCAGCATCCCGAACCAGCCCGAACCCGTGGGCGCGCAGCTGCGGCCCGACGCCGAGTTCACGGCGCCCGCTGGCACACGGCCCCTGCCAGCGAACGCCGATCTTCACCCTGGCGCCCTGCAGATCGATTGACCATGCTCGAACGCATCCGCGCCGCCATTCCCGCGTTGCCGCCAGCCGAGCAGCGCGTGGCCCACGTGCTGCTGGCCGACCCGCGCAGTTTCGCGACCTTGCCCGTGGGTCAACTGGCGGCCCGGTCCAGTGTCAGCAAGCCCACCGTGGTGCGCTTTTGCCGCAGCGTGGGCTACGACGGCCTGGCGGATTTCAAGCTGAAGCTGGCCGGCAGCGTCAATGAAGGCGTGCCCTTCGTGCACCGGGCGGTGGACGACGACGACAAGGCCGGCGACATCGTCGTCAAGGTCATCGACAACGCCGTGGCTGCCATGCTGCGCTACCGCAAAGCCGCTGCCAGCCCTTCGGTCGAACGCGCCATTGCCGCACTGGCCGCGACGGGGCGGGCTTCAAACCAGGGCCGCCGCATCGAGTTCTATGGTGTGGGCAACAGCGGCATCGTGGCGCTGGACGCGCAGCACAAGTTCTTCCGCCTGGGCGTGACGGCCATGGCCGTGAGCGACGGCCACATGCAGGTGATGAGTGCGACGATGCTCAAGCCCGGCGACTGCGCCGTCATCATCAGCAATAGCGGCCGCAGCCGCGACTTGCTGGACGTGGCGGAAATCGCGCGCAAGAAGGGCGCAACCGTCATCGTCATCACCGCCAGTGGTTCACCGTTGGCGAGCGAGGCTCTGTCTGGCCCGCAGCATGTGCTGCTGGCTGCAGACCACCCCGAGGACGCCGACCGCTACAGCCCGATGGTGTCGCGCCTGCTGCACCTGCTGATCATCGACGTGTTGGCCACCGGCGTGGCCTTGCGGCTGGGTTCAGCCCAGTTGCGCCCGCTGCTGCAGGAAATGAAGAAAAACCTGCGCCAGCGGCGTTATGCCGCGGAGGGTGCGGTGGTTGATGGGGTGTCTGATGCGGTGTCTGGTGCCGTGCTTGGTGTATTACCAGGCGCCGAGGCCAGTGCCGACAAAGACAGCAGCTCCTCGACCCCGTAAAGCTGGGCCAGTTGGACCAGCTTGGCTGGTGCGCCAACGACGCTGAATTCCCGCCCCGCCGCACGCGCCAGCCGGTGGCCCTGCATCAGCAGCGCCAAGGCAGAGGTGTCGAAGTTCTGCATCTCGCTGGCGTCCAGCTGTACAGGGCCTTTGCCGCTGCCCACCGCTTGCTGCAGCGGCTTCAGAAGCGCCGGAACGTCGGCCAGGGTGGTGCTGGAAGGCAGCTGCACGGCGCGTTCAGCCTTTGCTGGACTTGTTGCGTTCGACGAGTGCCGCAATCAGGCCGTCGATGCCGCCCTTGCTCAATTCAGTCGCGAACTGCGAGCGGTAACTTTGCACCAGCCAGATGCCGGCGACGTTGACGTCGATGATCTTCCAGTCAGCCGCGCCAGCCGGCTTGTCGACGCGATAGTCCAGCTTGATGGGCTCGCCCTTGCCGCGCACTTCGCTTTGCACCACCACCTGCGTGCTGTTGGCCACGGGCAGCGTCTTGGTGACTTCGACGGTCTGGTCCTTGATTTCGGTCAAAGCGCCCGCGTAGACGCGTGTCAGCAGGGCCTTGAACTCGGCCTGCAGTTTGGTGCGCTGTTCGGGTGTGGCCTGGCGCCACTGCGGGCCCACGGCCGAGCGCGTCATGATCTCGAAATTGACAAACGGCAGCACCTTGCTGTCAACGAGCTGCATGACACGGTTGATATCGCCTGACTGGATGCCCTTGTCGGCTTTGGCCGAAGCAATCACGTCGGCGGAAATCTGGCGCACCAGGGCATCTGGCGAGTTGACCGCGGCCTGGGCCAGCATGGGCGCCACGGCTGAAATCAGCAGGGCAGTAGTGGTCAGCAGGTTCTTGAACATGGGGTCCTTTCAATCGGGGGTGTGCGGGCGTGGTGTTGCCTGCCGATACTTAACGCTTCAGAAGCGCTTAGGGCCTACTTGGGTCCGGCAGACGCGGCGGGTTGGACGCCCGGGGTGGCGCGTGGTTCCCCTGGCTTGGGGGTGGTGGCCGGCGGGTTGGCCGGTTCATCGGCAAACTCGTCCACCATCGGTGCTGCGCCATCGTAGACGGCGTCCAGCCGGCGCTGCAGGTAGGCGTTGCGCAGGAAGCTGTAGCGGTCCAGTGCCGCCTGGTCCAGCAGATTGCTGGCGCTCAGCAGTCTGGCGCGCAGATCTACCACTTCCAGCGTGGTCAGCGCCGCCGCACCGGCCCACGTATTGGCCAGTTCTGAGGCCGACAACTGCCGGTCTGCAACCAGCGCCAGGCCGTCGCGCAAAGTGGAAGGGCCCAACAACGGAAGCATCACGAAAGGGCCAGTCCCGACGCCCCAGACACCCAGGGTCTGGCCGAAGTCTTCGCTGCGGCGCTGCATCCCGAATTCAGTGGCTGGGTCCAGCACGCCGCCAAAGCCCATGACACTGTTGGTCAATGCCCGAAAGCCCATTTCCAGCCCGCTGCCGACCTTGCCTTGCAGCAGGTGGTTGGCGGCCGACCAGATGTCGCCGATGTTGCCGAAGAAGTTGCCGACCCCCGTGCGCACGAGCTGCGGCACGACCTTTCGGTAGGCGGTGGCCACTGGCTTGACCACGGCCTCGTCGAGCGCGTCGTTGAAGGCGTAAACCTTGCGGTTCCAGTTTTCCCAGGGGTCGATGGGGTTGGTGGGCGCCGTCACGCTGCCCTGGGCTGTGCTGGCGGAACCCCCAGGCGAGACGGTGGCGCAACCCGACAACACCACCAGGGTCACCAAAGCAACCACTGCTGCGGCCGCGCGCATCACCGTCATCATCTTGCCGGCCCTGACGCTGGCACAGCCGGTGCAGCACCCGTGGTGCCAGCGCTGTCGGCCCTGCCGGTGATGAACTGGCCAATCAGGTTTTCCAGCACCACGGCGGATTGAGTCTGCGCAATGGCATCGCCGGCCGCCAGGTTGTTGTCGTCGCCCCCCGGTTCCAGGCCCACGTACTGGTCACCCAGCAAGCCGGCGGTCAGAATTTTGGCCGCAGTGTCTTTAGGAAATTTGTAATCGCTGTCGATGTCCATGGTCACTAAGCCCTGGAAGGTCTGGCCATCGAGCACGATGCTCTTGACGCGGCCTACCGTCACGCCCGCAGCACGCACGGCAGCGCGCGGCTTCAGGCCGCCGATGTTGTCGAAACGGGCCTGCACCGTGTAAGAGGCGCCGCCACCCAGGCTGCCCAGGTTGGCCGCCTTCAGCGCCAGGAACGCCATGGCAGCAACGCCCAACAGCACGAACAGGCCGACCAGGGCTTCAAGGGTGCGCTTATTCATGTTTCACCAAGTTGCAAAATTCAGTCAGGTCAGGTCAGGTCAGGTCAGGGTTCAGGTCAAGGCGTGGAGAACATCAGCGCCGTGAGGATGAAGTCCGCGCCCAGGATCCAGAGCGAAGAGATGACGACCGTGCGCGTGGTGGCATGGGCCACCCCTTCGGGCGTTGCTTCGGCTTCGTAGCCCTGGTACAGGGCCACCACAGTGCAGATGACGCCGAAAACCGCCGCCTTCAAAAGGCCGTTGCCGACATCGCGCCAGACGTCCACCTGACTCTGCATGATGGCCCAGAAGTTGCCTGAGTCCACGCCGATGAGTTGCACCGCCACCACCCACGCCCCCAGGATGCCGACTGCCGAGAACAGTGCTGCCAACAAGGGCATCGAGACAATGCCGCCAATCAGTCGCGGCGCCAGCACGCGTGCCTTCGGGTCGATGGCCATCAGTTCCATCGCGGCAATCTGCTCACCGGCCTTCATCAGGCCGATCTCGGCGGTCAGCGACGTGCCGGCGCGCCCGGCAAAGAGCAGGGCCGAAACCACCGGGCCCAGTTCGCGCACCAGCGAGAGGTTGACGATCAGCCCCAGGCTTTCAGCCGCGCCATAAATGACCAAGGCGTAATACATCTGCAGCGCCAGCACGAAGCCCACGGCCAGGCCCGAGGCCATGATGATGACCAGCGACCGGTTGCCGATGGCGTAGACCTGCGCCACCACCAGCCCGAAGCGGCGCAGCGAAGCCGGCACGGCGCGAAGCATGTCCAGGAAGAACAGCGCCGCATGGCCCCAGCCACGCAGCTGCACCAGCGTCCAGGCGCCTAGATTGACGAGCAAGTTCATGGCGCCGCCTGCCGGGCCGGCCCAAAGGGTTGGCAGTCCCCTCGGGGGGGTGAGCCCGCGCCGAGCGAGCACCTGCGCACTTGCGAGTGGCTGGCAAACTCCATTCGGCCTGCAGGCCGGATGGCAGCGAACGCAGTGAGCTTGGGGGTCATCATCATTTGCCGAGTCCAAAGTCGGCGGCGATCTCGGGCGCTGGGTAATGGAATTTCACCGGGCCGTCGGGTTCGCCGCGCACGAACTGGCGCGTTTCGGGGTCGGTGCTGGCCATCAGTTCGGCTGGCGTGCCCTGGGCGACGATGCGGCCCGGGGCAGCCATCAGCACCACATGGTCGCTGATCGACATGCACTCGGGTACGTCGTGGCTGACCACCAGGCTGGTGGCACCCGTGACGTCGTTCAGCGTGCGGATGAGCTTGGCGGCCACGCCCAGGCTGATCAGGTCCAGGCCTGCGAAGGGCTCGTCGTACATGATGAGTTCGGGGTCCAGCACGATGGCGCGGGCCAGCGCGATGCGCCGCGCCATGCCGCCCGAGACTTCACTGATGCGCAAGCTGGCCGCGCCGCGCAGGCCCACCGCGTTCAGTTTCATCAGCACGATGTCGCGCACCATGTCTTCCGGCAAGGCGGTGTGTTCGCGCAGCGGAAAGGCGACGTTGTCGAAAACGCTCAGGTCGGTGAACAGCGCGCCGAACTGAAACAGCATGCCCAACCGGCGGCGCATGCGGAACATCTGGGCCTTGTCGCGAGTTTTCACGACTTCGCCGTCAAACAGCACGCGCCCGCGCGTGGCCGGGTACACCCCGCCAATCAGGCGCAGCAAGGTGGTCTTGCCACAGCCCGAGCCGCCCAGGATGGCCGTGACCTTGCCGCGCGGGAACTTCAGTGAAACGTCTTTCAGGATCAGACGGCTGGGGTCGTATCCAAAGCTGACGTTGTCAATCTCGATGAAGGGGGTGCTGGTATCCAAATCGGGGCGGATTCTCGCACGGGCGCAACAAGCGCGAGGGTTAGCCCGGGGCTCGTGTCGCGGCCCAGGGCTTTGCAGGGCGGCCGGCTCACCCTTAGGCTGGGTGGCGGTGCAGGCCTGCCAGGGCGGCAGAATCGACGGATGAAGTCGAAGCCCCCGTCTCCGACGCCCGCGCTGAACAAGGCGCAGGCGCATGATTTGCGCGACCGCCTGCGCGGCCTGAACCCGGCGCAGGCCGAGATGATGCGCCAGGTCATGCGCCTGCACGCCCAGGGCGACCGGCTGATGGCGGCGCAATGGCTGCTGCAGTTGGCGAAGGAAGCGCCTGACCACCCCGAAGTGCAGCTTTGGCAAGGGCTGCGCCACTGCGAAGCCCGCGAGTGGGCCCAGGCTGCCCTGCAGTTGGCGCAGGTGGTGCAGGCCCGAGCCGACGACTTCAAGGTCTGGGCGATGCTGGGCTCGGCGCAGGGCCGGTCTGGCGACAGCCAGGCCGCGCGGTCCAGCCTGGCCCGCGCTGAAGCCTTGGCGCGCACGGCGCAGGACTGGCTGAAGCTGAGCATCGAAAACGACGAGCAGGGCGACTACAGCGCTGCCTGGCGCGCCGTGCAGGGGCATCTGGCGCTGCAGCCGCAGTCAAGCGTCGGTTTGTTGCAGCGCGCGCGTGTGGCCAAGGCCCTGGGTCACGCCGCACAGGCCGCAGCCGATGCCCGGACGCTGATTGCGGCCGGGCAGGAAGTGGCGCGCGCCTGGTTCAGCCTGGTCGACTTGAAGACGGTGGCGCTGGACGAGGGCGAAGGCGCCCTGCTGGCGCAGACCGCCGTCGACCCCCGCCTGCCCGCGGCAGACCGGCTGCTGCTGGACTTTGCGCTCGGCAAGGCGCTGGAAGATGCTGGCGACCCTGCCGGCGCCCTGGCCGCACTGCAGCGCGCCAACGCGGCCGTGCGCGCCAGTACGCCCTGGGACGCCGCTGCCTTCATGCGCTATACCGCGGCGCTGCGCGAAGCCTTTGCCCAGCCTGCGGCGGCCAGCGTGGCGCAAGGCAGCGAAGTGATCTTCCTCGTTGGCCTGCCGCGTTCGGGCAGCACCCTGGTCGAACAGGTACTGGCCGCGCATTCCCAGGTCGAAGGTGCCAGCGAACTGCCCTACCTCAACCAGGTGCTGCAGGCTGAATCGCAACGCCGCGGGCGCCCGTACCCGGCCTGGGTGCATGCGTCCACGCCTGACGATTGGGCGCGGCTGGGCCAGGACTACCTGCGCGCCAGTGCGCCGTGGCGCCAGCAGCGGCCAGTGGCCACCGACAAGCTGCCCGACAACTGGCAATTCGTGGGCGCCATCCGCGCCATGCTGCCGGGCGCCCGCATCATCGATTGCCGACGCGACGCGCTCGAGACCTGCTGGTCTTGCTACAAGCAGCTGTTTGCGCCCGGTCTGGCGGGCTTCAGCTACGACTTCGACAGCCTGGCGCAGTACTGGGCGGCCTGCGAAGCCGAAGGCGAGCGCTGGGCAGTTCGGGCCCCGGCGCAGTTTCGGATTCAGAGTTACGAGGCGCTGGTGGCGGCGCCCGAAACACAGATTCGCGCACTGTTGGATTTTTGTGGTTTGCCTTTCGAGCCTGGCTGCCTGCAGTTCCACACCGCCGAAAGGGCCATCCGCACGCCCAGTGCGTTGCAGGTGCGCCAGCCGATGCGGCGAACGTCCACGCCCGCCGCCGGCTACGGCGCGCTGCTGAACCCGCTGCGCCATTCTTTGGTAGCGGCGGCCGCAAACAAAACGGCCTGAACCGTCAGGGTTCAGGCCGTTGGTGCGCCGGACGTTGCCGGCGCGAGGGGCTTACAGACTCAGGCAGCCTTGCGGCGTCGCGCGGCCATGCCACCGACGGCGGCCAGACCAGCCAGCATCAAAGCGTAGGTTCCGGGCTCGGGAACCACGCCGGCCATCATGGGACCGCCGCTGGACTCGTATGCCCAGCCGGTGATTGAGCGGGTGGCTGCGGTTGAGCCAAACGTGATGGCCACCCAGCCGTAGTTGGTCCTGCCCAGTGCCTCATTGGTGAACTGCACACCGAAGAGGTTGGTAGCGTTCAGCGTGACTTCATCGCCAACGTTGATGTTGCCGCCCGGGCGGAAAAAACTGAGCCCGGCTCTGATCGAGGTGTTGGGCGCCAGCACGTAACCGGAATCTATGTCAACCAGGCTTAACCAAGTGGTGGTTGTGGCACCCCAGAGGTTGAAGTTGCCGGCCACGGCGGAGTAAGGGTTGATGTCCCAGCCTGCTGGGGGCGTGCTGCCAGACATGCGAGTGACGAGGTTGACATACACACCGTCAATATCGTCCGGGATGACGATGCTGACGGGTCCGCTGAAAACGATTTGTGCATGGGCCGGTGCGGCGGCCATCAGGGTGGCGACCGCGCCGAGCGCTATCACACTGCGAAAGGCATGTTGCATTTGCATCAAGAAAGCTCCAGATTGGTTGGGAATCAAGTGGGCTACCGTCATGGATGTCAAGCACGGCTACCACACCTTGGTGATGCTGGCATGCTCAGTGGCGTCGGCATACCCCTCATCTGGGGTGTCAATTTTCCTCAGCGCGGCAGCCGGCTGCTGCCCATCAAGAATCGGTCGACTTCGCGCGCCGCCTGCCGGCCTTCGCGGATGGCCCAGACCACCAGGCTTTGCCCGCGCCGCATGTCGCCAGCTGCGAAGACCTTGTCGACATTGGTCTTGTAGCCGCTGCCGTCGTCCACACC
>JBBQAW010000083.1:0-13384 GCA_038316815.1 Burkholderiales bacterium
CGCCGCGGAAGTCGGCCTCGTTCAATTTCCAGCGCTGAATCATCGTACCCATGGCGCCGTCGATGATGGCGATGCGGTGCATCAACACCTCGGCAAGGGCGCCGCCGCGGGTGTAGGCCTGGGGGCTGAAGGGCGTGTGTGGGTTCATGTTCTTTGATTCTACGGATGCAGTGTCTTCCTGCATCCTCTTGTATCTTCTTGCATCCTGGCCCAGCCGCAGCATCCTGTGCTTCGGCGCTGTGATTCAGGCGTCAAGTGCAGTGCTCGACGCCATGTGGAACACAAAACCGCGTCTTGGATCGCCTGGCGTCGTTGCAAATCCGCGCGATGCAAAAGAGCATCGCTATGGTTTGCGCTTGGCCAGACAACCCAAATCTATCGGTTTTCTTAAGTTCCTTACAGCGTCGAACACGGCACCAGCGGCGCGGGTTGCGTGGGCTGGAACAGCGACGCGCGGAACACTGCGTGCTCTGCGCTGCCATCGGTTTCGGCCCACAGGGCCAGGGCCACGGGCGTCATCGGCCTGGCAAACAGGTAACCCTGCAACTCGTCGCAGCCCATGCCCACCAGCAGGTCGCGCTGGGCTTCGAGTTCCACCCCTTCGGCCACCACGCGCAGGTCCAGCGTGTGCGCCAGCTGCACGATGGCCTGGGCGATGCCGCGGGCCTCGGCGCTGGTGGCCAGGTCGGTGACGAAGGCGCGGTCGATCTTCAGTTCAGCCGCCGGCAGCTTGCGCAGGGAAGCCAGGCTGGAGTGTCCCGTGCCGAAGTCGTCGATCGAGACATGCAGCCCCGCGCGGCGCAGCGCTTCGAACGCGGCACGCGTGTGGGCCGTGTCTTCCATCGCGACCGATTCGGTAATCTCCACCGTCAGCCGGTCGGGCCGTATGTCGTGCCGGCGGATGCTTTGCTGGATCAGCTCGACCAGGTCGTCCTGGCGCAACTGGTGGCCCGACAGGTTGACGGCCACGCGCATGCGCAGCCCTTTTTTGCGCCACTCTGCCGCCTGGCGGCAGGCTTCTTCAATCACCCAGGCGCCAATGCGTCGGATGAGCCCGTGTCTTTCTGCCAGCGGGATGAAGACTGCCGGGCTGACCATGCCGCGCTTGGGGTGTTGCCAGCGCAGCAGGGCTTCAGCCCCGGTGATCTGCAGGCTCTGGGCGTCGATCTTGGGCTGGTAGTACAGCTGCAACTGCCCGCGTTCGAGGGCGCTGCGCAGGTCTTGCAGCATTTCTGCCTGTTCGCGCATGTCCACGGCCATGGTCGGGTCGAACGCGGCATAGGAGGCGCCGCCGCCCAGCTTCACGCTGCGCATGGCCAGTGCGGCGTGCGGCATGAGTTTTGGGCGCGAGCCATGTTCGGGATAGACGGCGATGCCTACCGAGGCTGTCAGCGTCAGGTTTAGTCCTTCTACCTCTAGCGGCTGCTGCACCGACAGCAACACCCGTTCCGACGCCTTGGCCGCGTCGCCCAGCCCGCCTTCGATGAGCAGTAAAAATTCGTCGCCGGCCAGCCGCGCTGCCAGTGGCTGGTCGTTCACACAGGCCGACAGCCGCGCTGCCACCTGGGCCAGCACGGCGTCGCCGACGCGCATGCCGTAGCCTTCGTTGATGGGCCTGAAGTTGTCCAGCGCCACCACCAGCAGGCTGAGCTTGCGGGTGCCACGGTCGCAGGCGCTGACGGCTTCGTCCAGCACGGTCTCGATTTCGGCGCGTGTCAAAAGTCCGGTCAGGCTATCGCGCGAACGCAGTGCGTCGATCTGCGTCGTGGCGCTGTGCAAGCGGCGGTGCAACTGCCGGCCGCTGCGGCGTTGCCGCATCAACATTACCCCGGCCGCCAAAGCCGCCAGCGTGATGCAGATGACGGCCGCCCAGACGGGCCAGGACAAACCGGCAAAGGCGCCGGCATTGGCGCCGGCTGCGGCGCCGGCACGCAAGCCTTCGCCGCCCATATCCAAGAGAGATCCCATGTGCCTTTATCGACACCGGCCCGGCGCGGCTTGAGACTTCGATACCCTGTTGAGGCTGCGAGCCTTTCGTCAGGACTGCACGAAACCCCTGCCCCGACGTTGGCGCGCCCCGCGTTCGACGAGGCGGCCCCGTTTCAATGCAGCATGACCGGCTGCTGCGCCGCTTCTGTGAAGCCGGCAATGAACTCGTCGAAAAGGTCTTCGGTGGGCCCGGCCGCGACGATGCTTTCCACCCCGGCGCGGAAACGTTCGGCCAGTGCGCCCTGAATGAAGATTTCGCGGCGCGCGAACTTGTCGACGATCTCGAAGGCGCCTGCCTGCAGCGCCGTTGCGTTGTCGGGCAAGGCTGTGGCCGTGGCGGTGGACGCGGGCGCCGGCAGATCGAACTGGACGACAGCAAAGCTGTCCGAGTTGTAGAGCAGTTGCATGCGTGGCACCTCCAGACACCGTAAATCGGTACGAAAGTGCCGAACTCAAGCCTGAGAGGCTGAGAGTCTGTCGATCATGCCTACTCATCACGCCAAATGACGCCCGCGCGTCGTTGCAAATGTGCGCCATAGCCCAAGCTGTGGCTGTGATTTTGAGCCTGGACCGGACGCCTTTTGACGCGCTGCTCGGTCACGCTCGAAAAACTCTCATCCTCTGACTCAATGTCTGGGCTGGGGCTGGGGCTGGGGCTGGGCCTGGGGCTGGGTCTGCAGTTGCCAGTCGCTGGACCAATGGCCAGGCGGCGCCGTCAGGCGCAAGCGCAGGGGCAGGTGGTGGTCGGCCGGGTCGAGCCAGACATCGACCTGCAAGTCGTAGGGGTACTGCGGGCGGCGCTGCAGGGCCAGGCCGACAGCGCTGCGGCCATCGGCCAGCGGCACGTTTTCGGCGCCCGTCACCTGGAATGTCCAAACGGCCGGCGCCCCGCGCGGGCCGGCCACGGCCAGCACCAGTTCGGCCCCGGGCCGGGCCAGCGACGGGTTGGCCTGCAGCACGGCAGCCAGTTGCAAGAGCCAGCTCAGCCGGTCCTGGCCGCCTTCGGGCCAGGGCCAGGGCTGGCCGCCGCCGCTGCCCCGCACTTCGCCACGTTCGCGGCTGAAGTTGGCGGCCCGCTGGTCGCGGCCACGGCGGCGGTCGACAAAGCGTTCTGGCACCAGGCCGGCGTGGCCCAGCTGGCCGCGGCTGGCCGCGCCCAGGCCGTCCAGGTCACCGCCTTCGGCCTGTAGCGACAGGCTGTAGGTCTGCCCGTCGGGCGCCCAGACCAGCCGCGCCGGGCTGCGTTGCGCGCCGCGCTGCAGCAAGTAGTGCCGCGTGCTGGGCGGGGGTGGCTGGGTGGCGTAAACCGGGGGCGCTGTGGGCTCGGCTGCGGATGGGGTGGGGGTGATGTCGAGCGGCCCCACGGCTGGGGCCGGGGTGGCTGGCGCGGCCAGGGTTGGGGCCGGGGCTGGGGCTGGGGCTGGGGCTGGGGCTTCTGCGACGGCGGGGGTAAGGCTGTCTGCCTGCTTGCCTTCAGCCTGGGCCATGTTGGCGGCTGGCGGCCGTGGCGTCGGCACGTCGGCTGCCCGGGGCTCCTGGGTGCGAGGTGGTGCAGAGAAAGCCGGTGGGGCGGTTGACCGAGCGGCCAGCTTGGCCGCCATCTGGGCTGCAATCTGGGCTGCAATCTGGGCTGCCAGCGGGGCAGCCGGCGGGGCGGCCAGCGTCGCCGCCAGCGGAGCGTCCAGCGGATCAGCCAACTGGGTATCCAGCAGAGCAGCCAGCGGAGCATCCAGCAGAGCAGCCAGCGGGGCTGCTGTTGCCAGCGGCGACAAGCCCAGCACGCGCCATTGCATGGCCGCCGGTGGCTGCAGCTCGGCAGGGGTGGGCGGTTGCGCTTGCAGACCCACCCAATGCGCGGCCAGCACGGCGAACAGCAGTGCTGCCGCGCCGGCCAGGCGGGGGTGGTTGATCGGCATGGTGAGCAGTGGCATCGGGGCAGGGTCAAAGCCGGCGCGGCCTGTCGCACGGACAATACTGCTGAACTCTCTATTCGCCCGCCCTGGCGCGTCGCCCCGGGCACCCCTGTTGGCGGGCCCCTGAACGAGTGCCTTAATTGGTACGACAAGCGCTGCCCCCATGAAACTCGCCACCCTCCACGACGGTTCCCGCGATGGCCAGCTGGTCGTCGTTTCGCGCGACCTGGCCAGTGCCCACCTTGCCAGCCACATTGCCGGCACCCTGCAGCGCGTGCTGGATGACTGGAACTTCCTCAGCCCGCAACTGGAAGACCTGTATGCGGTGTTGAACGGCGGCAAGGCGCGCCATGCCTTTGCTTTCGACCCCCGTGCCTGCCTGGCGCCGCTGCCGCGTGCCTATCTGTGGGCCCCTGCGGGCGCGGGCCTGGCGCGTTCAGACCTCTTCCTTCGCCCCACCGGCGCCACGCGCCTGGCCGCGCCACGCCCTGGCCTGGCGACCGTTTGCCGGGTTCAAGTCGTGGCGATGACCGGTGACGTGGCGGCGAAATCAGGTGCTGATACGGTAAAAGACAGTCACAAGGACAGCCACAAGGACGCGGACAAGGGCGCCGACAAGGACAGCAACGCCGACACAGCCCTGGACAGTGTGCGCCTGCTGCTGTTGGCCGCCACCTGGCAGGCTGGCGACGCCGTTCTGGCCAGTGCTTTCTGCCCGGTGGCCTTAACGCCCGAAGAACTGGGCACGGCCTGGGCGGCTGGCCGCGTGGCCAGCGTCCCTTCCGTGCGCCGTCAGGGCGCCGCCCTGGCCTTGGCCGCAAGCCCGGCCGATGCCGCGGGTTTCGGCCCGCGCATTGCGGCACTGGCGCAAGGTGAAGGCCTGGGCGCGGGCAGCCTGATAGGCGGGCCCGCCTTCGACGCTGGCCCGGGTTGGCTGCCCGGGCAGCGCCTGCAACTGCACCTGCAGGGGCCGGACGGCACCCAGGTTTTCGGCGCGATGGACGTGCACAGCCCGCAGGCCGCGGCGGCTGAGGAATCCGAACCCGAACCCGAACCCGAACCCGCTGCCCAGGACGGGTCGGCGCGATGAGCGACCTGCCCGGCTGGCTGAAACATGGCACCGTTTGGATGCTGCTGGGCCTGGGCCTGTTCCTGGGCGTGCAGACCTGGCAGTCGCGCGCTACGGCCACGCGCTTCGTCGTCGACGGCCAGGTCGTCGAAATCCAGCGCAGCCCGGACGGCCACTACCACTGGCGCGGGCAGCTCAACGGCCGCGAGGTTGAATTTCTGGTCGACACCGGCGCCACCGGCACGGCGATTCCTGCCCGTCTGGCCCAGGAACTGGGCCTGCAGCCCGTGGGCAGCGTCACCTCGCAGACCGCCGGTGGCGTGGTGCAGGGGCAGGTGGTGGTGGCCGACCTGGCGCTGGCTGGCGGCGTGCGCGCCGACCGGCTGCGCATCACCGCCCTGTCGGGCCTGAGTTCGCCCCTGCTGGGCATGGACGTGCTGGGTCGGCTGCGCTGGGAACAGCGCGATGGCCGCTTGCGCGTGGACCTGAGCGGCGCCCCATGAAGGCCCCGCGCCCAGCCTGCTGGCCGGCTTGGCTGACATGGCTGATTTGGGCGTCATGGCCGATATGGCCGATATGGCCCATATCGCGGACATCGCCGACATCGCGGACATCGCCGACATGGTTGAGGCGCCTGGCCTGGTGGCCGTGCCTGGCCGCCGCTTGGGCATGGCCTGTGGCATGGGCTGTTGCGGCCGAACCCGCTGGCAGTGGCGGCGCGTCGGCTGTCGCCTGCCCGCCGCCCGTGTTGGCCGATTCCGGCGCGCCAGCGCCCGCGCGCGACCGCGGTTTTTTGTGGAAACTGCAACGTGACGGGCGCACGTCGTGGCTCTACGGCACGGTGCACGTCGGCAGGCCGGCCTGGGTTGCGCCCGGCCCGCAGCTGCAGGCAGCCCTGCGTGCCAGCAGCGTGCTGGCGCTCGAAATCGACCCCGAAGACCCGACCCTGGCGCGCCAGATGGCCGATGTAGCCCTTGAAGCCAAGCATGGCACAACGCCCGGCGGCAGCGACCCTTCGCCCGCGCTGCCGGCTGCGTTGCAGCAGCGGCTGGCAGCCGCCATGGTTCAAGTCTGCATTCCGCCCGGGGTCTTGTCAGACATGCCCCCGCTGCTGCAGGCCATTGCGCTGACGGTGCTGGACGCCCGCTGGTTGGGGCTGGACCCTGCGTTCGGGCTTGACCGCACGCTGGCCGGCCTGGCCCGTGCGCGCGGGCTGCGTGTCGTCAGCCTGGAAACCGCGGCCGACCAAACCCGTGCCCTGCAGCCCCCTGACGCGCAGGCGCTGCAGGCGCAGGTCGGCCAGGCGCTGCAACAGCTCGAAGACGGAACGGCCCGGCGCGTGATGGCGCGCCTGATCCAGGCCTGGGAAGACGGTGACCTGGGCCGCCTGTCCAGCTACGAAGCCTGGTGCGAGTGCGTGACGACAGCCGAAGACCACCAGTTGATGCAGCGCATGAACGACGGCCGCAACCCGGGGCTGGCCGACGGCATTCTGGCCCTGCACCGCCGCGGCGCCCCTGTCTTTGCGGCCGTGGGTGCGCTGCACATGACCGGCCCGGCCGCGCTGCCGGCGCTGCTGGCCGCGCGCGGCTTCCGGGTCGATCGCGTTTTGTTCGCGCCGCCCGGGCGCACAATCCGTCTGGACAACTGAGCGGGAGTTCTATATGGCAGCTGGGCTGGACTTTGCTGGCATGGTGCCGGGCTTCGATTTCTTGCAGAACCTGATGAAGGGGGCTGGCTCAGCGCTGCCCGCCATGGGGCAGTGGGTAGCGCCCACGCTCGACCCCGCCGAACTGGACAAACGCATCGGCGAATTGCGCACGGTGCAGTTCTGGCTGGAACAGAACGCCAAACTGCTGGGCGCTACCATCCAGGCCATGGAAGTGCAGCGCATGACGCTCGCCACGCTGCAGACAATGAACCTGCCGATGGCCGATCTGCGCGAAGCCCTGACGATCAAGCCCCCGGCGCCTGCACCGGCGCCCCGGCCTCCACCCGCTTCTGCGCCCGAGCCTGCGCCCGAGCCTGCACCCGTCCCCGAAGCGGCCGCTCACGCCGCCCCTGGCAATGCCGCCGCCGCCATCGACCCCATGAAGTGGTGGGGCGCGCTGACGCAGCAGTTCACCGAAATCGCCAGCCAGGCCATTCAGGCCAGCGGTGCCGATGCCCAGGCCGCCGCCGCCTCGCCCCGCCCGCGCCAGGCCGTGACAGGCGTGAAGGATGTGCCCGCGAAGAGAGCAGCGGCGAAGAAAATGACGTTGAAGAAAACAACGGCGAAGAAGGCGGCAGCGGCAGCGCGCAAGAGCCGCGCCTGAAGCTCCCCGACCCGCACAGCCCGCTCTGGCGCCATGAACAATTTCCTCGTCGGCCATGCCACGCACCCGGACTGGCGCATCGCGCTGGCCCTGGCCGCGGCGCAGATCGACGCCAGCCGGGGACGCCAGGACGCCAGCGGTGCCGGCCCGCTGTCGCTGGGCTTCGTCTACATCACCGACCACTACGCCGCGCAGGCCGAAGCCCTGCTGGCCGAACTGCAACGCCGCTGGGCGGGGGTGTCGTGGGTGGGCAGCGTGGGCGCGGGCGTGGCCGCCAGCGGTGTCGAATACTTCGACGAACCGGCCCTGGTGCTGATGATCAGCACCTTGCCGGCCGGGCGCTTCGAGGTTTTTTCCGGTGCCCGCAAGCTGCACCGCATCGACCCCTTCAGCGCCCTGGTGCATGCCGACCCGCAAACCGCCGACCTGGCCGAAATCATTGGCGAGATGAGCGACCGCACCAGCAGCGGCTACCTGTTCGGCGGCCTGTGCGCTTCGCGCAGCCGGCAACTGCACATCGCCGACGGCGTCTGGGAAGGTGGCCTGTCGGGCGTGGCCTTCACGCGTGACGTGGCCCTGGTTTCACGCGTCACGCAGGGCAGCCAGCCGGTGGGCCCGACACGGCGAATCACAGCCGCCGAACGCCACGTCGTGCTGGAACTCGACGGCCAGCCCGCGCTGCCCTGCCTGCTGGCCGACCTGGGCCTGGCCAACCTGGACAACGCCCGCGAAGTGCTGCCGCGGCTGCGCAGCACCCTGGTGGGCCTGACTGACGAGAACGACACCGCCCTGGCCATGGGCGGGCGCGACGGCGGGCAATTCGGCGTCGACACGCGGGTACGCAACCTCATCGGCCTGGACCCGGGCCGGCAGGCGGTGGCGGTGGCTGACCGGGTGCAGGTGGGCATGCGCCTGGCCTTCTGCATGCGTGACGTGCAGGCCGCGCGGCGCGACCTGGTGCGGGTGTGCAGCGAAATCCGCGAAGAGCTGAGCCCCGACACCCTGAGCCTGCCGCTGGCCGACATGGCCCGGCTGCAGCCGCACGAATCTGCCGCCCTGCGCGCACAGCCCGCGCCTGAACCCGGCGCCGAGCGCCGCATCCTGGGCGCGCTGTACGTCAGCTGTTCAGGCCGCGGCGGGCCGCATTTTGGCGGGCCGTCGGCTGAACTGAAGATCGTTCAGCATGCCCTGGGCGACGTTCCGCTGGTCGGCTTCTTCGCTGGGGGTGAGATTGCCCGACACCACCTCTATGGCTACACGGGTGTGCTGACCGTGTTCACGGGCCAGGCCTGACGCCCTACAGCGCCGGGCGCTGACCGGCGCCGCATCAGCCGCGGCGGCGGCGCGACCAGGCCAGCAGACCGGCCAGCCCCGCGCCGAACAGCGCGTAGGTCGAAGGTTCAGGCACGACGCCGGCCTGAATGCCGGTGAGCGGCATGGATTCAAAGGCGTAGTCGACCAAGGTGCCGGGCACGTTGTTGGTCAGGATGACCCGGGCCCAGCCGAAGTGAACAGTGTCGTCGGCCGCCGACGCCAGATCGGGGCCTTCGTTGCGGAAACGGAACCCGAACAGGGCCGGGCTGCCAGTGGCCAGTGCCGAACCCGACGGAGTGACCGTGTTGAAGACGCTGCTGCCGTCGATCAAGGTGCCAAAGGCCAGGTTGGACGCTGCGCCCGTCGCGGTTACAGAGACATAGCCCTTCGACGCTGCGGGCACGGTGGGCGCCGACTGGCCTGTTGTTCCCGGCGAGAACAGGGTCCAGGCGGTCGCTCCGAACAGGTTGAAGTCGAAATTGGCACCGGGCCCGCCAAGCGTGGGGAAGGTGGCCGGGCCGCTGTACGTACTGCCGTTCAGCACGTTCACATACAGGCCGGTGGTGTTGTTCGGGATCGCGAGATTGATGACGCCGCTGTAGACGATGACGGCTTGCGCGCCCGTCGCGACCAGCGTTGCGCCAATGGCGACCGACACGGCGGCGAGGGTCTTGAAAGTACGGTGTGGGGCCATGGTCTGAATTCTCCAAAAATGGGTTGTCGAGGGGCGCAACTTCGGACCCAATAGCTTCTGATCAAAGCGTGGCCATGGCAAGTAGTTGTTTTAGGGATAAGCCAATGCTGACCTGAGCCTTGCAATTCGACTTGTGCAGCCGTCGTAAATTGAATCGCGCCTGTCGCCAGGTTCATTCAGTGGTGACTTTCCGCCAGCCAACCGGCGGCGGGCCCAGCCGGTACATTGCGGTAGATGAATGCACCCGAACCCGCCTTCGTGGCCGCCTCTGAACGCGCCTCGCGCCAGCACGCCGTCGTGCAGGCCTTGCAGTCGTTGCTGCCTGCCCACGCCTTGCTGTGGCAAAGCGAAGACACCGTACCGTATGAATGCGACGGCCTGACCGCCTACCGCCAACGCCCGCTGGTGGTGGCCCTGCCCGAGACCGAAGCGCAGGTGGCCGCGGTGCTGAAAGCCTGCCACGCCTTGCAGGTGCCGGTGGTGGCGCGCGGTGCCGGCACCGGCCTGAGTGGTGGCGCCATGCCGCACGGGCTGGGCGTGACGCTGAGCCTGGCCAAGTTCAACAAGATCAACAAGATCGACCGCCTGGCCCGCACGGCCACCGTGCAATGCGGCGTGCGCAACCTAGCCATTAGCGAAGCCGCAGCGCCTTACGGCCTGTACTACGCACCCGACCCCAGCAGCCAGATTGCCTGCACCATCGGCGGCAACGTGGCTGAAAACAGCGGCGGCGTGCATTGCCTGAAATACGGTCTGACCCTGCACAACGTGCTGCGCGTTCGCGGCCTGACGGTCGAAGGCGAAGCCGTCGAATTCGGCGGCCTGGCACTCGACGCCCCGGGCCTGGACCTGCTGCCCATCGTGGTGGGCAGCGAAGGCATGCTGGCCGTGACGCTGGAAGTGACGGTCAAGCTCGTGCCCAAGCCGCAGTTGGCGCGCTGCATCATGGCCAGCTTTGACGACGTGCGCCAGGCCGGCAACGCGGTGGCCGCCATCATCGCGGCCGGCATCATTCCGGCCGGGCTGGAAATGATGGACAAGCCGATGACGGCGGCCGTCGAAGACTTCGTCCATGCCGGCTACGACCTGAATGCGGCCGCCATCCTGCTGTGCGAAAGCGATGGCACGCCCGAAGAAGTGGCCGAGGAGATCGACCGCATGCTCGACGTGCTGTCCGGCAACGGTGCCACACGCCTGGAAGTGAGCAAGGACGAAAAGCAACGGCTCAAGTTCTGGAGCGGACGCAAGAACGCCTTCCCGGCCAGCGGGCGCATCAGCCCAGACTACATGTGCATGGACAGCACCATTCCGCGCAAGCGCCTGGCCGACATCCTGCTGGCCATTGCCGAGATGGAAGTGAAGTACGGCCTGAAGTGCTGCAACGTCTTCCATGCCGGCGACGGCAACCTGCACCCGCTGATCCTGTTCGACGCCAACGACCCCGACCAGCTGCGCCGCTGTGAACTGTTCGGCGCCGACATTCTGGAAACCAGCGTCGCGATGGGCGGCACCGTCACTGGCGAGCATGGCGTGGGCGTCGAAAAGCTCAGCAGCATGTGCGTGCAGTTCAGCCCCGAAGAACGCGAACAGATGTTCGCCGTCAAGCGCGCTTTCGACAGCCAGGGCCTGCTGAACCCCGGCAAAGTCATTCCTACACTGCAACGTTGCGCCGAGTACGGCAGGATGCATGTCAAGAAGGGTTTGCTTCCGTTTCCGGAACTGGAGCGGTTCTAGATGTCCGCCAATGTGGGCGATGCCGACGATGCCGACCCGGCACTGGCGCGCATCGTCGAACAGGTGCAGACGGCACGCGCGCAGCGCGGCCAGCTGAACATTACCGGCGGCAGCACCAAGGCCTTTTACGGCGGGCCCGTGGACAGCGGAGCGGCTGTGCTGGACATGCGCGCCTTGACCGGCATCAGCAGCTATGAACCCAGCGAACTGGTGGTGACGGTGCGTGCCGGCACGCCCTTGGCCGAGCTGGAAGCGGCCCTTGCTGAGCAGGGCCAGTGCCTGCCTTTCGAGCCACCGCGCTTTGCCGCAAGAGGCACGAACGAAGCAAACGTTCCCCAACCCGGCCCGAACAATGAGACGGTGCCGGCCGGCGGCTGGAATGCAGCTGCGGCGCTGCGGCATGGCACGAACTCTGCAGCGGCGGCGCAAGGCGGTACGAGCGCAGCAACGGCGGCGCAAGGCGGTACGAACACAGCAACGGCGCCGCAAGGCGGCACCGTGGGCGGCATGGTCTGCGCCGGCCTGGCCGGCCCCGCGCGCGCGGCCGTGGGCGGCGTGCGCGACTATGTTCTCGGCGTCAGCCTGCTGAACGGCCGCGCCGAACTGCTGCACTTCGGCGGCACGGTGATGAAGAACGTGGCCGGCTACGACGTGTCGCGCCTGCTGGTCGGCAGCCTGGGCATGCTGGGCGCGTTGTGCGAGGTGTCGCTGAAAGTGCTGCCCGTGACGCCCGCCACGCGCACCTTGCGGCTGGAAATGGACCAGGCCACCGCCATCCAGCGCCTGAACGAATGGGGCGGCCAGCCCCTGCCGCTGAACGCCAGCGCCTGGTGGGAAGGCCTGCTGGTGGTGCGCTTGTCGGGTGCCGCTGCGGCCGTGCGCGCGGCCCAGGAAAAACTGGGCGGCGAAGTCATAGAAGAACCGCGGGCCGGCCAGTTCTGGGCCGGCCTGCGCGACCAGCGCGACGAGTTCTTCGTCGGTGCGCAGCGTGCCGTCGAAGGCGGCGCCGGGCTCTGGCGCCTCTCGCTGCCCCAAGTGGTGCCACCGCTGGCACTGCCCGGCGAACAACTCGTTGAATGGGGCGGTGCGCAGCGCTGGCTGTGCACCCCGCTGCCTGCGGCCAGGGTGCGCGAGGCTGCCGCTGCCGTGGGCGGGCACGCCACACTGTTTCGCAGCAAGGACAAGTCTGCAGGCGTGTTTGCCCCGCTCCCCGCGCCGCTGGACCGCATCCACCGCGAGTTGAAAGCCGCCTTCGACCCCGACGGCATCTTCAACCGCGGCCGTCTGGTGCCGGGCCTGTGAAGCTGGCCCCCACGCCTGACATGCCGGCGTATTACGCCCGCCGCGCGGGCGAGTACGAGGCCATTTTCGCCAAGCCCGAACGCCAGGCCGACCTGCGCGCCATCGAAGCCGCCCTGCCGGCTGAATTCACCGGCCGCCGGGTCCTGGAACTGGCCTGCGGCACCGGCTGGTGGACAGCCCACGGCGCCCGCGACGCTGGCCGATGGCTGGCCACCGACCTGATCCCCGAGCCGCTGACCATCGCCCGCAGCAAACAGATGCCCGCCTGCGTGCAGTTCGCCATCGGCGACGCGTATGACCCGCCGCTTGGCGACTTCGACGCCGTCTTCGCCGGTTTCTGGTGGAGCCATGTGCTGAAGCAGCGCCTGCCGGGCTGGTTGCAAGACCTGCACGCCAGGCTACCAGCAGGCGCGCGCCTGGTTTTCCTCGACAACTTGTTCGTGCCCGGCAGCAGCACGCCACTTTCACGGCGCGATGAGGCCGGCAATACCTACCAGCAGCGGCGGCTGGATGACGGCTCATGGCACGAGGTTCTGAAGAACTTCCCGCAGCCCGAAGACGCGATCGCCGTTCTGGGTCCGCGCGCCGTGGACGCGCGCTGGGTGGCGCATGCGCACTACTGGGTGCTGTCGTATGCGCTTGCGTAGTCGCATGGCTGCTGCCGGCCCGTTGCGGTCGGTCGGTTCTCGTCTATTGCGGACGTTCTTCTCGGACCCTTCGGCGTGCTGGCTTTTTCCCTGGGCTACGTCAGCCGGGTGGCCCCCTCCGCTCATGTCCCCCGCCGCCGGCCTTCGGCCGACGGCTCCTCCTTTACTTCGCTGCGGGGGCCACCCGACTGCCGCAGCCCGCAACCATCTCGGCGTGCGACGGTGGAGCACAAGACACGGTGGCTGCAAAGGCGGGCTTGGCTTGGATGCGGCGCGCACGAGAGGCGCCGAGAAGCGCAGGGCCCGCGGCCTCGCGCGCAGCGCGAGTTGTGAACTGACTCATCGCGGGTGTTTGAGCGTAGAGAGCGAAGCGAACGAAGCGAGTTCCGCGATGGGGCCGCGGGACC
>JBBQAW010000084.1:0-13305 GCA_038316815.1 Burkholderiales bacterium
GCCGCCCAAGCCCATGAACATGCAGCCGAACCAGATCCAGGCCACGAAGGGCTTGACCCAGATCCGCACCAGCCATTTGTCACCCGGCAGCGGTTCACCCAGCTGCACGTACAGGTCGCCATGGATACGGGTGTCGATGGCAGCTTCGGTCATCGGGTTGCGCTGTACCTTGTAAATGCGCTTTTCTGGGAACATTTCCGACACCGGCTGGCCGTCGCGTGTAACGACCAAGTGGCCGCGCATGGCCTCGAAATTCGGCCCGCGTATGGCCTGCACACCCTGATAGGTAAACGTGTAGCCGTTGACCGTGGTGCTTTCGCCCGGCGCCATGGCGACATCGCGTTCGACGTCATAGGTGCCGACCATCGTGACGCCAAACACGAACACCGCCACACCGATGTGCGCCACCATCATGCCCACGGTGGCGCGCGGCAGTTGGCTTAGGCGGTAAAGGATGTTGGTCTGCATGCCGCCGACGGGGCGAACCCGCTCCCACAACTCGGCCAGCACGCTGTAGACGATCCAGTAGGCCATCAGCAGCCCCACGACCGATACGAGAGTGATGCTGCCGCCAATCCACGCCGTCAGCGCAGCGCTGACCACGGTCACACCCGCAGCCCAGCGCAGCCGCACGGCCAGGGCCGGCAAGCTGTCGTTCTTCCAGCGCGACAGCGGGCCGATGCCCATGAAGAACACCAGCACTGCCATGATGGGCACGAAGACAGCGTCGAAATACGGCGCGCCGACGCTGATCTTGCCCATTCCCAGCGCATCGAGAATCAGCGGGTAGAGCGTGCCCAGCATCACTGCGGCCATGGCCACGACCAGCAGCACGTTGTTGGCCAGCAGCATGCTTTCACGCGACAGCATGGAGAAGCGGGCGCCCAGGCCTACTGAGGGCGCGCGCCAGGCATACAGCGCCAGTGCAGCACCGACCGTGATGGCCAGCATGACCAGGATGAAGGCGCCCCGCGTCGGGTCGACAGCGAAAGAATGCACCGAGGTGATGACGCCGGAGCGGACCAGGAACGTGCCCAGCAACGCGAGCGAATAACCCATGATCGCCAGCAGCACCGTCCAGCTCTTGAAGCTGCCGCGTTTTTCACTCACGGCCAGTGAATGGATCAAGGCCGTGGCAACCAGCCAGGGCATGAAGGACGCGTTTTCCACCGCATCCCAGAACCACCAGCCGCCCCAGCCCAGTTCGTAGTACGCCCACCAGCTGCCCAGGGCGATGCCGAAGGTCAGGAAGGCCCAGGCGACCGTCGTCCAGGGGCGGCTCCAGCGCGCCCATTGCGTGTCGAGGTTGCCGCCAATGAGCGCCGCCACAGCGAATGAGAACGCCACTGACAGGCCAACGTAGCCCATGTAAAGCATGGGCGGGTGGAAAATCATGCCCGGGTCTTGCAGCTGGGGGTTCAGGTCACGGCCGTCGGCAGGAATGGGAAACAGGCGGTCGAAGGGGTTGGACGTGAGCAGCACGAAGAGCAGGAAGCTCAGCGTCAACAGGCCCATCACCGCCAAGATGCGCGCCACCATGGGCAAGGGCAGGTTGCGGCTGAAGCTGGCCACGGCCCAGGCCCAACCGGCCTGCATCAGCAGCCACAGCATCAAGCTGCCTTCATGGCTGCCCCAGGTTGCAGCAATGCGGTACATCAGCGGCAGGGCGCTGTTGGAATGCGAGGCCACGTTCAACAGCGAAAAGTCGTTGTTGACGAAGCTGATGATCAGGCAGCCATAGGAGAAGACGATCAGGCTCAGCAGCACGTGGGTGGCCGGGCGTGCCACAGCCATCCAGTCGGCGCGGCCGCGCTGTGCTCCGACCAGGGGCAGGGTGCCCAGAATGAGGGTCACACCCACGGCCAGCCACAGGGCGAAATGTCCGGCTTCAGCGATCATGGCTCGATCCCTGTCTTCGTCGTCACTGACTGCTGCACCACAGATTGGTCAAGCCGGCTCTGGCCCTTCTGCGCACGCTGAATGGCGTCAGCCGCTTCGGGTGGCATGTAGTTCTCGTCGTGCTTGGCCAGCACTTCGCGTGCGACGAAGACGCCGTTCTTCATCTGGCCCTGGGCGACGACGCCTTTGCCTTCCTGAAACAAGTCGGGAAGGATGCCTTCGTAACGAACCGGCACGGTCTTGGCGGTGTCGGTGACGATGAAGTTGACTTCCAGACCTGCACGCTGCACGGTGCCTTCTTGCACCAGGCCGCCGACACGGAAAGTGCGGCTCGACGGGGCTTCGTTGGCAGCGACCTGCGACGGTGAGTAGAAGAAGACCATGTTGCTCTGGAAGGCGCTCAGCACCAGGGCAACCGTGATGCCGGTAGCCGACAGCAGCACGCCGATCAGGGCCAGGCGTTTTTGGCGTGGTTTCATGTCTCGTCCTCGGATGTGTCGGTCTGCCGGGCTGCGTCTTGCAAGGCCTGCTGGTGGCGCCGGCGTGCCAACAGCGGTTCAGTCAGCATCAAAGCCAGGGCCACCGCATAAGAACCCCAGACATAGAAGCCGTAGCCGCCCATGTGAAAAAATTCTGATGCGCTGTTCCAGATCATGTCTGGATTCTCTCGCGCGCAAGGGCGGCCACCCAGCCTGCATGGGATTCACGTTCGATGATTTGGGCCCGCGTGCGCATGAAGACGACGGCGAAGGCATAGGCCCAGCAGGCAATGGTCATCAGCAGCATCGCGGTCAGCATGGTGCTGGCCATTTTGGGCGCTGCCGTCAGGCTGATGGTGGCGCCCTGGTGCAGGGTATTCCACCACTGCACCGAGAAATAAATGATGGGTACGTTCACGCTGCCCACCAGTGCCAGCAGGGCGCTGGCCTGGTCGGCACGGCGGCGGTCGTCGATGGCATTGACCAGGGCGATGTAGCCCAGGTACAGGAACAACAGAATCAAGGTGGTCGTCAGCCTGGCGTCCCAGACCCAGTAGGTGCCCCACGTCGGCCGGCCCCAAAGCGCGCCCGTCCACAGCGCCAGGAAAGCGAACATGGCGCCTGTGGGGGCGATGCTCTGCGCCACCATCGACGCCAAGCGCGCGTTGAAGGCCCAGCCGATGCCAGCCCAGAAGGCCATGACCAGGTACAGCATCATTGACATCCATGCCGTGGGCACGTGGATGAAGATGATGCGGTAAGAGTCGCCCTGGGTGCGGTCGGTGGGCGCGACGAAAAACCCGATGTACAGGCCGGCCACCGTGAAGCCGATGGCCACCGCCCAGCACAGCGGAACCAGCCAGCGTGTCAGGGCATAGAAGCGCGAGGGCGCGGCAAAGCTGAAAAAGCGGGTTGTGTTCATCCGGTCACTCTGTCGAAATGCGCAGCGCTGCAGCCGTGGCGAGCGGTGCGCCGACGCTGGTGGCCACCAGCAGCGCACCCAGCAGCGAAAAGTGCCCCGACGCTGACAGACCCGCTTCGACCATGCCCACGGCCCCGGCGCCGAAAATCAGCGCTGGCGTGGCCAGCGGCAGCACGACCAGGATGAGCAGCATGCCGCCGCTGCGCAGACCCAACGTCAATGCAGCGCCCAGCGCCCCCAGCAGGCTGAGGATGGGTGTTCCCAGAGCCAGGCTGGCCAGCAGCGCCAGCAGGGCCGGGGTAGACAGGTTGAAAACCAGCCCGGCCAGCGGCGTGGCCAGTATCAGAGGCAAGCCGGTCAGCAGCCAGTGCGAGACACACTTGGCGGCTGCCACGGCCACGGCCGAGGCCGGCGCCAGCAGCATCTGTTCGAGCGAGCCGTCGGCCATGTCCCCTGCAAAGAGCTGGCCCACCGACAACATTGACGCCAGCAGCGCGCAAACCCAGACGATGCCGGGCGCAATCTCGCGCAGCATCTGCGGTTCCGGGCCCACGCCCAGCGGGAACAGGCTCAGCGCCACCAGAAAGAAGGCCAGCGGCAGCAGCGCGTCGATGCGCCGCCGCGACGCCAGCCGCAGGTCGCGCAGCAACACGCACATAAACACCTGCCTCATCGGGTGGCTGCATGGCGGTCGTCCTGCGCCTGTGCCTGCGCCTGTGCCTGTGCCTGTGCCTGTGCCTGGGCCCGTGCCTTCGATGTTGCCGGCGGCGCGAAAGGTTCCAGGTCCAGCACCTGCGGTTGCGGCTGCGTCACGGTCAGTGCCTGGTGGCTGGTCAGCAGCACCGCACCGCCCTGTTCGGCATGCTGCTGCAGCACGGCGTTCAGGGCTTGTATGCCGTCGGCGTCCAGGGCGTCGAAGGGCTCGTCAAGCAGCCACAGTGGGGCCGCCGATGACAGCGCCAAACGCGCCAGCGCAACGCGCCGACGTTGCCCCTGGCTGAGCGTGCGCACGGCGGCGTGCTGGCGCTGCGCAATGCCCAGGCGCTGCAGCGCTGTTTTCAGCGCCGGCGCGTCGTGCGGCAGGCCGTGCAGCCGCGCCAGGAAGCGCAGCGATTCGGTGACGGTAAGGTCGTCCTTCAGCGCGTTCTGGTGGCCCACATACACCCACAAACGCCGACCTTCTGCACCCAGTTCACGCAAGCTTTGGCCCTGAATCAGCAAGTTGCCGTCGGCGGGGCTGGACAAGCCGGCCAGCAGGCGCAACAGGGTGGTTTTGCCGCGGCCGTTGCGGCCGCGCAGCCAGGTGATGCTGCCCGGCACCAGCGACAGGTTCAGGCCTTCGAACAAGCGGCGGTCGCCGCGTTCGCCGGCCAAAGACAAAGTCTGCAGCAGCGCGTTCGCGGGCTGGGGCGGGGAAACGGCGGTGGCAGGGGGCAACTGCAAGGGGCGGGGGCGTCAGAAAGCCGA
Source organism: Burkholderiales bacterium (assembly GCA_038316815.1). Taxonomy (GTDB): domain Bacteria; phylum Pseudomonadota; class Gammaproteobacteria; order Burkholderiales; family Burkholderiaceae_C; genus Rubrivivax. The sequence continues at coordinate 4,768 of JBBQAW010000084.1, forward strand.
TGAGAAAGCGTCGCGAAGTGTACGTTCGGTGCCTTAAGACCGCCTTTCGCCTGTGCAATCCACGCCCCAGTGTGGGGCATCGAGCCCCTGCAACGCCGCGCCTGCTTGTTTAAAGTGGCGCGGCGTCGAGGATGAGTTCCGCCACCGGCCCGCATGGTGTGTACTGCGTAGCCGACCTTCAACGCCATGCGGTGCCATGATTCGCCGCACCAGCGCCAGACCGATGCCGGTGGCTTAGAGCGCGGCACAGGGTGCAGGCGGACGAAAGGTTGGAACAGTCCAGCGGCGCGTGACATGTTGAAACCCGCGCTGTTGCCTGTGACGCGGTACCAATGGCCGCTTCGTCGTGAAGGTTGTGGACGCTTACGCGCGGCGGGGTCTGCAACATCTCGAGCGGCAGGTACGGCTGCAGATTCGCCAGCGGCTGGCCGATCAACGTAAATGGAGACAGACATAGCATGCTGTAGTCGGTGCCAGACCGAAACGCGGCTTCGGTCTGCCCCCAGGATGTCTTGTCGGCACCCACGTCAGCAGGTCCGGCGGGCGCGACTGGGTCGCGCATGCGGGTTTAGGTGCCAACCCGGCGAGCCAGCTTCGCATAGTATTCTGTATACAGAGTTCTGAAACCACCTATCCTCACCATGAACACCCGCGACAAGAACGCCCCTTTGCCCGAGCTGCCAGTCGAGAAGAAGTTGGTCCCTTTCGGCGGTTACTTCACCAACCGGGTGCCCGGCCACGACCCCGAGCTGACCGAAACCGGCCCCGGCACGCCGCTGGGCGAATACATGCGCCGCTTCTGGCACCCGGTGTGCATGGCCATCGAACTGACCGACACGCCGCGATTTCTGAAGATCATGGGCGAAGAACTGGTGTGCTTCCGGGACGGTAGCGGCCGCATCGGCCTGCTGCACGCGCATTGCGTACACCGGGGGGCTTCGCTGGAGTACGGCAAGATCGAAGAGCGCGGCATTTCCTGCTGCTATCACGGCATGCAGTTCGACATCGACGGCACCTGCCTGCGCGTGCCTTTCCCGGCGGGCGAAGAAGCCGAAGGCGAGCGCTACCGCTGCAGCATCCGCCAGGGCGCCTACAAGGCTTTCGAGCGCCACGGCCTGGTCTTCGCCTACATGGGCCCGCCCGACGCAGAGCCGCCGTTCCCGGAATGGGAAGGCAACTTCACGGTGACCGAAGGCGATGAACTGGTGCCCTACAGCAACTTCCAGCACTGCAACTGGCTGCAGGTGCAGGACAACTCTGCCGACAACTTCCACACCATGGCGCTGCACGCCAAGCGCCAGGTGACGGGCCAGCATTACCAGGGCACCACCTTCGACGAAGTGGGTGCAGCTTCAATGGAAGTGCCGCCCGACATGCACTTCGTGCCCGTGCAGGGCGGCCGCAGCCTGGCCTGCGCCGGCGCACGCCGGGCCGACGACGGGCACATGTTCATCCGCGTGCAGCACCAGGTGCTGCCCAACCTGAGCCTGCACGCCTACACCTCGGAAGACGGCAAGAAGAAGAAGCTGTTCAGCCGCTTTCACATGATCCGCTGGACCGTGCCGGTCGACGACCACAACGCCAAGATGCTGGGCTGGCGCGTCATGGGCCCGGGCATCGACACCCGCGGTGTGGGCGACAAGGGCATGGTGGGCTACGAGTGCATCGACTTCCTGGAAGGCCAGGTGGCCATGCGGCGGCCCGAGCGCTTCGGCCGGTACAAGCTGGAAGACCTGCCGCCCATCCCCCCTGACCCCCGGGCGCGCGCCAACTACAAGGACTGCCAGTACGCCCCTGGCGACTACGAAGCCATCACCAGCCAGCGGCCGATTGCGGTGCACGCGCTGGAAAACCCGACCAAGTTCGACGCTGGCGTTTACATGTTTCGCAAGTTGCTGCGCGACGCGTTGCGCGGCAGCAACCCGCGCGCCGCGCCCGAGGAGTTTGCGCAATGGCTGCGCGACAACGCCGGGGCGCCGAACAGTTATTGCTCAGGCAATGTCTTCGAACTGCCGCTGGGCCGCACGACCGAAGAAGAGGTGACGCTGCGCCGGCACCTGGCGCGCCAGGTGGTGGCCATCCTCAACGAAGCCGAAGCGTTGCACCGCGAAGAACGCGCCGCATTCGTCGGCCAGCGCATGGAAACCCTGCAGCAAGACGTGCTGGCCCGGAGGCAGGCTTGACGGCTGGCACGCCAGCCCTGCCGACGCTGCAATTGCAGGTTCGTGCCATCCGGCTGATGGCCGAGCGCGTCCATGCGTTCGAACTGGCCGCGCCCGACGACGCGGAACTGCCAGCAGGCTCTGCCGGCGCGCATGTCAATGTGCAATTGCCAGGCGGGCTGGTGCGTTCGTATTCGCTGGCTGGCAACCCGCGCGACCGCTCGCACTGGCTGCTGTGCGTGCTGCGCGAAGCCGATGGCCGCGGCGGTTCCCGCGTCATGCATGAGACCGTGCGTGTGGGTGACATGCTCAAGTTAAGCGCGCCGCGCAACGCGTTCAGCCTGTCCCCGCTGGCGGCGCACAGTGTCTTGCTGGCAGGCGGCATCGGCATCACGCCACTGAAGGCCATGGCGCATGAACTGGCAGCGCAGGGCGCGCCGTTCGAGCTGCACTACTGTGCGCGCGGCCCGCAACAGGCTGCCTTCGTGGCCGAACTGAAGGCCGTCGTGCCCGCAGGCCGCCTGCACCTGCACTTCGACCAGGGCAACCCAGCCCAGGGCCTGGGCATTGCCGCGCTGCTGGCACAACCTGAACCGGGAACGCACCTGTACTACTGCGGCCCGGCCGGCTTCATGCAGGCTTGTGCCGACGCCAGCCGCCACTGGCCGCCTGGCAGCGTGCACTGCGAACATTTCAAGCCCCCCACCGCGGCTGCACCCGCTGCACCGGCTTCGGCCGAAGGTGGCTTCGAAGTGCTGCTGGCCCGCCGCGGACTGCGTGTGCAGGTGCGGCCAGAGCAGACCATCGTGCAAGCCATCGAACTGGCGGGCCTGCACGTGCCCACCTCGTGCCTTTCGGGCTTGTGCGGCACGTGCAAAACCAGCTATCTTGAAGGCGACGTTGACCATCAGGACTACATCCTCGACGATGAAGAACGCCAGCACTGCCTGACCCCTTGCGTTTCACGATCCCGCAGCCCGCTGCTCGTGCTCGACCTCTGATCGAGACCATCCACCCCGCCGACCCGTTCTCGAAAGAACCCATGCTCGACACCGTCAAGAACCGTTCGCTCTACCAGCCCACGCAACCCGGCCTGGTCTTTCCTGAAACCCCCAGCTTCGACAATGTCGCCGCCGAGCGCCTGCACCTGAAGCAGCGCCTGGTGGCCGCCTGCCGCGCCTTCGCGCTGGAAGGCTTCGACTACGGCTTTGCCGGCCACCTGACCATCCGCGACCCCGAACACCCCGAGCTTTACTGGACCAACCCGATGTGCGTGCATTTCGCGCAAGTGAAGGTGTCCAACCTGATCCTGGCCGACCATCAGGGCCGCGTCGTCGAAGGCCGTCATGCCCTGAACCGTGCCGGCTTCGTGCTGCACGCCGCCGTGCATGAAGCGCACCCGGACATACTGGCCATGTGCCATGCCCACACCGTCTACGGCACCGCCTTCGCGGCCCTGGGCCGGCCGCTGGCGCCGATATCGCAGGACGCGGCCGCGTTCTTCGAAGACCATGTCGTCATTCGCGACGAAGCCGGGCAGGTGGCGGTCGAAGAGAAAGCCGGCCTGGCGGTGAGCGACTGGTTCAAGGGCGTGAAGGCCGCCATCCACCAGAACCACGGCCTGCTCACGGCCAGCCGGCACAGCATCGAAGCTGCAGCGTTCTGGTTCATTGCGCTCGAACGCTGCTGCAGGCAGCAGTTGATCATCGAAGCCAGCGGCCACAAGCCCTTGCTCGTGCCGCCCGACCGCGCGCGCTACAGCCGCGAACACGTGGGTTCTGAATACATCGGCTGGCTGCACTTCCAGCCGATCTACGAACACCTGGCGCTGACCCAGCCCGAGATGTTCGAGTGACCGTCTGTCCACCCCGGAGCCTGCCTTGACCCTGGCCAAAGTTCCTGTTCGCACTGACTACGTCGACGAGGTCTATCGCAGCCTGCTCGACGCCATCAGCGACGGCACCCTGGCGCCCGGTGCCCGCATCACGCAGGAAGACCTGGCTGAACGGCTGAACGTTTCGCGTTCGCCAGTGCTGCAGGCGCTGCGCCTGCTGAAGAAGGACGGCCTGCTCGAAGATGCGCCCGGGCGCGGCCTGCTCGTCACGCGCCTGGAACCGCGCCGCGTGGGCCAGCTTTATCAGGTGCGTGGCTCGCTCGACGCACTGGCTGCACGCCTGGCTGCACAGCGCCGGGCCGACATCCCCGCAGCGCTGATTGCCGACGGCCGGCGCGCCGCCGCAGGCCAGGACGTGCGCGCGATGATCGAAGCCGACACGGCCTTTCACCGCGCCATCTACGAAGCCTCGGGCAACCCCTACATCATCGACAGCGCGCTGCCGCACTGGATTCACCTGCGGCGGGTGATGGGCGCCGTGCTGCAGCACAGTGGCAGCCGCGAAGGCATCTGGGACGAACACGAGGCCATCTGCGCAGCCATCCGCGCTGGCGACGGCGTTAGCGCCGCAGCCTTGTCGGAACGTCATGCCGACATTGCCGGCGCTGCGCTGGTACGCAGTCTGGAACAAGCTCTGCAACGGCCTTCGCAAGCGGCCTAGGAACGCCTGCCAGGCGGGCCATGGCCGCGGCATCGCTTCAGGTCCTGGCCCAGGTAACCAGGAATGGAAAGCGGCACCGCCACCATGGACTGGGGATTGTGCCGCTGCCAACCACACCCGAGCGCCTGCAGACCTTGGTCCACAGCGAGCTCGCAGCCTATGGCGAGGTGATCAAGCGCGCTGCAATCAAGCTGGAGTAGCTGGCCTGCCGCAGTTGGCCTGTCTCAGTCGGCTTGTCTCGGTCGGCTTGTTTCGGTCGGCCTGGAACTCCTGGACTGCGGGTACGGCCTTCCGGGGGTAAGGCCATCTGCGGCCTGCCAGCTTTGGCATCATGCGCGTGCGTGCTGACCACGCCGGAGCGCACCATGCCACTGCCCGTTTCAGATCGACGTGCACTTCTGCGCCAAGTGCTGATGCTGAGCGCCGCGGGCATGCTGCCCGCGCACGCGCAGCCGCCATCGTCGGTCGCGGCACCACTGACCCGCCTCATCCCGAGCAGCGCCCAGGCTGTGCCTTTGGTCGGGCTGGGCAGTTGGATCACCTTCAACGTCGGCAACGACCGGGCTGCGCGAGAGCAATGCGCCGATGTCATGCAGGCCTTCTTCGGCGCCGGCGGCAGGCTCATCGATTCTTCGCCCATGTACGGCTCGTCCCAGGAAGTGATAGGCTACGGCTTGCGCAGCCGCAAGTCGCTGTCCCGCGTGTTTTCGGCCGACAAGGTGTGGGTCAGCCCTGCCGCACGCGGCCCGGCGCAGATCGACACTTCCGCCAGCCGATGGGGCGTGCCGCGCTTCGACCTGCTGCAGGTGCACAACCTGCTGTCCTGGCAAGACCACCTGGTGGCCTTGTTTGCCATGAAGGCGGCGGGGCAGCTGCGCTATGTCGGCATCAGCACTTCAGAAGGCAGGCGGCATGCCGAGGTCGAGCAGATCATGCGCAGCCAGCCGCTGGACTTCGTGCAGGTGACCTACAGCCTGCGCGACCGCCGGGCCGAAGAGCGCATCCTGCCGCTGGCCCAGGAACGCGGCATCGCCGTGATCGCGAACCGCCCGTTCGAGCAAGGCGATTTGCTGCACGCGCTGGGGCGCCATCCGCTGCCGGCCTGGGCGGCCGAACTGCAGTGCAGCAGCTGGGCCCAGTTCGCGTTGAAGTTCGCCATTGCGCACCCGGCCGTGACCTGCGCCATCCCGGCCACGACGCGTGTCGACCATGTGCTGGAAAACCTGGCTGCCGCCACCGGCCGCCTGCCGGATGCCGCCGAGCGCGCGCGCATGGCCGCGCATGCCGACAAGCTGCTGTCGTGAGCGAATGGTGGAGCTACCGCCTCGGCAGTTTCCTGCTTTTCTCGCAGCGCACCTACAGCAGTCTGGTGGCGTCGTACAACGCCGAAGTCTGGCCGCTGCAGCCCGTGCTTTTGGCGCTGGGTCTGGTGGCGCTGATGCTGGCCGTGCGGTCCCGTTCGCCGCTGCACGCGCGCTGGGTCTGGTTGCTGCTGGGCGGCGCCTGGTGCTGGGTGGCCTGGGCCTTTCTGTACAGCCGCTTCAGCAACATCAACTGGGCTGCGCCCTACCTGGCCTGGGTCTTCGCCTTGCAGGGCATGGCGCTGCTGTGGGTGGGCGTGGTGCGGCAGGGCCTGCGCTTCCATCCCATGGGGCCGGTTCGCAGTGTCTTGGGTGTTGGCATCGTCTGCCTGGCGTTGCTGGGCTGGCCGCTGCTCGGGCCGGGCCTGGGCAGACCGTGGGCGCAGGCCGAGAGTTTCGGCGCCATGCCCGACCCGACGGTCTTCGCCACGATCGGGTTTCTGTTGCTTGCGCCGAAGGCGCCAGGGTGGCTGATGGCCATTCCGGTGGCGGTTGGCGCGCTGGGCCTGGCGATGGCTTGGGGATTGCAGATGGCGGTGGCCTGAGTTTGGACCATCGCACGTGGCATCGTGCCGCCGATCGGGCAGCCGATCTTGCGGCCGATCTTGCGACCGATCTTGCGGCCGATCTTGCAGCCCATCGTGCGACCGATCGTGCGACCGATCTTGCAGCCGATCGCAAGGCCCGGGGTGCCAGGCCATGACCAAGCTGCTGTGGGTGCTGCTGCCGCTGTTGCTGGCCGGTGCCGCTGTGGCGGTGCTGGCGTTGCGCGGGCGTTTGCCTTCGCGCCTGGCGCTGAACGTCTGGTCCAGCCTGCTGCTCCTGGTGTACGTGCTGGGCACGGCCGGGCTGGGCATCTTCTGGGTCGCCAACCAGCATCTGCCGGTGTTCGACTGGCACTACCTGTTCGGTTACGCCACGGTAATACTGATCTTGCTGCATCTGGCCTTCAACTTCCGCGTTGTCTGGCACTACCTGGCGCGCAGGCGCCCGACCGAACAGCGTGAGATCAGGGCGCCGGCAGTGCCGTCTGGCATGGGTCGGCGGCCTGCGCTGGGGGCCCTTGGCGTGGTTGGTGCCACGGCACTGGCTGGCGGTGCATTCGTGCTCGGGCTGCGGCATGGCCGCACCGTGTTGCACATCGAAGCGGCTTCGGGGAAGGGTGCGGGTGCGGGTATGGCGGGCGATAACGCGGCCACGGCCACGGCGCTGGCGCTGGTGGAACAGTTTCACGAGTTTTCGGCCCATTCCCGCACCGGTGTGCTGCGCCGTGCGCCTGGCGTGAACTGGGGCGACCCGCCGCCGCCTTTCAAGTCTTACCCGATCAGTTCAGCGTCAGCGCGCTTGATGCTGCCGGCGCCGCAAGCCGGGCCCGGCGCCCAGCACAGCGGGCCCTTCGATGCCAGCGCGCTGGGTGCCGTGTTGTGGCACACCGCCGGGGTCAGCCGGCGCAGCGGCAACGTTGCCTTTCGCACCTCGCCTTCTTCCGGCGCCTTGTTTTCCACCGAACTCTATGTCCTGGTGCGTGCGGTTGCCGGTGTCAACGCCGGCATCTGGCATTACGACGCCAGGGCACACGCACTGCAGCGGCTGCCAGGCCGATTGCCGACAGAGGCGGGACTGGCCTTGGGCCTGGGCCTGGGCCTGGAAGGCGGCGCGATGCCCCAGGACACGCTGGCCGTGGTGGTGGCCACCGCCATCTTCAGACGCAGCGGACACAAGTACCGCGACCGAACCTACCGCTACGTGCTGGCCGACCTGGGGCATGCGCTTGAAAACCTGAGCGTTGCCGCGCAGGCCCTGGGTGCGGCCGCGACGCTGCAACCCCGCTTTGACGAAGCGAAAACGGCGGCCCTGCTGGCGGTGGACGAAGCCGAAGAAGGTGTGCTGGCGCTGGCCGTGTTTCGTCCCGCTGGCACGGCCCGCACCAGCCCGGCCTGGCCGCTGGCGGCCACGGCATCAACCCCGGTGCGGACTGGGAAGCTGGCTGCCGGCCTGCCTGTGCCGGCGCCAACGGATACCGCCACGCGCTGGCAGGCGCCTGCGCTGTCCACGGCGGGCGCAGCGCCGCTGGGCGTGACCGACGCGATGCACCGCGCTACCTCGCTGCGCGCTGCGGCCTGGGCACCGGCTGTCGTGCCCGCGGCCCCCAACGTGGCTGCAGCCACGGTCGTCGATGCGCTGCTGCCGTTGCCGGCGCCCATCGCCGTGCCTGCCGACCCGTTGCAGGTCATTGCCCAGCGTCGTTCGGTGCGGCGCTATGAACGGGCGATGCTGCCTTTGCATGACCTTTCGGCACTGCTGGCGGCCATGGGCAGACCGGCGCCACAGTTGTCAGACGCCGTGCGCATCGACGTCGTGACGCAGGCCGTGCAAGGCCTGGCGACGGCTTCATGGCGCTATGACCCGTTGGCGCACGGCCTGCGCATGCGCGTTCGCCACGACGGCAACCTGCGCCGC
>JBBQAW010000085.1:0-13214 GCA_038316815.1 Burkholderiales bacterium
CAGGCCTCGCCAGTGGCGATGGTCGGGCCCATGCGTCTGGCCCTGCATGTGCAGATCGACCTGGCCGCCGAAACCGCTCGGCTGAGCAAGGAAATCGCCCGGCTGCAGGGCGAAATCGTCAAGGCTGAAGCCAAGCTGGGCAACGAGAGTTTCGTTGGCCGCGCCAAGCCGGCGGTGGTTGAGCAGGAACGGGCGCGGCTGGCCGACTTCAAACAGGCGGTGGATCGTCTTGCGGGTCAGCTGGCCCGCCTGACAGCGACGGCTTGAGGTCTGCGCGCTCGCGCTGCAGCAGGCGGTCGATGCGCCTGGCTACGGCCCAGGCGCTGCGTGACCGGCTTTCGCGCGTGGTGGCCGACACACGCGGCGTGACCTGCAGCGTGTCGACATGGTGCAGTGGCTTGCCCGGGTCCAGCAAGCCCGGTTCGACGCTGTCCAGCCAGGCTGCGGCCAGCCGGCCGCTGCCCAAGGCGCGCGCCAGCGCGCGGGCGTCGAACAGGGCCGAATAAGCTAGGCTGACCAGCACCATGTTCGGCCGGCATTCTTCGAACAAGCGCTCACTGAACAGGCCGGTGTAGCGGGGGTAGAAGTCGAGCAGTACCACCACGGCGTCGCAGCTTTGCAGCATCTCGCGCAGCCCCACGTGCGGTATGCCGACGCGCTGCCAGGCGGCATCGCTGGCGTGTACGGCGGGGTCATAACCCAGCACGGTGGCACCGAAGGCGCCCAGCAATTGCGCCAATGGCCGCGCCGCCGGCGCCAGGCCCACCACACCGACGGTGGCACCGCCCAGTTCACGCCCGACCAGCAGGCCTTCGCCAGTGATGATGGGCATGCGGCGAAACAACTGCAGCAACGCACCGATCGCGAACTCGGCTTCGGCCAAGGCACTGGCGTTGGCCGGGCGTACCACTTCAATGCCCGCCCGGGCGCAGGCTTCGAGGTCGATGTTCTCGGCCCCAACGGACAGCCGCGCCACCACCTGCAACTGCGTCGCACCGCGCAGCGCCACAGCGTCCAGTGCCACCGAAGGCGGGACGACCAGGGCGCGAGCGCCTGACAGCGCTTCACGAAAAGCCAGCGGCTGCTGGGCCAGCTCCGGCGCGTACGCCACGGCGTGCCGTGCGTTCAGCCAGGCCAGCACTTCAGCGTCGAATGGCTCGACAACGAGCACGTTCATGAAACAGGTGCAGCAGGGGGCTCAAGGATGGCGAGAGGGCGCATGCCAGAATCAGAACAGACCCCTCACAACGAATGCGCCATGCTAGTTCACAAGGCAATCTTTCCTGTCGCCGGCCTCGGCACCCGTTTCTTGCCCGCCACGAAGGCGCAGCCCAAGGAGATGCTGCCCGTCGTTGACAAGCCCCTGATTCAGTACGCCGTCGAAGAAGCCTACGCTGCCGGCGTGCGCGAAATGATCTTCGTCACCGGCCGCCACAAGCGCCCGATCGAAGACCACTTCGACATGACCTACGAGCTTGAAGTGGCGCTCGAAAAGTCCGCCAAGTACGAACTTCTGGAAGTGGTGCGCAGCGTCAAGCCCGACGACATGGAATGCATCTATGTGCGCCAGCCGCAGGCCCTGGGCCTGGGCCACGCCGTGCTGTGCGCCCAGCGCCTGGTGGGCAACCAACCCTTTGCCGTGCTGCTGGCCGACGACCTGATGGTGGGCGAACCGCCGGTGCTCAAGCAAATGGTTGACCAGTACACGGAATGGCGCGCTTCTATCCTGGCCGTGCAGGAAGTGCCGGCTGAACAGACGCGCCGCTACGGCATCGTCGCCGGCGTCGAGGTCAACGACCGCGTCATGGACGTGCAGCGCATCGTCGAAAAGCCTTCGCCCGAAGAAGCACCCTCACGCCTGGGCGTGGCCGGCCGCTACATCCTGACGCCAGGCGTGTTCCACGAGATTGCCACCCAGCCGCGTGGCGTCGGTGGCGAGATTCAGCTTACCGACGGCATTGCTTCGCTGCTGCGCCGGGAAAAAGTGTTCGCCTACCGCTACGAAGGCAAGCGCTATGACTGCGGCAGCAAGGAAGGCTTCCTGGAAGCCAACGTTGAACTGGCCTTGACGCACCCGGAACTCGGCCCGGGCTTCCGCGACTATCTGCGCGGCTTGAAGCTCTGAGCCTTGCGCGCTGTTTCGCGCTGTTGCACGTTTTTGCACGCAGGCGTACGCAGACGCACGCTGTCGCACGCAGTCCTGCGCAGTCGCACGCAGTCCTGCGCAGTCGCACGCAGTCGAAATAGGCTAGCGGCGGCGCAGGATATGAATGAAGTCGCTGCCGCTGGTCGTTTGTTCGACCAGCTCGTTGCCCGTTTGGCGGGCAAAGGCCTGGAAGTCGCGCGTCGACCCCGGGTCGGTCGAAACAATGCGCAATGTTTCACCGGTCACCATGTCGGCCAGGGCCTTCTTGGCTTTCAGGATGGGCAAGGGGCAGTTCAGGCCGCGGGCGTCGAGTTCTTTAATTGAATCCATAAACATTATTTTAAGTCGGCTTGGCCGCAAGCAGGTCAAGCCCGGTCAAGGAACAGCGGATCAATGCCCCGTCGGCGCAGCCAGTCGGCCAGCGCCAGGCCGGTGCCGGCGCGCCAGCAGCGCAGGTCGCGCGGTGCGAAGAGCTTGTATTCCGCCAGTTCAGGCGACAGGCACACCGTGCCTGTGGCTTGCACGTGGTAGGCCAGGATGACCTGGTTCATGCGCTGGAAATCGTAGACCCCGATCAGCGAAACGCCATGCGCCACGAGCGCGGTTTCTTCAAGCACTTCGCGTGCGATGCCGTTTTCGGCCGTCTCGCCGGCTTCCATGAAGCCGGTGATCAGGGCCATCATCCGGCCGGGCCAGGCGGCGTTGCGTGCCAGCAGCACCTGGCCGCCCTGGTCGGTGCATTCCACCACCGCGGCCAGCACAGGCGTCGGGTTGTTCCAGTGCGTCCAGTCACAGGCCGGGCAGCGCAGGCGGGACGTGGGGCCACTGTCTTCCAGCCGCTCCAGCCATTGCAGCGCCGTGCCGCAGGCCAGGCAGAAACGCGCTGCAAGGGTTTCAGTCATCGGCAATCAGGCTGGAAAGATGCCGGTGGACAGGTAGCGGTCGCCCCGATCACAGACGATGAAGACGACCGTTGCGTTCTCCAAAGTGCGCGCCAGTTGCAGCGCCGCCCAACAGGCGCCCGCGGCTGAAGGGCCGCAGAACAAGCCTTCTTCGCGCGCCAGACGGCGCGCCATCTCTTCGGCATCGGCCTGGCTGACCAGCATCAATTCGTCCACCTGGCTGGCGTCGTAAATCTTGGGCAGATAGTCTTCAGGCCACTTGCGAATGCCGGGGATGCGTGAACCCTCGCTGGGTTGGGCGCCGATGATGCGCACCGCCGGGTTCTGCTGCTTCAGATAGCGCGACACCCCGGTGATGGTGCCCGTGGTGCCCATCGCGCTGACGAAATGCGTGACGCGGCCTTGCGTGTCTTGCCAGATTTCGGGGCCGGTGGCGTCGAAGTGGGCGCGCGGGTTGTCGGCGTTGGCAAACTGGTCCAGCACCCGGCCCTTGCCGTCGCGCTGCATCTGTTCGGCCAGGTCGCGGGCATATTCAATGCCGCCACTGCGCGGCGTCAGCACCAGTTCGGCACCGAAAGCCTTCATCGTCTGGGCGCGTTCGATCGACAGGTCCTCCGGCATGATCAGAATCATTCGGTAACCGCGAATGGCCGCCGCCATCGCCAGGGCGATGCCGGTGTTGCCCGAGGTTGCTTCGATCAGGGTGTCGCCGGGGCGAATCTCGCCGCGCGCTTCGGCGCCACGAATCATGGCAATGGCCGGTCGGTCCTTGACTGAGCCGGCCGGGTTGTTGCCTTCCAGCTTGCCCAGCAAGACGTTGCCGCGGCGTTCAGCTTCCTGCGCCACCCGTTGCATGCGCACCAGGGGCGTGCGGCCAATGGCGTCTTCCAGGGTCGGATAGTTCTGCATTCGCGGATTGTGGCAGTGCCACCCATGCCTTCGCAGAGGGTGGGCAGACGGTGCAGGCAGCCCATGCGATACTGCGCGGCCTCGGGGTTCGGCCCTGGGGCGCACGGCCCGCGTGACGAAATCGGTAGACGTAGCGGATTCAAAATCCGCCGCCGCAAGGCGTGCCAGTTCGACTCTGGCCGCGGGCACCACACCCTTGATACCCTCTGGCGCTATGCCGCCCCCGGCCACCTTCTGCCGCTTTGCACGGGCCTCGTCCCACTGTCCATGCCGCCGCTGCCGCCCGTTACCAAAGCCCTGATGTTGATCTGCACGGCGATTTTCTGCCTGCAGCAAATTGTTCCTCTCGAACGCTGGTTCGCGCTATGGCCGCTGGCCAGCGGCATTTTCGGTCCCTGGCAGATGCTGAGCTACGGCTTCCTGCATGGCGGCGTCTTCCACCTGTTCTTCAACATGCTGGGGCTGTGGATGTTCGGCGCCGAACTTGAGCGCTTGTGGGGGCCGAAGCGCTACATCCATTTCCTGATCGCCGGCGTTCTGGCAGCTGCTGTGGCGCAACTGATCGTCACCGCGATGACGGGCTCGATGGCACCCACGGTCGGCGCCTCGGGCGGGCTGTTCGCGCTTCTGCTGGCCTTCGGCATGCTGTTCCCGAACCGCATCATCATGCCGCTGTTCCCGCCCATCCCGATGAAGGCCCGCACCTTCGTCATCGTCTTCGGCGCGATCGAACTGATCCTGGGCTACGTCGACCGCAGCGGGGTGGCGCACTTCGCGCACCTGGGCGGCATGGTGGGCGGCTATTTGATGATTCGATACTGGCGCAAGCAGCCGCCGTTCGGGTCGCGGCGGCGCTGACCAGTTCAAGCGTCAAAGCCCCTGCCTGAGACAAGGACGCGGGAACGTTTCATGCTGGGTCTTCAGCGGCACATCCGCCGGGAGACCCGCATGTCAGCAAAGCCTGTCTTGTTCCAACTGTCCGCCACCGCGCTGCTGACCATCGCGCTTGCCACCGCCGCCCAGGCCTCAGTGGCTGTACCCGAAAGCGCTATCGAAGCGCAATCGCGCGCCTTGCAGCGTGCCAGCCAAGCCGTCCTTGGCTTGCGCACCCTGGCGGTAGAAAACGCCCGCTCTCTGGCCACTCTGGGGCGCGAACGCCAAGGCTCGGGCGTGCTCATCGGCCGCGACGGTCTGGTGCTGACCATCGGCTATCTGGTGCTGGAAGCCGAACAGGTGGAATTGACCACCCACGACGGCCGCAGCGTGCCCGCCCGCGTGGTGGCGCACGACCTGGCCACCGGCTTCGGCCTGGTGCAAGCCCTGGCGCCGCTGGGGCTGGAACCAGCGCCGATGGGCGACGCCAGCCTGGCGGCGCTGCGCGAACCGCTGGTGCTGGCCAGCGGCGGCACTGAGGGCGAAATCGGCATGGCCACGTTGTCCAGCCGCCGCGCGTTTTCGGCCTACTGGGAATATCACCTCGATCAGGCGCTGTTCACGTCCCCGCCCCGGCGTGACCATGCCGGCGCAGGCCTGTTCAACAGCCAAGGTGAACTGCTGGGTGTGGGCTCGCTGCTGGTGCAAGACGCCGCTGAACCTGGCACACCGCGTCAGGCCGGCAACCTTTTCGTACCCGTGGACCTGCTCAAGCCCGTGTTGGCCGAACTGCTGTCGCAGGGCCGGTCCAGCGCCAGCCTGCGCGCCTGGCTGGGCCTGAATTGCGCCGAGGTCGGTGGCGAAGTTCGTGTCATGCGCGTGGCCGAAGACAGCCCCGCCGATGTGGCGGGCCTGGCGGCCGGCGACCGCATCGTGGCCATCGACGGCACCCCAGTCGGCGCGCTGGCCGTGCTGTGGAAGACGTTGTGGGCCACCCAGCCAGCATCCCGCAGCGTGCTGCTGGACGTCGAGCGTGGCACCGAGCGCCTGAAGGTGACCGTTCACGCCGTCGACCGTGCCTGGACGATGCGGCGGGCCGAAGGAATTTGAAACGGCGCTGAAGCGACGTTGAAACGGTGATAAGACGGCGCTGAAACCGCTGAAATGGCACTCAATGTTGTTTAACGGCGCTGAACACCGCTTGACGCCGCTGAACACCGCCCTGGCGGCCCGGCTTCAGGTGCCGCGCAGCCCTTCAGCCACAGTCGGGTAGCGCAGGCGCAGCCGAAGTTCGCGCTTCAGCCGCTGGTTCTGAATGCGGCGCGATTCGCTCATGAAGCTGAGCAGCATCGGGCTCATCTGCGCCCCAGCCTGCGCGCGCGTGGTGCGCGGCGGATGGGGCAGGCCGCAGAGATCGGCCGCCAGGTCGAAGTAGTCGCCCATCTTCAGGTCGCTGTCGTCACAGGCGTTCACCACCCGTTGCGGCAGGCCGCGCTGCAGCGCACAAACGCAGGCGCGGGCCAGATCGTCGGCATGAATGTGGTTGGTGTAGACATCGTCACCCGCCGCCAGCACGGCCGTGCCGCGCTGCAGGCGTTCGCGTGGGTGGCCGCCAGGGCGGTCGGCCGCGTAGATGCCAGGAATGCGCAGCACGCTGACGCTGGCGCCCGTGATGCGGCCATAGGCCCGCACCAGCGCTTCGGCCGCCACACGCCGGCGCGCGCGGTCGGTGCCCGGGGCCACGGGGCGGGTTTCGTCGAAGGTGGCGCCCTCGCAGTCGCCGTAGACACCGGTCGTGCTGGCGTAGACCAGGCGCTGCACGGGCGCACCGGCGCGCAGCAGGGCCTGCAGCAGCGCGCGGGTGCGCGGGTCGCCAGCGCCCTGCCCCGGCGGTGGCGCCAGGTGCAACACAGCCTGCGCCAGGCGCGCCATGCCCGCCAGGCGGTGCAGGCTGGCGGGTTCGTCCAGGTTGCCCAGCACGGACACGGCCCCGGCTAAGCGCAGGGCCGCAAGACGGTCAGGCGAAGACGTCAGGGCCAGCACGCGCCAGCGTGGGCGCAGCAGGCGCACAACACGCATGCCGATGTCGCCGCAACCGACGATCAAGAGGGTCGGGCGCTGGCGGCAGGCAGGAGACATGAGGTTGGCGCCCGTCGGAGGCAGCGAAAAGGCATGGGGCGGGGGCAATGGCGGGGGCAAGGGCACAATTGCAGCACCCAGTTTACGTGCCCTACCTGGCCCACCCATGAGCTTCACGATCACCCTGCAACCGTCCCTGCGCAGCTTTCCAGTAGAACGCGACGAAGCCATCCTGCCCGCCGCCATCCGCCAGGGCGTGGGCCTGCCCTACGGCTGCCGCGACGGCGCCTGCGGCTCGTGCAAAAGCAAACTGCTGGAAGGCCGGGTGATCCACGGCGCGCATCAGCTCAAGGCCCTGTCGGTGGCCGAAGAAGAGGCCGGCTTCATCCTGACCTGCTGCGCAACACCGCAGACCGACTGCGTGGTTGAAGCGCGCAGCGTGCCGGGCGCGGGTGAATACCCGGTGCTGAAGCTGCCCAGCCGCGTGCTGAGCATCAGCAAACCCAGCGCCGACGTTGCCATCGTGCGCCTGCAGTTGCCAGCGAACCAAAACCTGCAATACCGCGCCGGGCAGTACGTGGAATTCATCCTGCAGGGCGGCTTGCGCCGCAGCTACAGCATGGCCAATGCCCCGCACCTGATGGGCAGCCCGCCGGCCATCGAACTGCATGTGCGCCACATGCCGGGCGGCCGCTTCACGGACCACGTTTTCGGCGCCATGAAAGAGAAAGACATCCTGCGCATGGAAGGCCCCTTCGGCAGCTTTTTCCTGCGCGAGGAATCTGCCAAGCCGATGGTGCTGTTGGCCAGCGGCACGGGCTTTGCGCCCATCAAGGCCATCATCGAACAGATGCAGCACAAGGCCATCACCCGGCCGGCCGTGCTTTACTGGGGCGCGCGCCGCCAGGCCGACCTGTACCTGCACGACTGGGCCCTGCAGGCAGCCGCCGAGATGCCGAACCTGCAATACGTACCCGTGTTGTCAGAGGCCACCGCAGACGACGCCTGGGGCGGCCGCACAGGCTTCGTGCACCAGGCCGTGATGCAGGACTTCCCTGACCTGGCCGGCCATCAAATTTATGCCTGTGGCGCGCCAGTGATGGTGGAATCGGCCGAGCGCGACTTCGTTTCGCAGTGCGGGCTGCCGAGAGAAGATTTCTACGCCGACGCCTTCACGTCCGAGGCCGACAAGGTCACCGTGGCCTGAGAGGCTGGCCATCTCCTTCGCGTTTTGCGGTCACGTCCTACACCCGAAGTCATGGGCCGGCCTGAACACTCGGGCTTGCGACCGACCCAACACCTGGGCTGGCCGTCAACACCCAGCCTGAAGGACTTTCCATGACCCAACGCCGCCACTTCATCTTGATCCTGCCCTTTGGCGCCGCCAGTCTGCTGGCTGCCTGCTCCAAGACAGAGCCTGACGCTTCGGCCATGCCAGCGCCCGCACCGGCGCCGGCACCCGAGGCCACAGCGCCGGTCCCGGCGCCCATGGCCCCGCCCGCTGTGGCCGATGCACCCGCTGCCGCACCGGCCATGCCCACCAGCCCCGCAACCACAGCATCGCTGTCTAAGCTGGAAGAGTCGAACCCCATCGCGGTGTCTCTGGGCTACGTCGACGTGGCGAGCCGCGCCGATACCAGCCGCTTCAAGAATTACGCGGCGGGCCAGAACTGCGCCAACTGCTCGCTCTTCGGCGCCAAGACCGGTGAAGCGGCCGGACCGTGCCCGATTTTCACCGGCTACCAGGTGATGGCGGCGGGCTGGTGCAGCGCCTATGTCAAGAAAGCGGCTTGAGGCGCAGCACAGTTCCAACCGCCGCCATTACCGCGGCCGTTCGCCCAGCCGGGCGAGGCTTGCAAGCTTGAGCTTTTAGGCCCTTGCACAGGCCACCCAGCGCGGGGGCAGTGGATTTGGGATCATCGGGTGCCATAGCTGCCAACCGCAGCCATGGCGGCATGGCTGCGTTGGCGGCCCGGCCACCGTTCCGCCAATGCCAAAGGCCCATGAGCACATCTAACACCGCAGGCGCCAGCCGCTTCGAGCAGTCCTTCGTGTTCCACATGATCCGGGACTTCTTCCTGCTGCTGCTGCTGGTGGCGGCGGTCGAGTTGGCGATCCGCTACGCTGCGCTGCGCTGGGACTTCGCACGGGAAGAACCGAAACGCGTCGAAGCGGCAGCGCAGCAACTGGCCAATGACGTCAAGTCGATCATGCTCAACGCCGGCGGGCCGACGGCAGCGCAGACCATCTACCCGATCATGGACCGCAACTACAGCGACCTGGGGTTGGCCATTGCCGTGCTGCCTTCGGCCGTGACGGTGGAATCGATGCGCGCCACTCGCAACATGGAAGCTCAGGGCCTGCTGCCGCGCTGGGACGACGGGCCGCACCAGCAGGCATCGGTCTCGCTGACGGCCGAGGCTTATTGCCTGGCCTGCCATGTCAAGGCCCAGGTCGGCGAAGTGCTGGGCACAGTGGTCGTGCGCAGCTATCTGGACCGCAAGGAAGCCGTCTGGTGGCAAGAGGTGCGGCTGACGGGTGGCGCGTTGAGCGTGAAGATCCTCGTGCACACCATCGTGCTCTTTCTACTCATGCGCGTGCGCATGGCGCCGCTGCTGGAATTGCGCGGCACCGTGTCTGGCCTGGCCAAGGGCGTGATGAACCTGTCGCCGCGGGCGGGCGTGAAGTCGGTCGATGAATTCGGCGAACTGGCGCAAGACCTGAATCACTTCCTGGACCGCATCACCCTGGTTGTCAAAGACCTGGACCAGATCTTGAGCGAAGTGGTCGAGGTCGGCACGCGCTTGAGCGCGCTCAACCGCCACCTCGAGCGCCAGCTTGACGGGCTGCGCGACAGTTCACTGCGCGTCCTGGGCGACAGCGCCGAACTGGGTCTAGAGCAGCGTCTGCTGGCGGCGCGTGAAGGCGGTGCCTTCGGCGCCCACGTGCAAGCCCTGGTGCAGACCCTGGACGCCCTGGCCGCCACCGGCCAGGTGCCCGCAGCCAACAGCCCGGCGTTGCGCGAACCGCTGGCGCGGGTGCAGGACAGCTTTGCCAAAGTCAGCGCCTCGCTGCAGACCAGCGCGCCACCGATGGTGGTGGCTGAAGCGCAGTCGGCCGAGTACCGGGCCTTTGCGCAGTCGCTGCGTGACATGGCCCTGCTCGAGGCCACGATGCAGAAAGTGGCCGAATCTGGTCAGCGGGTGCTGGCCCGGCTGACCCGGGGCCGAATCCAGACGGGCCCGTCGGAAAACTGATGTAGAGCTGGAGCGAACCGGGTCGGGCGCAGGCTGCCTGACCCGGTTGCTTTTCACGCGTCGGGTCGCTCGTCTGGTGGACCGTGACGCAGCCTGTGGCCAGGCCACGGCTTACCCGCAGGCGACACGGACTTGCGTCGCCGGCCCGGCCTGCAGGCGTGCGCTGGCCCGGCCCGGCCGCTTGGCCAGAGACTTCGCGCTGGCTGATGCGCGATGCGCTTCGGCGCCCTCTGCCGCTGGCCGCCCAGGCCACTCGGCCCCAGCCCTGGAAGCCGCCCGCCCCGATGACCGCCACCCGCTCGCGCACGACCCCCGATGTCGTCCTGATCCTGCTTGTGCTGGCCTGCGTGCTGGCGCTATTGACGCATGTGCTGCCGGCAGGGCAGTTCAGCGTCGAAACCGTGGACGGCAAGACGCGGCTGGTGCCGGGCAGCTTTCGCGTTGTCGAAGACTGGACCGGCGTGCCGCTGTTCGGCAGTGGCGACAAGGTCGGGCTGCTGAATCTGATATTCGAAGGTCTGGTCAGCGGCAGCCGCAATGGCAGCGCGGTGGGCGTGGTGGCTTTCATCCTGGTGATTGGCGGCGCCTTCGGGCTGATCATGCACACCGGCGCCATCCAGCGCGGGCTGGACCGGCTCATTCAGCGCGGCAGCACGGGTGCGGTCTGGCTGCTGCCGCTGCTGTTCGTGCTGTTCTCGCTGGGCGGTGCGGTCTTCGGCATGGGCGAGGAAGCCATCGCGTTTTGTCTGCTGCTGGCGCCGCTGCTGGTGCGCCTGGGCTACGACAGCATCTGCGCCGTGCTGGTGACCTACGTGGCCACGCAGATCGGCTTTGCCAGCAGCTGGATGAACCCCTTTGGCGTGGCAATCGCACAGGGCATCTCGGGCCTGCCGGTGGGGTCGGGCGCCGGCCCGCGCATGCTGATGTGGACCGTGTTCACGCTCTTCGGCATGGCCTACCTGATGCGCTATGCCGCGCGCGTGAAAGCCGACCCGACGCGCAGCCTGGCGCGGGCCAGCGATTTGCGGCACTTCGCGGGGCTTGAAGTGGTGACGTCGACAGACACGCCGACCGACACAACAACAAACACAACAACAAACACAACGACAAACACAGCGCCGGGCGCAGCTTCGGCAGGCACCGCCAGCCAACCGCTGCAACTGGCCGACGTGCTGGTGCTGGCCACCGTGGCCGCCGGCATGGTTTGGGTCAGCTGGGGTGTGCTGGCCTGGGGCTACTACATCCCCGAGATCGCCAGCCAGTTCTTCACCATGGGCCTGGTCTGCGCCCTGCTGGCCTGGCTGGCGCGGCTGCCGGGCTGCGACGCCAATGCGCTGGCCGGCGCCTTCAAGCGCGGCATGGCCGACATGCTGCCCGCCGCCCTGGTGGTGGCCATGGCCAAGGGCCTGGTGCTGCTGCTGGGCGGCGACGACCCGTCCAGACCTTCGGTGCTGAACACGATGCTGTTCCATATGGGCCACAGCCTGGGCGGCATGCCGCAGATGCTGGCAGCCTGGCTGATGCTGGTGCTGCAGTCGGTGCTGAATTTCTTCGTGCCATCGGGTTCGGGCCAGGCCGCACTGGTCATGCCGTTGATGGCGCCGCTGTCGGACATGCTGGGCGTGGGTCGGCAGGTGGCCGTGCTGGCGTTTCAGTTGGGCGACGGGCTGACTAACATCATCATCCCCACGTCGGCCAGCCTGATTGGCTGCCTGGGCGCCGTCAAGCTGGACTGGGGCACCTGGCTGAAGTTCGTCTGGCGCTTGCAGCTGTGGCTGTTTCTGCTGGCCTCGGGCTTCGTCGTGCTGGCGGTGGTGATCGGGTTCAGCTGATCAGCGACAGATCGGGCCGCCTCTGGTCATTTCTATCCGCCTCTGACGAAGCTGACCGCGGCTGACCGCGCTTGACCGTCCCTGTCCGTACCGCGCTCGCCTCGCGCTCGCCCTGGGTCAGCTCAGACCGCGCGTTCAGCGCGCGCCAGCGCCAGCAGCGGCCCACCGTCTTCGATCCGGCAATGCCGCCAGTCGGCAAAGCCAGCCCGTTGCAGCGCCGCCAGCCAGGGCGCGTAAGCGGCATCGCAACGCCCCAACGCCTGTTGCGCGGCAGCCGGCAAAAAAGCAGCGTGAATCAACTGCCGCGGCAGCATGGCGCCCAGGTGGGTGCTGAAGGCCGGGCCCAGACGCTGCGTCCAGTAAGCGTCGACTGGCGTGCCTGCAGGCAGGAAGTGCTGCACCAGGCCGTCCCAGAACGGGCTGCGGCCATCGGCATTGCGCCAGCCTGGCAGTTCGACGATGACCAGCGGCGCCGGGCTGTCCAGACAGGCCAGTGCCTGCTGCAGCAGTGCGCCAAGCACAGCCAGCGTCTGCGCCGGGTCGGCGGCCATGCGCGCTGTCAGGGCCGGGGCCAGGAACAGGCCGCTCAACTCGGCTTCGCCGGTCGCGTCATGGCCCAGCTGCAGCGTGGTCTGCACCTGGTGCAGGCCCAGGTCGGGCGCGGCGTGCACCACGCGGCCCAGATGGAAGCTGTAGCGCGCGCGGCTGCGGCCGGCTTCCGGCTGCAGGTGCACAGCCGCCAGCAACTGGCCGGCCGCGTCTTCGGCGCAACACCAGCGGCCGCCGTTTTCCTGCGGCCAGGGCGCGGGCGCAGGACGCTCGTCACGCAGGCTGAATTTCATGGCGGCGGCGCCGGCCACAAGGGCACGGCCTGCGGGTGGGGGCCCAGGTCAAGATCGGCGGCGTTCGTGGCTGATGGCTGGGTGCCAGCCAGCACGCGCGCCCGAAAGCCCGTGCGGCTGCGGCTGCAGGCCAGGCACGGCTGGTCGGGCATGTCTGCCAGCGCGCCCGCTGCACGCACGCTGCGCAGCGCTTGCAGGCGCCCTTCGGCCGTCGGGCCGCCGTCGAAGATGTCGATGTAGCTGTCGGCGTCGAAACCTTCGGCCAGCAAGATCTGCAAGGGTGTTTCGCCGTCCGGGTGCAGTTGGCCGATGGCCCGCTGCGCCGCTTCCGGCAGCAGCGGCACGTACAGCGGCGACTGCGGCATCAGGTCGGC
>JBBQAW010000086.1:0-13152 GCA_038316815.1 Burkholderiales bacterium
TTAATACAGTGGAAAGTCGTGATATTGGGACTATTTGGATGTTTGGAGATGACGACATCAACCCAATGGCTTGGTGCCGTAGCTATTGCAAGAAAGGAATGTTTGGCAATCACTTCGGCGCTCACGAGAAGGCGAAAGCCAGCCGAAATTGAGGGTTGGCGAAACGAATTTTCGTCATCGAAGCCAGAGAAGCGCTCCATGTACGGCAGTCTCCCTAGAAGCAGGGTGCATAACCTATCCTGATTAGAAATGAACTTCCGCCAAGCTCATCCAGTGAGCTACTGGCCACGTAGGCTGAAGGCTTCTCGTACCCAGGAGCCTGCATTATGGCCTACAACCTCACCGTCCTGGGCAATCTCAAAACGATGCTCTCCGGCGCCTACAAGTCGTTCGGATACAGCAAGTACGCCGACCACTACCTTGGCGCGTTCGCTTACCGATTCAACCGCCGCTTCGATCTGGCGGACTTGGTCGTGCGTCGGGTCGTGGACGTTTGCCGTACCAAGGCTACCCCGCTGCGGGTGATTCGGCAGGCGGAAGTTCATTTCTAATCAGGTGCTCTTTTGCATCGCGCGGATTCGCAACCGCGCCAGGCGACCCAAGACGCGGTTATATGTTCCACATGGCGTCGAACACTGCACTAGAGGCCGTAGCGCCACGCCAGCAACAGCGACAGTGCAGCCCACATGATCAAGAACAGAGGCGTGCCGACACGCAAAAAGTCGCTGAAGCGGTAGCCCCCTGCATTCATCACCAGCAGGTTGGTCTGATAACCCATTGGCGTCAGATAACAAAGGTTGCAGCCGAACAGCACGGCCAGCACGAATGGTTCGGGCGGCACACCCAGCGTCTGCGCCAGCGAAACCGCCAAAGGTGTGCCAATGGCCGCAGCGGCATTGTTCGAGACGAAGTTGGTGACCAGGCCCATCAAGGCCATCAAGAGCGCCACCATCCAGGCTGGCGACAGCGCACCCGCTTGCGCGGCCAGGCCCTGCGCCAGCCAGTCCGTGGCGCCAGTGACGGCCAGTCCGTCGCCCAGTGCCAGACTGGCTGCAACCAGCAGCACCACCTTGGCCGACAGCGACTGCTGAATGTCTTCCCAGGACAGGCAGCGCGTCAGCAGCAAGGTCAGGGCCCCACCCAGCGCAGCTATCTCGATGGGCAGGGTCTTGGTGGCAGCCATCAGCACCACGGCGGCCATCACAGCAATGGCGATGCCGGCCTTGCCCTGGCTCGGGACAGCAAACCGATCGTCCAGCAGCAGCCCCAGACCTTCGCGCTGCGCCTTGCGCATGGCGGCAGCGTCACCTTGCACCAGCAGCACGTCGCCGATACCGATCAGGCGGTCGGCCAGACCCTCGCGCTGCCATGCAGCGCGCTGTGCAGGCGTGCGCAAGCCGACGACGACAAAACCGAAGTTCTCGGCCAGACGCACCTGGCGCACGCTGCGGCCTTCCAGCATGGACCCGGCCGTGACAATCATTTGCGCCACGACCGCTGCGGGGGATGCTGGCTTGTCAGCGTCAGCGTCAGCGGCTTCATCTTCGTCAGGCGGGACAAGGGCATGCAGCACCGCGCCGAGCTGGCGTTCGATCTCTTTCAATCGAAGCGCCGTCTCGCGAATGACGAGCCGGTCGCCCACGTGCAGCAGTCTGCTGGGCAGTGGCGGCAGCGTACGCTGGCCTCGACGCAGGCCCACCAGCTGCACGCGGTTTTCCGCCGACCCCAAAGCAGCGCTCAGGGGCTTTCCCGCCAACGGGCTGTCCTCGTCAATGTGCAGCTCAGCGTCGAAGACGTCGTCGCTCAAGTCCTCCGCCAGCGCGGGCACGTGGCGCAGCAGACGCGGCGCCACCAGCCACAGGTAGGCCAGTGCCGGCACAGCGGCGATGGCGACCAGGCCGAACCAGTCGAACAGCCCGAAAGGTCGCACGCCCAGCGATACGGCAATGGCCACGATGATCAGGTTAGTCGAGGTGCCGATCGTGGTGGCCATGCCGCCAATCAGCACCGCGTAATTCATCGGCAGCAGCAGCCCGGCAGACGGCACCTTGGCCTGACGCGACGCCGCCAGCAACAAGGGAATCAGCAGCACCACCACCGGCGTGTCGTTCACGACGCCACTGACTGAAGCGGCCAGCACCAGCACGGCCAGCAGCGCAGTGCTGGGGTGGCGCACCACCAGGTTGGCCAGGCGCCGGGCCACGGGTTCCAGGGCGCCTGTGACGACCAAGCCGTGGCCGACGATCATCAATGCGCAGATGGCCACCAGCGCAGGGCTGGCGAAGCCGGCGAAGAACCGGGAAGGATTGATGGCCTGGCCATCGATCACCAGCGGGAACAGTGTGAAGCCCAGCGGCATCGCCGCCAGCAGGCCCAGGCTGATGGTGGAAATCGACCAGCGGTTGTAGATGAACAGGCCGAACACCGCTGCAGAGAACAGCAGCATGCCCAAGCCATGCGGCGTCAGGTCGACCATCGTTCAGCCCCAGCCTGAACATGAACACAAGCTTGAGCAAGATGACATGCGAAAAACGCACAGGCTCCGTGTGTCATGTGGGACCGAAATAGTTTGAAGAAGTAAGGCGATCGGGCCGTGCTCAAAAGCGAATTCCTGTCCCCTGGGCTCGGCAATATAGCTTGCTATCTATTCCAATACCTCGATACCAAAAATGTAGCCAAAAAAGCAACTCAGACGTGAATCAGATAAATGACCAAAGCAACAACATCAATACCCGCGGTTTGCCCACGGGTCTGCCGGGGAACAGGCGCCCGCCGCGCCCAAGCGGCGCTGCGACCTGATCGTGGCCGCCAGCGAAGGCCGCAACGCCTGCTCAGGTTGCTGACGGGCAACATCATTCCGGGGCTCATCACAGCTTCGCCGGTGCCGGTGCTGGTGGTCAAAGAGGCCGGTCGGGAGAAAGCCAGTGCGCGCAGCGCCGTCGTGCCATGGAAGCCGCGCGGCAAGCAAAGGGCAGTCGCCGTGGCGCCGATGCAGCGCAGTCGCAGAGCACAGGTTTGAAGTCTCGCGCGCCGATGCCGGCCAGCGTGGCGAGGTCGGCCTCGGGCACGGCATCAGCCGAAGGCGCGCCGGCCACACACGCAGCGGTTCTGCAGCCATTCAGGACTGTCCTGACGGCCTTCAAGTCCCATTTCCAACATGTCGAGCGCAAGGCCGGCATTGGCGGCACGTCTTTATGGGCGCGGTCCATCATCCGCGAACAAGGTGGTATCGGCGTCGGCCACCTGGCCGCGGCTCTGGGCGTGCGGCAACCCACCGCCAGCATCATCGTGCGCAACCTGTCGCTGCAAGGGCTCGTCGAGCCCAGCCGCGAAGGCCCAGACCGGCGCAGTGTGCAGCTCACCATCACCCCCGAAGGCCACAAGCTGCTGCGACGCGCCCCGGGCCCTTTGCCGGCGTTTTGCCCGAAGCACTGCAGGCTCTGGGCCCTGCGACGCTGAACTTTTTGAACCAGGGTCTTTCTGAACTCATTCCGCTAATGAATGCCGACGTTCGTGCGGCCGCGACACCGCTTCCGGTGCTGAGCGCCGCGAACTGACAGGGGTTGTTGCAGTCTTCCAGACTCGGGCGACAGCTTCGATGCCGCACAGCCACATGCGAAGCATGCAGAAGGCTGGCGTTGATCGCACGCGGGCCATTGCCCGGTGTTCAGGCGGCTTGTGGGCTTGGGGCAATCCCGACCCCAGGTGCGGCACAAGCCGATTTATATTGAACGCTTGAGGGGTCGCACCAGCCGACTCTACGGAATAGAGCGTGGGGGTACGGCGCACATGCCGTGCCACTCGGGCGCGACGGGTCTCATTGAAGACCCCTCGTCTGCCAACCCCGAGGAGTCCACCATGCACCTGAATCTGCGCCCCACCCCGGTTGCCTTGGCGGCAGCGTTTTTGACAACGTGTTGCGCACTCTCAGCGCAGGCCCAGACCCAGCCGCAACCTCAGCCGCAACAGCCGGCACCGGCCACACCAGCCGCTGACCCTGCGCCCGCCAACCGCCAGAGCATCACGATCACGGCCACCAAACGGGAAGCGCCGGCGCATCGCGTGCCGATCAACGTCACGGCAATAGGCGAAGCCCAGCTGCGCGAAGAAAACATCACCGATCTAAAGAAGTTGATTGCCAACAGCCCGTCCATCGACGCGCCTGGCAACAGTGCCCGTTTCGCCGACTCAGTCACGGTGCGCGGCCTGAACATTTCGTCGGTCAGCGCCAACAACATCGAATGGTTCGCGCGCAGCACGCTGTCGTATTACCTGGACGACACCCCGCTGCCCAACATTGGCTACCGGATCAAGGACATTGCCCGCGTCGAGACCTTGCTCGGCCCGCAAGGCACGCTGTATGGCGGCGGCTCGCTGGGCGGCACCATCCGCTACATCACCAACCAGCCGGTGTTCGGTCAAACCGAGGGCCGGGTGTCGACGAGCTTCTATCAAACCCAGTTCGGTGGCCTGTCCAACGACACCGATGCCGTGGTGAACCTGCCCATCGGCAAGAACTTTGCTCTGCGTGTGTCAGCGGCCCGCCTGGACGAGAAGGGCTATACCGACCGCTTTGCGGGCACGCCCAATTACCTGACCTCAGCCTGGACCCCCAAGCCCGATGCCAACCAGGTTTTGTACGAGGACGACGACTACCAGAAGGTCGACACCGCGCGCATCTCGGCGCGCTGGCGCGTCACCAGCGATCTGGAACTGACGCTGGCGTACGCCACGCAGTCACAGCTGGCGCATGGCACCAGCGGCGCGCAACTTTTGCCGGCAAGCGGCAACCCTGGGCGCTACCTGGCGCCACTGGCATTTAACGAGCACACGGTGCTGTCGCCCTACCCAGAATTCGCCAACCGCGATTTCCGCCTGACAAGCTTCGACCTGGACTGGAAGCTGCCGTTCGGGCGCCTGCACTCGTCCACTTCCACCTTCGAGGACACCCGCGCAGGCCAGGCCGACTACCTGGGCACAGGCTCGTTCTTCTACGGTGACCTGGGCTACTCGCGCTACCGCCTGGGCAGACCGAATTGGGCGGGGCAAACGGCTTTTCTGACATTCGACAACCGCTACGAGGGCATCGCGCATGAAACCCGGATCAGTTCCAACCCGGGCGGCGTCTTCGACTGGATTGCCGGCCTGTACTACGCCTCGCAAGAAAAGGCGCTGCGCTACGACGAGAACTTGCCCACCCTGCCCACCAGCGGCCCGGCTGGCGTGGGCTATTTCGAGAAACAGGCCAGCAAGTACAAGGAGACAGCGCTGTTTGGCGAGGTGTCCTACAAGCCCCTGCCCGATCTGACGCTGACGGCGGGCGCCCGGCTGTTCTCATACAAGGATGAGACCACGACCGAGGTGGTGGACTACGCCTTCGACCTGGTCAGCGGCGTGGTGGCTGCCAGCGAGAAGGGTAGCAACAAGGCCTATTTCAAGCTGAATGCGGCCTACACGCTGACGCCCGACCTGCTGGCCTATGCCACCTTCTCGCAAGGCTTTCGCCGCGGCGGCGCCAACGGCTTCCGCGGCCAGGCTGGTCTGGAGCCTTCAGCTGAAGCCAAGACCTTCCAGCCCGACACCACCGACAACTACGAACTGGGCCTGAAAGGCTTCCTGGACGACAAGCGGCTTTATCTGCAGGCCAGCCTCTATCACATCATCTGGAACGACACCCAGACCTATTTCTCTCAGGACATCAGTGGCTTCCCGGTCTGGGGAACCACCAACGGACCGAAATCGGTGTCTACGGGCCTAGAGCTGCACGGGCGCTACAACTTCACGCCGCAGTGGCAGCTTCAGTTCGGCACCACTTTCACCGACGCCAAATGGGATGGCACCAAGACCATTTGCCTCTACACCAACAACACCGAATGCCGCACTTACACCCAAGGCGGCGTTCTGGGCGGTACCGCCCGCTGGAAGCACAGCCTGGGCGTGCGTTGGGACAGAGAGCTGGCAGGTGGATGGGCCACGAACGCGTCGCTGCGTGCCCGCTACATCGGCAAAAAGCCTTCTGACCGTGGCGACGACCCGGCAGACGAGATTTTCGAGTTCGATGCCTACACCACCTTGAACACCAGCCTGGGCCTGTCCAAAGGTGCATGGGAAGCCAGCGTGTGGGTCGACAACCTGAGCAACGAGCGCACCCTGGTGTCGTTCCAGGGCACTTCGGCCGTCGGTGTGCGGACCGGTCTGCGCGCCATCTACCTGGTACCGCGCACGGTCGGTTTGAACCTCAGCTACAGGTTTTAGGCTGGCGCCGGGCGGTCGGCAGGCGGTCGGCAGGCGGGCCATCGACACTTTGCTCATCTTGCCGGGCGCCTGGGCGCGCGTGGGGGCGCAAGCTGGGGTTACGGCTTGGGTGGCGGCGCGCCGACCCAGCCGCAACCGGGGCCGTCTCGACCCGTCACAATCTGCGGCATGGCGGCTTTCAGGCTTCCACCGCGTCCTCACTTCCGGCCTGACCCTTCATGTTCGAACGCCTGCGCCGCCTGATGCCCACCCGCGAGGCGATGGCGCACAACCGCTGGCTGCGCTGGATCGGACCCGCGCTCATGCACCCTCGGGTCTGGCACCTGTCGCGCCGTGGTGTGGCGCTGGGGGCGGCAGTGGGTGTTTTTTTCGCATTCATCACGCCCATCGCGCAGATTCCGCTCTCGGCTGGGGTCAGCGTGCTGCTGCGCTGCAACGTACCGGCGGCCCTGGTGGCTACGCTGGTGAACACGCCCGCGACCTTCGGCCCGGTGTACTACGGGGCGTGGAAGGTGGGCAGCTGGGTGCTGGACGAACCCGTCGACGCGGCCAACGCACCGACGCTGCTGACGCCAACTGCGGCGCCCGCACCGGGCGCGCAGGCAGCCCACGACCCGCGGCCCTGGTGGCAGCGCTGGCGCGACACGCTGGCCGAGATCGGCAAGCCGCTGCTGGTCGGCACGGTGATCTTTTCGGTCGTGTTTTCGGGGCTGGCCTATCTGCTGGTCAGCGGCGTCTGGCATGGGCGAGTACGACTCAGGCGACGCCGCCGGCTGCGGGACCGCGCGAACGCCAGCGCCAACGCCAACGCCAAGACATAGGCAGACTCCGGGGGGATTGCAATCACGGACCGCATGGCGCAGGGCTAGACATGCAGTTGGACATGCAGTTGAACTTGCAGTTGAACTTGCAGTTGGACATGCAGTTAGACATGCAGTTAGACATGCGGCAAGGCGGGCTGGTCTTCAGCTTATTTGGACACGACCGACGCTGGGAATCGCCCGCCTGCCGTGCTCGCCCAACCCCCGCACCATGACTGCCCACCCTGTCACTTCGCCGCGCCTCTACTTCCTGGACTGGCTGCGCGTGCTGGCCTTCGCGCTGCTGGTGCCCTACCACGTGGGCATGCTTTACGTGACTTGGGACTGGCACGTCAAGAGCCCGGCCGCAGGCCCGGCGATCGAGCCGCTGATGATGCTCATCTCGCCCTGGCGGCTGGGCCTGCTGTTCTTCGTGGCCGGGGCGGCACTGCAGGCCGCTGGCTCACGCACAGCCGTACCGGGCTTCGTTGGCAGGCGCACAGCGCGGCTGCTGTGGCCCTTGCTCTTCGGCATGCTGGTCGTTGTGCCCCCGCAGGCTTACTTCGAAGTCGTGGAAAAGCTGGGCTATGCCGGCAGCTACTTCGATTTCATGGCGCTGTACCTGCAGGGCTATGGCGGCTTCTGCCGGGGCGTCGATTGCCTGCGCCTGCCAACCTGGAATCATCTCTGGTTCCTGCCCTACCTTTGGCTGTACGGCCTGGTGGGCTGGGCGCTGCTGCGCCACGCGCCGTTGGTACTGGACCGGGCCGCCGCAGCGCTGGGCCGCCTGCGGCCGTGGCACATGCTGGTACTGCTGCCGCTGCCGCTGATGGCTGCGAGGCTGCTGGTCGGGCGCTTTCCATCCACCCACGCCTTGGTGGATGACTTCTACAACCACGCCCAGTACCTCAGCACCTTCCTGGCCGGCATGCTGGTGGCGCGCAGCGGCCCTGCGATGTGGGAAGGCTTGCGGCGCGCGCGCTGGCCGGCGCTGTTGCTCGCCCTGATGGGCTGGGCGCTGATTGCCAGCTACTTGCAGGCCTACGCACAGACGGCGCCGCCAGAACCTGTGCGCCTTGCGCAGCGCCTGCTTTACGGTGCGCTGCAAGGCTGGGCGCTGATTGCGGCCTGTGGCTTCGCGCGCCAGTGGCTGGACTTCGACCACGCCCTGCTGCGCTGGCTGACGCCGGCCGTGTTCTGCGTCTACATCCTGCATCAGACCCTGATCGTGCTGCTGCATCGCTGGCTGCTGCCCTGGCAGTTGCCCCCCGGGCCCGAAGGTCTGCTGATCATCGGGCTGACATTCGGGCTGTCACTGGCCATCTACGCGCTGGCGCGAAGGGTGCCTGGACTGCGCGGCGCATTGGGCATCGCGCCAAGATGAAGCCAAGGGCCCCATCGCGCTACTTTTTCCAGAACGGATTCATCAGCGGCAGCACCTTGCTGGCGGGCGCCACTGCCGGGTCGAAGCGGTGTTCGATCTGCCCGCCCGTGGCCTTGACGATCTTGTAGACGTACATGCGCGTCTCGGCGAAGGGCGGCACGCCCAGGTAGCGTTCGACATTGCCTTCGCCGGCGTTGTAGGCCGCGGCCACCAGGCGCACGTCGCCCTCGAAGGTGGCCATCAGCCAGCGCAGGTAGGCCATGCCGCCGCGGATGTTCTGCACCGGGTCGAAGACATTGCGCACGCCGAAGCGCTGGGCCGTGCCGGGAATCAGCTGCATCAGGCCCTGGGCGTTTTTGGGGCTGACGGCCAACGCGTCGAAATTGCTTTCGGTGGCGATGATGGCCAGTACCAGGTGCGGGTCGAGCTGGTATTCGGGCGCTACCAGGTTGACGAAGCGCACGATGACCTCGGGCGCGTTCTTGGGCGGCGGCAAGCGGCTGGCGGCAAGCGCGGCGGAGCGTCCTGCTGTCGTTGCGACGCCAGCCGTGGGTGAAGTCGTGGACGATGCCGTGCGTGAATCTGTGCGCGAGCCCGGCTTGGGCAGGGTGGCCAGCAGCAGATCGTCTTCAGGCGGACGCAGGCAAACCGGCGGGTTGCCGCGCGGCACGCCCATGCGCGACAGGATGTTCTTCGCCTGTTCGATGCCCTGCTCGGCCGCGGCTGCAAACAGATGGGCGGCCTGGGCTTCGTCGCGTTCGATGCCGCGCGAATTGGTCAGCATCCAAGCCAGGTTGTATTGCGCCTCGGGGTCGCCATGGCGGGCCGCGCGGCAGTAGAGCTGGGCCGCGCGCACCGGGTCGCGCGGGTGGCTGGCGTCGCCATGCTCCAGCGCCTTGGCTTCCAGGCGCCAGCGCTCCACCTGGGCTGGCACGACAGGGCCGCTTTCCAGAGGCGGTGCGCTGGGGCGCGGCAGGCCGTCCAGGGTCAGCACGGGCTCAGGTGTGGCAGCAACAACCGGGAAGGCGACCAGGGCCAACAGCAACAGCAACAGCGGAAAGAGGCGAGAACGGTTCTTTTTCACAACGAGAATTTTCAGGCAGCGGCCGCCGCGCCGCTGTGCAGCCTTGCCCACGCTTGCAGGGTTTCGCCGTGGTGCGGCACCTGGTTCAGGAAGCGGTGTCGGGCATCGGCGTCGCAGATGCGTTCGGCCTGGGCCTGCAGTTCGGCCACCGCAGCGGCCAGCACGGCGCGGGCGCGCGGGTCGCCAGCGGCCTGCAGCACGCGCCAGCAGGTCAGCGGCAGCAGCAGCGGTTCTTCGGTGCCATCAAAGCTGCCGCCGCCAGCCTGGTGGGCCAGCAGCAGTTCGATGTGGGCCAGGGCGGTAGCGAGGTCGCCGGCCGCCAGCGCCACGCGGGCCAAGCCGGAAACCGGGTCCAGCACCTGCTGCAGGCGCAGGTTCATCTGGGCCAGCAGGTCACGGCTTTCGGTGTAGGCCGCGCGCGCCGCATCCAGCCGGCCCAGGCCCAATTCGGCATGGCCCGTGACCAGGCGCGCAAAGGCCTCCAGGTCGCGCTGGCCGGTGGCCACGGCACTGTCGTGGGCGGCACTGGCAAAGCTCAGAGCGGCGGCATCGTCACCTTGCAGGTGCGCTACCGAGGCCATGTTCAGCAACAGCGCCGCTTCGTCCTGGCGCCGGCCCACGTCGCGCGCCACCTGCAGGCCTTGCTCAAGGCAGCGCCGGGCGCGCGCGTAGTCGCCCAGGCGAGGGTAGATCGAGCCCAGGTTGGACAGACGCAGCGCCTCGTCGCCGGGGTTGCCGAGCTCACGCACCATTTGCAGGCCGCGCTCGAAGTGCGTGACAGCCACAGCCAGGTCGCCCTGCCCCATCGCGATCAAGCCCAGAGCATTCACCAGATGGCTTTCGCTGGCGCGGTCGTCCAGGGTATGCGCCAGCTGCAGTCCGGCCTCGGCCACTTCGCGCGCCTTGCCGTACTGGCCCTGGCCGATGAGCGAGGCCGCCAGCCCGTGAAAAGGCGTCACCGACAAAGCGCGCCGTGCCGGCCCTGCGGGCAGGCTGTTGACCAGGGCCAGGCCTTCGCGGTCGGCAGCCTCGGCGGCCACGTTGTCGCCGGTGCTGCGCAGGGCCGCGGCGCGGCGCAGCGCCACGCCGCC
The DNA here is from genome assembly GCA_038316815.1 of Burkholderiales bacterium. GTDB lineage: Bacteria > Pseudomonadota > Gammaproteobacteria > Burkholderiales > Burkholderiaceae_C > Rubrivivax. The sequence goes on from JBBQAW010000086.1 coordinate 10,615, forward strand.
GCGCCAGGCGTTGTTGTTGCGCGCCTCGGCCAGGTCGGCCAGGGCCTGCAGGTCGGCGGCGTGGGCGGGGCGGTCGGCCTGGGCCAGCAGCACGGGTTCGCGCAGGCTCAGCAGGCGCCAGCGCGTGTCCAGGTCGTCCTCGGGCAGCAGCTGCAGGGCGCGCGCCACATAACCCAGCATGGCGTCGTCGGCGCTGCGCGCGGCCGCCACTTCAGCCGCCCGCGCGAACAGGCTGCAGGCCTGGGCAACGTCGCCGGCGCGTTCGAAATGCTCTGCCGCCGGGCCCAGGGTCTCGCTGCTGCGGTCGCCGCCCAGGCGCAGCAACCAGTCGGCCACGCGCGCATGGGCCTCGCGCCGGGCGCGCTTGAGCACGCTGTCATAAGTCACCTGATGCAGCGCCTGGTGCTTGAAGGCGTATTCCTTCTGGCAGTCGATGGTGGCGTGCTCGCGTGGCACCACCAGCCCGCGGCGCACCAGGCCGGCCAGGGCGGCGGGGGCGGCCGGGTCCAGCGCCGCCAGGGCGGCGTCCCAGAAAACGTAACCCACCACTGCGGCCTGCTGAAGGGCCAGCTTTTCGGCTGCGGGCAGGCCGTCCAGACGTGCCTGCAGCAGGCCTGTCAGCGTGGCCGGCACGTGGGCCGCCAGCAGCTTGTCGGCCCGCACCTGCCAGCGCTGGCTGCCGTTTTCAGCGCCCGTGACGATGGCGCCGTCGTCGATCAACATGCGCACCAGCTCTTCCATGTGAAAGGGGTTGCCTTCGGCGTTGGCAATCACCAGCTCGCGCAGCGCCGCAGGCACGGTCTCCAGGCGGTGCAGCAGCACGCCGGCCAGTTCACGCGCGCCACGCTTGTCCAGCGGCTGCAGTTCGATGCGGGTCTGGGCGGCGGCCAGCAGTTCCCAGTCGGGCCGGCGTTCGAAGAGGTTCTGGCGCGTCATGCACAGCATCAGAAGGGCTTCTCCCTGCAGCACCTGGGCCAGGTAACTGAGAAAGTCGAGCGAACCGTCGTCGGCCCAGTGCAGGTCGTCCAGCAGCAACAGCGCTGGTGCGCGGAAGTGCCGCCCGGTACGCTGGATGAACTGGGCTGCGGCATGGAAGCCGCGGTTGCGCAGCTGGCGCGAGTCGTCGGCGATGCCGCGCACGTGCGGGCTGTCGGCAAAATCCAGCCCCAGCAAGTGGCCCAGCAGGTGGGCCTGGGCCTGACCTTGATCGGGGTCGTCGCCGTACAGCAGCGCCACGCCGTCACACAGCTTGCGTCTGGCCGTTTCGGCGTCGTCATCCTCGGCAACTTCAAGCCGCCAGGCGAACAGATTTCGCAGCAGGCCGAAGGGCTGCTTGCGCATCAGCGGCTCGGCACGGCCGCGGAACCAGCGGAAGGGCTGCGACTGCGCTTCGGCCCAGTTCTCGAATTCATAGACCAGCCGGCTCTTGCCCAGCCCGGCTTCGCCGACGATGTTGACCACCTGCAGCCGCGGCGTGGCGAACAAGGCGTGGAAGGCTTCCTGCAACTGTTCTAGTTCAGCCTCGCGCGCGACCATGCGCGACTCGACGCCCTCGATGCCACGCGTGACGACACGAAACGCGCGCGGCTTGGCGCTGTGCACCAGATAGGTCTGCTGGGGTTCGGGGCTGCCCTTGACGAACAGCGGCGCGTCGGCCGTGACGTTGAAGACACCGCGCACATGGCGGTAGGTGTCGTGGTGGATGCGCAGCCCGCCGGGCGGGGCCAGCTGTTCCATGCGCGCAGCCAGGCTGACGACACTGCCGCGGATGGTGCCTTCGGCGTCCACGCCCCCACCCAGCAACACCTGGCCGGTATGGGCGCCAATGCGTACGTTGAAGCCCTCGACGCCGTACTGGCGCCGCAGGTCGACGGCACGGTGCCGAGCGCAGTCGATGATGGCCAAGCCGGCGCGCACGGCGCATTCGGCGTCGTCCTCGCCCGCCCCGTCAGCGCCGAAGGCGGCCAGCAGGCCGTCTCCGGCGTACTGCAGCACGCGGCCGGCCTGCGCTTCGATCAGGGCGGTGAATTCAGCCAGGGCGCCGTCGAAGACCGCGCTCAGATCTTCGGGGTCCAGGCGCTGTGACATCAGGGTGGAGCCGACGACGTCGACGAAGAGCACGGTGACCTGCTTGAGCGTCTGTGCGGGCGGGGCGGGGGCAGCCACGCGTTCGGCGCGCAGTTGTGCCAGCCGCGCCAGCAGCGGCGCCGTGGCGATCTCGAGCACGGCTTCGCCCAGCAACGCCCGCTGCGCCTGCAGCGCGGCGATGCTTTCTTCGAGCTTCTGTTCTTCGTTCATCCTTTGCAGCAGGTGGCTCCGAGGCCCCTCATTCGCGGGGTATCGGCATCAATGTCGACCAAACCCCGATAGTAGGGCGCTTGCCGGTCGTAGGATGCAGACAGCAGCCTGGCGCCACCCCCTAAACATGGGACGAATCGGTCCCTGGGCTGCACATCAGGAGCCAACATGAACCTCAAGATCACCCTGGCCGCTGCCGCTCTGGCCCTGGCAGCCAGCGCGCCGCAGGCCGCTGTCAAT
>JBBQAW010000087.1:0-13064 GCA_038316815.1 Burkholderiales bacterium
GGGCCGCCGGGCAGCGCACTTTCGGCGGCATGGATGTCGGCGCGCGCGCCGAAGGGGCTGGCTTCGCCATAGCAGCCCGGCCAGTCCGGGCAGCCCAGGCCGGAATCGGACAGGCGGGTGAAAGACCCGAACACAATGAGGTCGAAGGTCAGGAACAGCGTCAGTGCCGTCAAGGCCGCCAGCCGGCCGCGTGTGTCGCTGCCGCGCTGACGCAACCACACCCACGACAACGGCAACAGCGCCACGATGGCCGCCAGCAACATCAGGCGCAACGTGGGCGCCAGATCAACGACCGGAACGGTGGCGTCCATGTTCAGCGGCCGGCGGTGTCCCAGCCCCCAGAAGCGCGCAGCAGCTTTCTCAGGTCACGCTTGACGCGCGAAGGGTCGGCGTCGGCGGGCATGCGCATCATCCACTCGCCCATCGGGTCGACGATGTAGAGATGGTCTTCGACGCCCTGGCCGGCTTCGGGCTGCAGCCAGGCGGCCACCGCGGCCGGGTCGGCCAGCAGCATCGTCAGCGCAGGCGCCGTTTCGGCTGAGGCCCGCAGTGCCGGCGCGGGCGGCTGACCGTCGGTGATGAGCCAGACACGGTCGACACGGTCGCGGTCGCGGCCCATCATCTCGCGCAACTGACGCTGCACGAACAGGCGCTTGTCGCAAGCTTCGTCGCAAGTGCTCGGGCCCACGGCCACCAGCAGCCACTGGCCCTTCAGTGCCGTGGCCGTCTGTGGCTGACCGTCCAGCGTGCGAAGGTTCAGCGCCGCAGGCAGGCTGCGGGTGGGCAAGACGAGCGTGCCGTAGTTCGTCCGCCCTTCAGGCCGGACGACGAAGTAGGTGAAGTAAGACGCGATCACCGGCGCTGCGCAGACCAGCAGCACCAGCAGCATCTTGATGCGCCCGTTGCGCATCTGCCGGCTGCCTGCCAGCAGGTCAGGGGCAGGCACGTTGTGCACGGTCAGGGTCACAGGCTCAATGCCTGCGCCGGGGACGGATGAGTTGGAACCAGACATAAAGACCCAGGATCAGCGCTGCCAGCGCAAACCATTGAAATGCATAACCATAGTGCTTGTGCACGCCGCTGGCCGGGGCCAGCCAGTCGCGCAACAGGCCGTCTGGGGCGGAAGAAGGGGCGGCGTTTGGCGGGGGCTTTTTCAGCTGCCCGTTCAGTTGTCCGTCCAGTTGCCGATTCAGTTGCCCATCCGGTTTCCCATCCAGCTGCAACAACGACAAGGGCCGCAGGCGAAGGCGCCATTCCTGGCCAAAAGCCTGGACATCGAGATTCTGGCGTATCGGCCCTTGCGCCTGGCCCTCGAATTCGTACAACCGCGCCGGCGGGGGGGCGATGCGCCCACTCACCTGCACCAGGCCTGCAGGCGTTGGCGGGGGCACGACCCGTGTGCGGTCCATCAGGTCGCGCGGCTGCCAGCCGCGCTGCACCAGCACGGCCGTGCCGTCGTCCAGCTGAAGCGGCGTGACGACGAAAAAGCCCGGTCGGCCCAGCATCTGCCGGTTCTCGAGATAGACCGTGGCCTCGGGCACCCACCGGCCAGACAGGGCGATGCGCCGGTGGTGCTGTGCCGAGGCGGCCACAGCGTCGGAAGCCAGGTCCTGCGGGGCCAGCGGCGGCAAGGCGCGTCGTTCGTCCAGCGCCGTCTGCAACTGCGTCTTCTGGGCCGCGCGGTCAAGCTGCCACCAACCCAGGCGCGCCATCAGCGCCACGCCCAGAACGGCAGCCACGAGCACGACCCATCTGCTGGTGTTCAAACCCACGCCAGCTTTCCCAGCCGATAATCAAGGGTAATGAAGACCTTCTTTGTCGTGATGCTCGTCGCTGTGCTGCTGGCCTTGGCCGGTGGGGGCATATTCATGCTGCGCAAGAGCGGAGACACCGAAGACCAGCGCAGCAACCGCATGGCGCGGGCCCTGGCGCTGCGGGTGGCTCTGTCTGTGGCCTTGTTCGTATTCATCCTGTTCAGTTGGACCATGGGCTGGGTGAAGCCGGGCGGCCTGCCCATCGGGCCATGAAGTTGAGCCCCCGAGCTCGCTGGCGCTCGCTACCCCCCTAGGGGGCCGTCCGCTGACGGGCTGGCATAGCCAGATCCGTGGCGGGAAACTTGAGTCCAAAACTCGGCTTCAATCCGGCTTCGATCCGGCTTCGAGCCGGCTTCGATCCGTGGAACCCACATCCAGGCAAGCACAAACGCAGCATTCGGCGGCGTTTGCTGGGCACGAGGGGAATTGTGGCCGGCTGCCTACAGCCAGTAGACGACGACGTACAGGCCCAGCCAGACGACGTCAACGAAGTGCCAGTACCAGGCCGCGCCTTCAAAACCGAAGTGGCGCTTGGGGGTGAAGTGGCCTTTCATCAAGCGCAGCGTGATGAACAACAGCATCAACATGCCCACGAAAACGTGAAAGCCGTGAAAGCCGGTCAGCATGAAAAAGGTGCTGCCGAAGATGCCTGAGCTGAGCTTCAGGTTCAGGTCGGTGTAGGCGTGGTAGTACTCGTAGCCCTGCACGACCAGGAAGATGGTGCCCAGGGCAACCGTGATCCACATCCAGACAATCGTCTTGGCGCGATGGTTGGCAATCAATGCGTGGTGCGCAATGGTCAGCGTCACGCCCGAAGTCAGCAGCAAAGCGGTATTGATGGTGGGCAGCCAGAACGGGCCCATGGTGGCGAAGGGCTCCACCGTACCGGCAGGAGAAGCCGTGAAGCCGCCACCCGCGCTGGGCCAGATGGCCTTGAAGTCTGGCCACAAAATCTGGTGGTCCAAGTTGCCCAGCATCGGTACCGAATGGATACGGGCCCAGTACAGCGCGCCAAAGAATGCGGCGAAGAACATCACTTCGCTGAAGATGAACCAGCTCATGCTCCAGCGGAAGGACACGTCGATGCGGTCCGAATACAGCCCGCTTTCGCTTTCGCGCACCGCTTCGCTGAACCAGGCGTACATCACGCCCAGCCACACCACCATGCCAGCCAGCAACACATAGGCCGCCCAACCAGCGCCGTTGATCCACTGGCTGGCACCCAATATGACCAGGAACAGGCCTGCTGCCATCATCACCGGGTAGCTCGACGGCGCGGGAATGAAGTAGTACGGGGTGACCCCCGCGGGGGTGGTAGCTGCCATGTCGGTCTTGCTCCAGAAATTGTTCTTGTTTCGGTCAGGTGGCCACGCCACTGCCGACCACCCAGCGCACCAGCAGTAACAGCGCCGCGACGAACAGCAGCGCACCGACGATGCCGACAATGATGACGTGAACCGGGTTGAGCTTCTGCACGTCCTGCTCGAAACCCGCCTGGCGGCGCACGCCGAAGAACGACCAGGCCACAGCCTGCACCGTCTGCCAGAACGAGCCGCTACGCTGCGCGGCTTGCCTGAGGTCTTCGCTCACAGTGTCTTGCCTTCCGGCACGGCCGCCGGGCGCGTCTCCACCACTTGGCCCAACTGGCCCACCGGCGCCGCCGGCACCTTGCCACCCACTTCGAAGAAGGTGAAAGACAGGGTGATGGTGGTCACGTCCTTCGGCAACTTGGGGTCGATGACGAAAGCCACCGGCCATTCACGTTCTTCGCCGGGCTTGAGGATGTATTCGTTGAAACAGAAGCACTCCAGCTTGTTGAAATGCGCGCTGGCCTGGCGCGGCGCATAGCTGGGAATGGCCTGCGCGGCCATGGTGCGGTTCTGGATGTTCTTGAAGGTGTACAGCACCGTGCCCAATTCGCCCGGGTGCACCTGCACCGAGCGCAGCGCCGGCTTGAAGTCCCAGGGGCCGCGTGCATTGGCGTCGAACTCGACCGTGATGGTGCGGCTTTTGTCGACCTGCGAATTCGTGCTTTGGCCGTGTCGCCCGGTCCAGCTGCCCTTGGCAATGCGCTGTTCGCTGACGCTCAAAATGTTGATGCCCAGCGCTTCGCAGATGGCGCGGTACATCGGCACCAGCGAATAGCCGAAACCGAACATCACGGTGGCCACGACCAGCAGCTTGCCGAGCATGCGCCGGTTGTCGGCCAGCACGGAGCGCATGCGCGTGGGGCGTGTCATGTCTTCACCATGGGTTTAGCCGCCGAAAACAATGATCTTGGCCACGAAACCGGCGCCCAGCACCGCGGCCAAGGTTGCCAGGATCAGCGCCAGCCTCACATTGGCCTTGCGTTGCTGTTCAGTGGTCATGGTGTTACAGGCGCAAGTCTCGTTCAGCCCACCACGCGCGTGGCGGTGGCATCGAGCTTGGGCGGGTTTTCAAAGGTGTGCCAGGGAGCGGGTGAGGGCACTTCCCATTCCAGGCCTTCGGCACCTTCCCAGGGCTTTTGCGGAGCCGGCTCGCCCTTGCCCATCATCATGGGCAGCACGACGGCGAGGAAGAAGTACACCTGAATGAAGCCGAAGCCAAAGGCTCCGATAGAGGCCACCATATTGAAGTCGGCGAACTGCATCGGGTAGTCGGCGTAACGGCGTGGCATGCCGGCCAGACCCAGGAAGTGCATCGGGAAGAAGGTCAGGTTGAAGAAGAACAACGTGCCCCAGAAGTGCACCTTGCCGCGGAACTCGGAGTACATCACCCCCGTCCACTTCGGCGCCCAGTAGTAGTACGCGGCAAATATGCTGAAAAGCGAACCCGCCACCAGCACGTAATGGAAGTGGGCCACGACGTAGTAGGTGTCATGCAACTGGATGTCGACCGGCGCCATCGCCAGGATCAGGCCCGTGAAGCCGCCCAGTGTGAAGACGAAGATAAAACCCACTGCCCACAGCATGGGGGTCTCGAAGGTCATCGAGCCTCGCCACATGGTGGCGATCCAGTTGAAAATCTTCACGCCCGTCGGCACCGCGATCACCATCGTCGCGTACATGAAGAACAGCTGCCCCGTCACCGGCATGCCGGTGGAGTACATGTGGTGGGCCCAGACGATGAACGACAGGATGGCGATCGACGAAGTCGCATAGACCATCGATGTGTAGCCGAACAGCCGCTTACGCGCGAAGGCCGGGATGATGGCGCTGATGATGCCGAAGGCCGGCAAGATCATGATGTAGACCTCGGGGTGGCCGAAGAACCAGAAGATGTGCTGATACATCACCGGGTCGCCACCACCAGCGGGGTTGAAGAAATTGGTGCCGAAGTGGCGGTCGGTCAGGGTCATGGTGATGGCGCCGGCCAGCACCGGCATCACGGCGATCAGCAGGTAGGCGGTGATCAGCCAGGTCCAGCAGAACAGCGGCATCTTCATCAGCGTCATGCCGGGCGCGCGCATGTTCAGGACGGTGACGATGATGTTGATCGAACCCATGATGGAACTGGCGCCCATGATGTGCAGCGCGAAGATGGCCACGTCCATGCTCGGGCCCATCTGAAGCGTCAGCGGTGCGTACAGCGTCCAGCCCGCGGCGGGTGCGCCACCGGGCATGAAGAACGAACCGACCAGCATCAGCGCTGCCGGTATCAGCAGCCAGAAACTGAGGTTGTTCATGCGCGCGAAGGCCATGTCAGATGCACCGATCTGCAGCGGAATCATCCAGTTCGCAAAGCCCACGAAGGCCGGCATGATGGCGCCGAACACCATGATCAAGCCGTGCATGGTGGTCAACTGGTTGAACAGTTCGGGGTTCACGAACTGCAGCCCGGGCTGGAACAGTTCAGCCCGGATGCCCAGGGCCAGCACGCCACCGACCATCAGCATTGCGAAGCTGAAGAGCAAGTACATCGTGCCGATGTCCTTGTGGTTCGTGGCGTACAACCAGCGCCGCCAGCCATGCGGCTGGCCGTGTGCGTGGTCGGCGTCGTGGGCGTGGCCTTGGGGGTCGAGAACTGCGCTCATGGGTGGAATCTCTTTCTAACTTGCACGGACGCTGATGTCACTTGCGCGCAGCCACGATTTCGGCAGGCTGCACGAGCCTGCCGGTCTGGTTGCTCCACGAATTCTTGGTGTAACTGATGACGGCTGCGATTTCGGTGTCGGACAGCTGCTTCCAGGCCGGCATGGCGCCGTTGGCAGCGCCGTTGAGCAGGATATTGATCTGCGCCGCTTTGTCGCCCAGCACCAGGGCGCTGCCATCCAGCGCCTTGATCGGGCCGGCGCCCTTGCCGGCGGCCCCGTGGCACGCGACGCAGTTGGCGGCGTAGACCTGCTCGCCGCGTGCCATCAGTTCGGGCAGGGCCCAGACTTTGGCCGGGTCGTCCGCCAAGGCGGCCAATGCCTTCTTCTTGCCTTCCACCCAGACGGCGTAATCGGCCTTGCTCACCACTTTGACGTGTATGGGCATGTAGGCGTGCTCCTTGCCGCAGAGTTCGGCGCACTGGCCGTAGAAGTCGCCTGTCTTGTCGGCCCGGAACCAGGTGTCGCGCACGAAGCCGGGAATGGCGTCTTGCTTGACGCCCAGCGCAGGCACCATCCAGGCGTGGATGACGTCGTTGGCCGTGGTGACGATGCGAATCTTCTGGTCCACAGGCACCACCAGCGGGTTGTCGACCTTCAGCAGGTAGTCGTCGCCGCTGGGCTTGCCGCTGTCAGACATCAGACGGTGCGCCGGGTCCAGGGTCGACAGGAAGTTGATGCCCTCGCCTTCGCCCTTGATGTAGTCGTAGCCCCATTTCCACTGGTAGCCTGTGGCCTTGATGGTGATGTCGGCATTGCTGGTGTCTTTCATCTCCACCACGGTGCGGGTGGCCATCGCGCCCAGGCCGATGACGATGATGAACGGAATGATCGTCCAGGCAATCTCGACCGACACGCTTTCGTGAAAATTGGCCGCCTTGTGGCCCACCGACTTGCGGTGCTTCAGGATCGAATAGAACATGACGCCGAACACGGCGACGAAGATCACCAAGCAGACGATCAAGACGATGTTGTGCAGTGATTGCTGCTGCTGCGCAATGGCCGAGACCGGCGGATGCAGGTCCAGCTGGCGCACGGCAGGGCCGCCGGGCAGGTCGTTCACGGCTTGTTGCGCATGGGCCAGGCCCGAAGCCAACAGTGCCGAGATCGCCAGGCTGAGCCGTAAACCGCGCTGCTGCCACGCAGCCAGGGGGGTCGTCGTCATCTTCATCTTTCTCACGTCAACGTGAATCTGTAGACAGCGGGGCGGCTGCCAATGGCGCGCGGCGCAAGGCGCGGCGAAGTTCTCGGGCCAGGGCGGGCCGCAATTCAGGACGCAGGAAGCGGCCGACGCGTACGGTGCGCCCTTCTCCCGACAATTGAAGCAGCGAACCCTGACCGCCCGCTGGCTCCACGCTCAGCCATTCGGCGGTGAAGTCGGTGCGGGCGACACGGTTGCCGAAATGCTGTTCAACAATGAAAGACCGGCCGGCCAGGGTCAAGGTTTCGCGGTCGCCCGCGTGGCGGGCAAAGACCAGCAAGGCCACGCCGACAGCGGTCAGTTCGATGCCGGCGAACACCAGCACGAAGGGCGCGCCCTGCAACATGAACATCAAGGAAATGGCCAGCGAGACGGCGCAAATCGACGCGTAGACCGCCACCAACTGCCGCGGCGCGATCGAGCAATTGCGCTTGATCAGCCACTGCAGCACTGGCCTGCCACCTTCCGGGCCCGGCAATTCGCGCCCGAAGGCCCAAGGCGCACTGGGCCCGGCAGTGCCTGCAGGCCAGGGTGTTGTCAGCGAAGAAATGCTCATCGAACGGGTTGTTGCGAACTGCGGTTTCCGCGACGCGGCGGGGGGCGGCAATCAGGCGGTGCAAGCAGCGCACGCACATCGAGACTTCAGCCCACAAATACAAAGCGTATTCTAGTGCAGGCCACCGGTGGATTTCAGTCAGGACGGACCGGGCGACGCACCATCGCCCGCATGTCGTCCAGCGAAACCGCAGTCTCCGGGCCCAGGCGAGGCCGCGGCACGGGCCGGAAGGCGTGGCCATAGACCAATTCGAAGGGCAGCGCCACGCGGCCGTCGCCAGCCGCGGGCAGCCCGCGCAGGGCGTCGGTCAGCTGCTGCCGCCAGCGCGGCGTGCGCAGGCCGGCATGGCGCTGCTGCGCGACGTTGCCGCCCAGGCCGCGCAGTTCAGTCAGCGCGGCTTCGGGTGTCGGCCAGGTCAGGGTAATGGTTTCCTGGTCCATCACCGGGTCGGCAAAGCCCGCCTCGACCAGCATGTCGCCCAAATCGTGCATGTCGACGAAGGGCGCGTGCGGCTGCGGCCAACCCTGCGCCCGGTAGATGTCACGCAAGGGCTGCAACGTACCCGGCCCGAGCGTTGAAAACATCAGGAAGCCGTCGACTGCCAGGGCCTGTTGCCATTGGCGCATCAAAGCTTGCGGGTCGGCCGCGCCGTGCAGGCCCATGTTCGACCACACCAGCTGAGCAGCCCCGGCCGCCACGGCCGCTGGCGCCAGCGGCACGGCCGCAGCGCGCCGCCAGGGCCACCAGGCCCGCGCCGCGCCAGGGGCGTTGCGCACGCTGGCATCAGGTTCGACCGCGACGATCTCGGCGCGCGGATAAGCCTGGCGCAATTCGCCCATCCCGCCGCCCACCGCGGGCGCCCAGGCCAGCACCGTGCTGGGCTGCAAACGCACGATGGACAACCGATCGGCCATACGGCGAGCGACTTCGCCATGCAGCCAGGGCGGGGCGTCAGCCCGGTGCAGACGTCGCAGCACGCGCGCCAGGGCCACGGGGTCCAGCGGTCGGGGGGCAGAAGCGGTTGGGGCAGCCAAGGGTTGGGGTCAGGGGAAACGGGCAAAGAGCGAAGAGCGAAGAGCGAAAAGCGAACAGGAAGAAGGAAAGGGGAAAAGGGAAAGGCCACGCGGGTAACGACAGCGCGCGGCGCAGTCAGAAGCCGTCGCTATATATTGGTTCGATGGGCAGACTGAACTTCACTGCAATGGTACGGGCCTGGCCCGAGGCGGGTGCGTGCCAGGTCTGCCGCAACTGGGGCCCAGGCCGGCTGTGCACGGCTTGCGTGCAGCGCTTCGCACCGGCACTGCCGCGCTGCGCGCGCTGCGGGCTGCGCACCGCCCTGCCCTTGCCGGCCTGCGGCGAATGCCTGCGCGACCCGCCGCCCTGGCGCAGCACAAGCTGCGCTGTCGATTACGGCTTTCCGTGGGACAGCCTGGTGGCGCGCTTCAAGTTCCAGGGCCAGGCTGAACTGGCCACGGCGCTGAGCAGCCTGATGCTGCAGGCGCAACGGCCCGATGTTCAGGCCCTGTTGCCTGTACCGCTGGCGCCCGGCCGCCTGGCAGAACGCGGCTACAACCAGGCCTGGGAACTGGCGCGCCGGCTGGGCGCCGCGCTGGGGCTGCCAGCGCGCGCCGATGTCCTGCTGCGCCCGGTGGCCACCAGCGCGCAGGCAGAACTGACGCGCGCCGAGAGGCAGCGCAACCTGCGCGCCGCCTTCATGGTGGCGCCCGACCGGCGCGCCTGGCTGCAAGGCCGGCAAGTGGCCCTGGTCGACGATGTGATGACCACCGGCGCCACTGCCCGCGAAGCCACAGCCACGCTGCTGCGCGCTGGCGCGGCCAGTGTCGACCTGTGGGTGCTGGCGCGCACCCCCAGCCCCGCCCAGGCCGGGAAGGGCGGGCACTGAAGATGTTCAACATCGTGCTCGTGGCGCCAGAAATTCCGCCCAACACCGGCAACGTCATCCGCCTGGCAGCCAACACCGGCTGCAGCCTGCATCTGGTGGAACCGCTGGGCTTCGCGATGGAAGACCGCTTGCTGCGGCGGGCAGGCCTGGACTATCACGAGTACGCCGCCGTGCACCGCCACGCCGACTGGGCCGCTCTGCAGCGCGATCAAGAGCCGCCGCGTGAGCGCTGCTTCGCGTTCACGACACACGGCTCGCGCCTTTTCTCCGATGTGGCTTGGCAACCCGGCGACTGGCTGGTCTTCGGCAGCGAAACCAGCGGCCTGCCCCCTGCCCTGCGCGAAAGCTTCGCATTGCCGCAGCGCGTGCGCCTGCCGATGCGTGCCGGCCAGCGCAGCCTGAACCTGAGCAATGCCGTTGCGGTGGCGGTGTTCGAGGCCTGGCGGCAGTGCGGTTACGAAGGCGGCGCCTGAGCGCCAGCGCCGGGGCCGTGGCCGTGGCCGGGGCCGGGTCTGCAGCCGAGGCGGCCGTAGCAGCCACAGCAGCCACACCAGCCACACCAGGCTGGGTCAGGCTTCGGAACGCGACTCGCGCGCCATCAGGCGTTTCATGGCGTTGCCAGGGCTCAAGCCGCCCTGCAGCACTGCCACCACCGCCTCGCAAATCGGCAGATCGACGCCCACCTGCCGGGCCCGGTCACACACCATCGCCGCGCTATGCACCCCTTCGGCCACATGGCCCAGTTCGGCCAGCGCCTGTTGCAAGCTGCGGCCCTGCGCCAGCAGCAGGCCGATCTGGCGGTTGCGCGACAGCGCGCCCGTGGCCGTCAGCGCCAGGTCACCCAGACCTGACAAGCCCATGAAGGTGTCGGCACGCGCGCCCAGCGCCACGCCCAGCCGTGTCATCTCGGCCAGGCCGCGTGTGAGCAACGCCGCACGGGCGTTCAGGCCCGGCAGCGGCAATGCGCCCGGCACGCCCGCCGCGCCCGGCACCCCTGGCATGGCCGCGATGCCGTCGAGCAGCCCGACGGCAATCGCCAGCACGTTCTTGACCGCGCCGCCCACTTCCACGCCAACGAGGTCGGTGCTGGTGTAGACGCGCAAGGCGTCACTGTGGAAAGCATCGACCGCCAATGCCGCCAGGGCCGGGTCTTCGCTGGCCGCCACCAATGCCGTGGGTTGCCCGCGCGCCACTTCGATGGCGAAGCTGGGGCCGGAAAGCACGCCGCATGGTGGGCCGGGCCGAATCTCGCGTGCCATCTCGTGGCCGAGCGCGCCCGTGCCGGCTTCAAAGCCCTTGCACAGCCACAACGCCGCGCGGTCGTCGTCCAGCCCGGTGAGTTGTTCGCGCAGCGCCGCCATGGGCGTGGCGATGATGGTCAGCCCTTCGCGGGCATGGGCCAGAGCGGCGGACCGATCGGCCCCCAGCTGCAGGCCGTCCGGGAACGGCACCCCCTTCAGGTAGCGCTGGTTGCAGCGCGCGGCCTGCATGGCCGCAGCCTGTTGCGCGTCGCGCGTCCACAGCAGGGTGTCGTGGCGCGTTGCGGCGGCCACGGCCAGGGCGGTGCCCCAGGCCCCTGCGCCAAGCACCGCGATCTTCATCGCGCGCCGCGCTCTGCCTTCAGTTCGCGCCGGTGATGATGCGCGAACCGCCGCCGTTTTGCGCCGCAGCCTGCTGCTGCTGGGCTTCGAACATGGCCTGGAAGTTGACTTCCGTCAGCAAGATGGGCGGGAAGCCGGCGCGCGTGCAGACATCGCTGACGATGGCGCGCAGGTAGGGGTAGATCATCTGCGGGCAGACGATGCTGATGATGCCCTGCATCTGCTCTTCGGGCACGTTGCGAATCTCGAAGATGCCGGCCTGCTTGGCCTCGACCAGGAACAGCACCTTGTCCTTGACCTTGGTCGTGACGGTGGCGGTCACGGTGACTTCGAAAACGCCGTCAGCCACCGGCTCGGCGGCCATGCCCAGGTTGATGTCGACCTGCGGTTGCGTCTGTTCCAGCAGGATGCCCGGCGAATTGGGCTGCTCCAGCGACAGGTCCTTCAGGTACATGCGCTGGATCTGGAATACGGGAGTCGGGTCGGCCATGGTGGGGTGTCCTGAAGGTGTCTTGGAAAGTGTCCGCAAGGGTCGGCGGGCGGGGGTCGGTTTCGGCTTGCGATGCGTCACCCAGCAGCGCAGGATTATGGGCCAGCGCCTGTGCCAGCCCGCGTGACAGGCTGCTCAGGGCGGCGTGGCGTTGAGCAGCGGCAGCAGGCCGCCGCGCTGGTCCAGGGCCATCAGGTCGTCGCAGCCGCCAACGTGAGTGCTGCCGACGAAAATTTGCGGCACGGTGCGCCGGCCCGTCAACGCCATCATGGCGCTGCGTTGCGGCGGGTCGAGGTCAACGCGCACTTCGTCGATGGCCTGCACGCCCCGTTCTTTCAACAGCGCTTTGGCCCGAATGCAGTAGGGGCAGGTGGCAGTGAGATAAATCTTGACAGTTTGCATGGTCTGGCCCTCAAGCCACGGCTTTGGCGGTGACGGCTGGGGCAGCCTTGTCGATCGGCAGGCCCGCCTCGCGCCAGGCGGGTGTGCCGCCGGCCACGGCCACCGCTTTCTCGTAGCCCGCCTTGCGCAGCAGGGTTACGGCGCGGCCGGCGCGCGCGCCGGTAGGGCACAACAGCAGCAGCGGCAGGGCCTTGTTGCTGGGCAGTTCCTTGGGCTTCTCGAGCTGGCCGAAGGGCACGTTCTTCGCGCCGCCGGCATGGCCGGCCCCGTATTCGTCGGGCTCGGACACATCGATCAGCACGCCCTTTTCGCGGTTGATCAGGCGCACCGCCTCGTTCGGGCTGACGGCGTTGCTGCCGCCTGTGCGGCGCACCATCGGCCAGACCAGCATGGCGCCGGAGACAAAAGCAACAAACAGCAGCAGCCAGTTTTCGACGATGAACTTCACAACAGGGTCCAGACTTTCAGCAAAACCCGGATTATAGAATTCGGCCCATGCCTCAACTTGTACTCATTCGCCACGGGGAATCAACGTGGAACCTGGAAAACCGTTTCACCGGATGGACCGATGTGCCGTTGACGGACACCGGCGTCGCGCAAGCGCGCCGCGCCGGTGAACTGCTGAAGGCGGGCGGCTTCGAGTTCGACGTTGCCTACACCTCTGTCCTGCAGCGCGCCATCTGGACGCTGTGGCACTGCCTCGACACGATGGAACGTACCTGGCTGCCGGTGCAGAACGACTGGCGGCTGAACGAACGCCACTACGGCGCGTTGCAAGGCCTGAACAAGGCCGACACCGCCAAGCAATACGGTGACGCGCAAGTGCTGCTCTGGCGCCGCAGCTACGACACCCCGCCGCCCGTGCTGGACGCCGCCGACCCGCGAGGGCAGCGCGACGACCTGCGCTATGCCAAGCTGCCACCAGAGCAGATTCCGCTGACGGAGTGCCTCAAAGACACCGTGGTGCGCGTGCTGCCCTGCTGGAACGACCGCATCGCCCCAGCCTTGAAGTCAGGCCAGAAACT
>JBBQAW010000088.1:0-12862 GCA_038316815.1 Burkholderiales bacterium
GCCGGCGTTCGTCACCGTGGCCGGCGCGGTGGTGAACAACAACGCTTTCTTGTGGAAGACCGGACGAACAGCCGGCGACTACGTGCGGCTGGCAGGGCTGGACGAAGGTGCTGAGGTTTCGAACATGTTCATCCTGAGGGCCGACGGCACCGTGCGGCATGCAAACAGCGAACGCGGCCTTTTCGGCATCGGCGGGCTGCAATCGCAACTGCTCTATCCGGGCGACGCGGTTGTCATTCCGAACCAGCTCGACTACGAGACCTGGGGGCGGGCGCTGGTGCGCAACTTGAAGGACTGGTCGCAGATCTTCTCGCAGTTCGGGCTTGGGGCGGCGGCCATCAAGACCCTCAGGAATTGACATGACAGCACCCGCACCCCCTGACGGTGAGGCCGCGGAAGACGACGGTCTGGATTTGCTCGACCTGCTGATGCCCATCGCACAGCACCTGAAACTGCTGGTTATCGGGCCGCTGCTGGCTGGCTTGGCCGCACTGGGCATCACGTATCTGATCGCTCCCACCTTCACCGCCTCGACCACATTTTTGCCGCCTCAGCAGCAGCAGAGTGCTGCCGCCTCGGCGCTGGCTTCACTGGGCGCTCTCTCTGGACTTGCAGGCGCGGCAGGTGGCATCAAGAGCCCAGGCGACCAATATGTGGCGCTGATGCAAAGCGTTTCGGTGACCGACCGTCTGGTCGACAAATTCAAACTGATGGACGTGTATGAGGCCGAGTACCGATTCGAGGCGCGCAAGGAGCTGGCCAGCAACGTGCGCATCACACTCGGCAAGAAAGACGGGCTGATCACCGTCGCGGTGGACGATGTGGACCCGCAGCGCGCCGCCGACATGGCCAATCATCACGTCGAAGAACTGCGCCGCGTGACGAGCGAACTGGCTTTGACCGAAGCGCAGCAACGCCGTGTGTTTTTTGAAAGCCAACTCAAGGAAACGCGCGACAAGTTGGTCAGCGCGCAACAGGCCCTGCAAAGCAGCGGCTTCAGCCCCGGCGCACTGCGCGCCGAACCCAGGGCCGCCGCCGAAGGCTACGCGCGGCTCAAGGCCGAAGCCACCGCCGCAGAAGTGCGCCTGCAGACGCTGCGCCGGGGCCTGGTCGACACCGCCCCCGAGGTACAGCAACAGCAGACTCTGCTCGCCGCGCTGCGGGCCCAGGTGACGAAACTCGAAACCAGCATCGACGTGCCGCGCGACGGCGACTACGTGGGCAAGTACCGCGAGTTCAAGTACCAGGAGACGCTGTTCGAGCTGTTCTCTCGCCAATACGAGCTGGCCCGGCTGGACGAGAGCCGCGAGGGCGCGTTAATTCAGGTGGTGGACGTGGCCGCCAAGCCGGAGTGGAAGAGCAAGCCCAAGCGAGGGTTGATCGCGTTGGTCACCACGCTCGCCGCTGCGCTGCTCTTGGTCGTCTTCGTATTGGTGCGTCACGCCTGGCGGCAGGCGGCCGAGCAACCCAAAACGGCGGAGAAGCTGGCGCAGTTGCGTTTGGCCTTGCGTAAGCGCTGATCCAGCGCCGGCACTCGGTCGTGCTACGCCTCTGCTACGAAGTGCTGCGCGCCACAAAAGTTCAAATGCACGGACTCGGGTCGAAAACGAAGTCAGCCACATTGCCCGTCACGACCTTCGTGCCGCTCACTAGCACCAAGGCGGCGTTGAGCACACCGCGGTCGGCAGGGCGGTCGCGACTGTTAGCCTTACTGCAATATTTGTGTTGTTGTTCCCGAATAACAAAATTCGAAATATTGAGCTGCAACCTATTAACAGATGAACCTCGGCACTTATGTTTCATCATCCGTTAATTACTGTTTCCGTTGTCAGCCATGCTCAGGGTGATCTGCTCCGACCGCTACTTGCGCAAATCGGGAGCTGGAAGGGCGCCACGATAGAGCTTATATTGACACTCAATTTACCTGAAGATGAGAATTTCATCACGGTCGAAGCTGAGCTCCCCATAAAAATGGTCCGGAATTTGGCGCCGCGAGGCTTTGGCGCAAACCACAACCGCGCTTTTGAAATGGCTGCCGGTGAGTTTTTTTTGGTGCTCAATCCTGACATACGTTGCGAGTCCTTGAACCTTCAACCGTTGCTGGATGGATTGAAGGCCGACAACTGCTCAATGGTCGGTCCGCGGATCGTGGACACTGACGAATCACCCACCGACAGCCCGAGGCGTTTTCCCACTTTAGGCAGGCTGTTCAGGCGCCTTCTGCTGGGAGTGCGTACTCCAGAGTACGAAACACTCGATGCCGCAATGCCGGTCGACTGGGTCGGCGGTATGTTTATGCTGCTGCGCTGCAAAACATATCGCGCTCTGGGGGGCTTCGATGAGCGCTTCTATATGTACATGGAAGATGTCGACCTATGTCGCCGTATTCGCGATGCAGGGCAATGGGTCTGTTATGTCCCAACGGTCCAAGTGTTTCACGACGCACAGCGGCAGAACCGCCGAAGTCCACGCCACATGAGTTGGCATTTGCGAAGCCTGATGCGCTATTTGCTGCTTTATCGTCTGACCAAACATTGGGCTTGACCTATGCGGGCCACTGAGGCACAAGTTTCTTCCCGCGCATGGAATGCGTCAAAAATACGCCGCACCGGCGTGCCAATGTATCTGGCGCTGGCTTTGCTGCCGCCGCTGGCTTTTTACTTGTTGCCGGTTTCCTCTCAGTCGCCTGGCGTTGCGCTCGCCCTGATGGCGGCCCTAGGTTTGCTAGCCCGACAGCCTGCGCCCTGGCAGCATTGGCAGTTATTGTTACCGCTACTTTGCGCACTTGGCTTGCTACTACACATGATTGTGGCGGCGCAATGGCAGTCGGTCGACTGGGGCCGGTTCGGCGGCTCACTGTTGCTCTTAATCGGTATTTTGCTTGTGGCAGGCCGAGTAGCGCCAATGCTGTTCGATGGGTTGAGCCAAACGGCTTTGTTGAAGCTGTTCGCCTTTTTTGGCGTCTGCGGCCTGTTGGCCCTGCTCGGTCTGGTGCCACCAGCTACCAACGCGACCTCGAAGCCGGTTTTTCCTTTCTCTGAAGCGTCGCACTTCGGTTTGGCGCTGTGCCCGCTGGTGCTGAGCGTGGCGGTGATGACTCGAAGCGCGCGCGCGCGTATGGCTTACGTAGGGTCGGCTCTCGCCCTGGCACTGCTGTTGCAGAACTTCACGCTGGTGGTGGGCCTGATGCTGGTAGCCGCCATTTGCCTACCTTGGCGGTGGTTGCTGCCGGTCAGTGTTCTGGGGGTGGCTGCCGTGGCAACTGCCTTAGACACGGGTGCTTCCGCCTTGGCTTACTACGCTGAGCGGTTGAACTTCACCGCTGAGAGCGAGAACCTCACGGCTTTGGTGGTACTGCAGGGCTGGCAGATTATGGGTGAAGCCGTTGATCAGAGTTCAGGCTGGGGTTTAGGTTTTCAGCAGTTGGGAGTGCAAGGGCCGATTACAGAAGTATCGGAGTCGATCAATCTGTTAAATCAGGGCAACTACCTTAATTTGCTGGACGGAGGCTTTTTACTCGCCAAACTGGTCGCCGAACTGGGGGTGTGGGGCATAGTTTTGGCACTGGTTTTTTCTAGTGAGGTCATGCGCTGCAGCTTGCAGTTGCGTCGCGTGGCCTTGCAAGGAATTCGGATGCCGGCTGGGTGGGTGTTCGCACATGCCGTGCTGGTCATGTACAGCCTGGAGGTTTTTGTGCGAAGTCCGGGCTACTTGACTGGCTCAGCCGCGCTGCTTTTGACGGCGGTTTGCTATTTGTATGGGCATGGCGGTGCGCATGCACGCGGCAGCTGAAAGAACAACCGACTAAAGATCTGTCGTTAGTAGCCGCAGCAGGTCAGGCCAGTTTCGCGCACTTGGCTCGGATACAGTTGGAAAGGACTGGGGACACAGGGGCTCCTGGCCAGTACTGAATCCCAACATTCTTTGGGCCAATGCCTTCGCGTCCAGCGGGTCGAAGAAGCCTGCCGCCCCGTGATTACCGACGGTTTCTCGAGCGTAGGGGAGGTCGGCAGCCAACACGGGAAGCCCATACTCTTTAGCTTCGGTAATCGGCAGCCCCCAGCTTTCTAGGCGCGAAGGGAATAGTAGGCAGTCGGCCTGCTGGTAGTGATGCTTCATTTCAGTTCGAGTCTGCAAACCGATCCATTCGAGCGAACGGAGCTGTCCAAAGCGCGAGTGGAGCCAGCGCGTGTAGCGGTTCTCGTCGCCGCGGATGGTCCAGCGCACGGTGCCGTTCCAGCCCGGGTTCTTTTCAAGTTGCTTCAAGGCCTCACCTATGACCTCGAAGTTCTTGAAGCAACGCGGAAGTGAAGGATAGAAGAACACCGTGCCGCGCTCACCGGACGGGACTCGCAACGCAGGAGCAAGGCCGGTGGATGCGCCGAGACCTTCCGGTCGCGCGACGATGACGTGCTTGACGCCAAAGTGCTTAATGAAACGGTCGCGCAACCACGCCTGCTGCACGATTACTGCATAGTTGCGATGAATCAAAGGTCGGTAAACGTGCTCGTAAAGCATAGCAAAAGCAAAATAGCTGGGGCCGAACCACGCATCGCGCAGCGATGGACTCGAGAAGGGGGCGGCGTTGTGACAATAGACCGCCTGGCGGCGCGCCGCTACGCGGGGTGTCATGTCGTGTAAAGATAACCAGAGATCGGCGCGGAGCTCCTTGGACAGGGCGTGAAATCCATACCACTCGGCCCACAAGCGGATTAGCCAGCGTCGTTTTATCCCCGGAAACTCCAACACTTCGATACCCGGGGTAGTGATAAGCGCCTTCCGGTGCGCCAGCACCACGATGTGCCAGTCAGGCAAGGCCGCAGCTGCGGCGGTCACGCAGTCTTGCAAGACGGTAAGGGGGCCGCCCTCCACCAGATTGACGGCTGAGATGACGAGCTTTCGTTGGCTCACGGGCAAGACTTCAATGACCGAACCGGCGCGATTGGCGGTTGCCACGGCTCCACCTCGCCCTTCAATGCGCTGAAGGCAGCACCGATATCCTCGAGCTCAGACCAAACTCGCGGTCGAAATATGAATCGAAACCAAACCCGAGAAGCAAATTGCGCTGTCTCGGCGGCAAGATTTGGCGCCATTCGCAGCCACAGGCCCACAGCGCTCCTGCCGTGCAGCCAATGCCGCATGGCTGCGAAGGTGCTGCCGCGATGCTGCCGATAAATAAGGAGGCATTTGAGGTATAGCCGCGGATAGTTGATGTCGTAACCGCTGGGTCCTAGCGCATTCAGGCCCATCTGCTGTGAATACGCCCAAACCGTGATGGGCGAATAGAAAGCTGGGATGCGCGGATCCCACACAAGATCGGTTCCAAAGCGCTTGATGTGATCGCGTGCGTCGAGGCGATCGACATCAGCGCGCGCCGCGCCTTCGCCAGCCGTGCTGGGAGCGGAGCCGCCAGGGATGACGAACGGGAAGTCAACGGCAACCGCATGACGTGCCTCCTTAGCGATCAATGTGGCGCTGAAGATGTCAGGGCTAACTCCACCAAAAAGCCGGCCGTACTTTGCGAGGACCCGCGCTACGAGGTCACGGCTCACGAGGCCGTGATATGCACGTGGCATTCCGCCAAGGCCAGTGCCTGGATTCCGCGATGCCTTAAAGGTTTCTAGGCATCCGTCCAACGCGCGCACGCGTCCGTCGTATCTATTGAGGAACAGCTTCCCAGCGTAACCACCGTCGAAGTATTTCGACTTGACGCCAGGCCAGAAGTAATTGGCGATGAAACGGCGCTGATAGCTCACCACAGCGTCAATACCCTGCGCGTGAGCCCACCGCACCACATCCTCGACACCGGGTCCGACACAGTCGTCGTCGCCCAGAAAGAGCAGGTACTCGCCGGTAGACATACACTGCCCGCGTTCAAAGTTCTCAACTACGCTGAGTTGATCAACATGGTGTCGGTAAATCAACCTTGTTCCGGCTTTGAGGGCGAGCAGAGTCTCGTGCGGCAAGGCTTCGTCGCTGTTGTCACTAACGACAAGTTGAGCTTGGGTCTCGATCAATAGCGTGCGTAGAACAGACAACAAGTATTGGTGCCGATTACAAGTCGGGATCACAATGGATAACAATGGTCGTTCCATTTGTACGCTGGCCTGATGTTCGATACGGTTCGTCATTCCACTTGGGCAAGCTCGTCGCGAACGAATGCAAGAGTCAGCAACAGTGTCTTTATCTCTTCAATACCAAGAAGACCAGTGTTGTGGGAAGTGTAGTCGTCAACAAGGTTCGCCTTGGGCGATCCCTGGCTGATGAAGAGTTCGTAATTCAGATCTCGATTGTCTGCAGGCACGCGAAAGTACCGTCCCATGTCCTCTGCTTTCGCCATCTCTTCCCGAGAAACCAGGGACTCATAGAGTTTCTCGCCATGCCGCGTGCCGATAATCTGTGTGGGCGCATTAGCTTTAAACAGCGAATTGAGTGCGGCCGCAAGGTCGCCGATTGTGCTGGCAGGTGCCTTCTGCACAAAAATGTCGCCCTGAGCACCATTTTTGAACGCGTGCAGCACCAGATTGACCGAGTCTTCCAGTGACATCAAGAAGCGCGTCATGTTGGGGTCGGTGATCCGCAACGGTGCACCGGCCTTAATCTTCTCGATGAACAGTGGGATCACCGAGCCTCGAGACGCCATCACATTGCCGTACCGCGTCGCGCACATGATCGGGCCACCCAGCGGCACATTACGCGATTTAGCGATCAGGATCTTCTCGGCCATGGCCTTGGAGATACCCATGGCGTTGATTGGATAGACGGCCTTGTCAGTACTCAGCACCACCACGCGTCTGACGTGGTTGGCGATGGCGGCATTGAGTACATTCTCCGTGCCATTGATGTTGGTCAGCACCGCTTCCATCGGATGGAACTCGCATGAAGGCACCTGCTTGAGCGCTGCAGCATGGAAAACAAAGTCAACGCCTCGCATGGCTTGGGCCACCGACTCGTAGTTGCGCACGTCGCCAATGACGAAGCGGATTTTCGGATTGCGCAAAGCGATTCGCATATCCTCTTGCTTCTTCTCATCTCGGCTGAAGATGACAATCTGCCGAATGTCGGTGTCTAAGAAGCGATTTAGCACGGTATTGCCGAAGGAGCCTGTGCCTCCGGTGATCATCAGAACCTTGTCTTTAAGCATTTGGATCAATATCGGTTAAGTCAAAGGTAGTTGTTGCTAAATCGCCCTAAAACCATCAAGGCGCCAAGCAGCAAAATCAGCACCGCTGTACGGGCTGCGGCTGAGGCCGCATGCCTATAAGTTTGGTTGCGTTCCAGATAGATGCAGCGCGCCCACGACAGCAAGGTACTCAAGCCGTGGTAAGCCGCATATATCCAGCAAATCACCTCCACACTGCGAAGCAGCGCTGCAGCGGCCGTGGCAGTAAGCGTCGCGATAGTCAGCACTGAGGACATGCACGCTTGGAACCTGTAATCCTGCCGGCCGATCAGTATCACGTAGGGGATGAAGCCTAATGCGCCAAGTGCGATGCCGGGAAGCAGGATTCCAGTGTAGTGAGCGACAAGCTCTGCCTGTCCGCCTGCCAGCGTACCCAACCATGCTGCAGAGAGTGGCTCCCGCAGCAGCCACAACGCGGTGGTCGGAATCATGGCAACCAGTGTCAGCACCGTGACAAACGGTCCCATGGCTTGAACCATGTCCGCTTTGTCATCGATTGCAAGTGCTCGAATGACTCGGGGCTGAAAGAACTGTGCTACTGGCCCAGCCAGAACTGACAGCGGAGTTAGGCACAGGAGGCTAGCCAGGAAATAGGGCGCCAGCGCCGCCGGGGAAATCAATGCTGAAATCAATACCTTGTCCAACTGCATCACAGCAGCACCGGCCAAGCCGAACAGCATCAACGAACGGCCCTTGAGGGCGTATGCCAAGCTACCCTGAAGTTTGATTTTGAACGACAACGAGGGGCTGGTCAGAGACTTCAAGCGCCCGCGGCACCATATGTGCGTTGCACCGAACTGCAAAAGGGCGCAAATCACTTGGCTTGCAATGAAGACGGAGAGACTTGCTTCCACCGTGAGCAGCGCCAGCCATGTGACTAGCCCGCGGACCAGAACACCCACTAGCTGAAGGCTGCCGGCATCGATGAAGTGGTGCCGCGCAAGCAGGGCGCTCTGCCCGATGTTCTGCATCGTCAGTGCCCAGAACAGTACAAGGATGCCCAGAAGTTCCGGCAGGGACACTGGGAGACTTAGCAACCACCAAGCAACAGTGGCGAACGGAATCAGTGCGGCATACAGGACGCAAATAACAGTCTCTGCCATGCGCCACGTGCGCAGTGCCTGCGGCCCATGGATATCCATGGCGGCGATGTCTCGACCAGCCATCGTGGACATGCCCAAATCAAGCACCAGCAGCAGCGCCTGGAACGAGAGGATGAGAGCAACAATCCCAAACTGGTCAGCACCCAGCAGACGGTTG
Organism: Burkholderiales bacterium; assembly: GCA_038316815.1. GTDB lineage: Bacteria > Pseudomonadota > Gammaproteobacteria > Burkholderiales > Burkholderiaceae_C > Rubrivivax. Next base: position 8,444 of record JBBQAW010000088.1, read on the forward strand.
AACTGCGGCAGTAGCAGCACCCCCACCAAAATTGCGCCCGTCTTGCTTGCGTAAAGCATGGCAATTTCGAGCAGACGACGGCGCTTGCTGGCGCCGCCGATTTCTTTGCCTTCATTGCCAACCGATGCCACGGGCTTGAGGCTCATGCTACGCATGCTTGCTGTATCAACGCTGCCAGCCGACGCATGTCTGCCTCGTCCAACCACCAGCCACAAGGCAACGCCAAAATCTGCGCCTGCAAGGCGGCGGTGCCCAACAGCGGGCGGTTTGGGGATGTAAAGCCGCTATAACTGTCATTGCGATGGTGCAGGCGCGAGGCATGAACACCTTGCGCTTTGAGCGTTGCCAACAGGCTGTCGCGCTTTCCTGCCAAAACCAAGAATGCCCAATAAACGGGATCGGCGTCCGGCAGTGGTTCTACTATCTTGATGCCCTTCAATCCTTGAATGGCGCTGCGCAGCAGCGCCGCATTTGCATGTGTGCGCCGGCGCTTGTCGGCCAAATCCCGCAATTGGGCCAGGCCGATTGCCGCGTTCAGCTGATTGAGCGCGGCTGACCAGCCTAATTCTGGCACGTCAGAAGCAGCATTGATCTCACCCAGCGTGTCGCGAAACGTTAACGCATCGATGCCGAAGCGCCGAAGCCGCCGAGCCCGATTCGCGCTGTCTTCGTCTGGGCAGGTCAATGCGCCGCCTTCGATCGCATTGATCTGACGATTGGGGTAGAAGGAGTGAACGGCAAAGTCCCCGAGCTTGCCTACAGGCTGCCCTCGGCTGAGTGCACCCATCGCGTTGTTGCAGTCCTCGATGACGACGATGCCGTGCTCGCGGCATATGGCCAAGACTTCGCGTACTGGGCCAGGGTAACCGGCCACGTGGTACAGCATCAAAGCCCTGCTGCGCGGTGTGATTGCCTGCCGCAAGTCCTCAACTGACATGCTGGCCGTTTCCGGATTCATGTCGACCCAGATCGCCCTGGCGCCAACGCGCGCAATAGGTGAATTCGACGATAGGCAGGAGTAGGCCTGGGTCAAAACCTCGTCGCCTGGCCCGACACCGGCGAGATGCAGAGCCAGCACCAATGCACTGCTCATGTCGCTGGTGGTCACCACATGGGGTCTACCTAAATGGCCCGAAAGTGCCAGTTCGAACTCAGCCACCTTGGGGCCGCTGGCGATCTGACCGGAGCGCAGTACAGCCAGGGCGGCTTGCTCGGCCGCAGGCGACAGGGCGCCATCGAAGAGGCTGATGGACGCGCCAGCCACCGGTCAGCCTTGGCGTAACGCATCAACGATGCGCGCGCGATCTTCGTCACCCACCCACCAGCCACATGGGAGGTGAGTCAGCCGTCTGTAGTAGGTCTCAAGGCCCGGCAAAGGCCGGCGCATCCGTGCGAAGACAGAGTGAAGGTGATTCGGACGGTGAAGCTTGGAGGCAGACACACCGACATCGGCCAGCCGCCTTTCGATAGCGTGCGATTCATCACTGAGCACCGTGTAAAGCCAGTATGAAGGCTCGGCTTCGGTATCGAACTGAGTCACGCCAAGACCCGGAATGCGCGCAATCTCTTCATCGAAGTAGCGGCCGTTAGCGATGTGGCGGTCAATCAAACCGCCAATCGTCTCTAGTTGAGCCAAGCCGATGACGCCAGCTACGTTATGCATGTTGTACTTGTAGCCAGGGACGCTGATATCGACCTCAGTGCGAGGTACGCCTTTGCTGAGGCCGAACCACCGCAGTCGCTTGGCCTCATCCAGCCGGCTAGCGTCCCGCATGGTAAGTACGCCGCCGTCGATCGTGGTCATGTGCTTAATGGCCTGCAGCGAAAAGATGCCGTAATCGCCCAGCGTGCCAATCCCTTGACCAGCGTAGCTGGCGCCGAGGCTGTGCGCTGCGTCTTCGATCAGCGGAATGCCATGGCGGTCTGCAACAGCGCGCAACTCGCGCAAGCGTGCTGGGAAGCCGGCGTAGTGCACCAACATAATCGCCCTCGTCTTGCTGGTGATGGATTCCTCAACCGCTCCGGGATCCAGATTGCCGCTCAGCGGGTCGACATCGGCGAACACCGGAATCGCGCCGCACTGCAAGATCGTTGTGTTGGTGGGTTCCGCGGTCATTGAAGTGGTGATCACCTCGTCGCCTGACTGCACTCCAGCCAGCAGCAGCGCCGTATGCAAGGCAGCTGTGCCGCTGCTCATTGCGAGTGCATTAGGCAGACGAAACTGTTCGGCAAATTTCTGTTCAAAACGGTAGACATGCTCACCTTCGGCAACGAAGCCGCTGTAAAGCACAGCTTCCAGCGCAGGCATTAAGCGCTCGCGCGGCGGCATGGCGACCTTGACTAGAGGTATCATGAGGTTAGAATAGCCTGAAAGGTGTATATTGCGTTTTCGGGCTTTGACTGCCCAACGTTAAATCCGATGCAGCAGACGAGCTGTGTGGAGCTTGGCTAACTGTTGCGGGCTCTGTTCACCACTAAGGGGCAGGATCATCTGTAGATGCGAATCTTTGAGTGCGCAATTCCAGCCGCGCTCACGCAACGTCGCAGGTAACTCGTCGTCAACCAGCGCATTAAGCCGGCAGCGCCGGGGTAAGACTTGTTCCATTAGCTGCACGACGGCGACTGACGACCCGTTCCACTCCGCAATACTCAATCCCTCTTCATCATTTAGTGTGGTCAGCGTTGCGGTTGCAGATCGCCACAGCTGACCCCTAGATGCAAACGGGGGAAGGCCAACCTGCGAACCGTTCGCCTCATCGGGCCACTCTTCGCTTGTTACTGCAGTTGACTCCACCACATGGTGCCTGACTGGCTTTTCGATCCAGCCGTACTGAGCGTTGTCTGCAACGCGAAAGCCATGGCCTTGATACACACTTGGCTTACCGGTCCAAAGGCGCAGCGCCCCGCAATTTAGGATTCGAGCCTCGCCTATCGCTCGTTGTAACAGCCTTGTGCTCAGCCCCTGGCCACGGTGCAAGGGGGCGACGCAAACCAGACCTAGTGAGGCAATTTCTTCAGTCTCTTCCTTTCCTTTTTTTACACAAAGGCCGCCCACGACTGCATCTCCAAGCCGCGCAATCACATACCAGCAGTTCGGGTCGAGCAACCTGATCCAAGGAAGATGCCGTACTAGACTTGTTCCACGCTCTTTTGCTACAAAAAAAACTTCCCACACCAAGGCTTTGTAGCCTTCCGGCGCATGCTGCTCAATAGCCAGATCAAACATTCCATGCTCGCAGCGATAGAGGCGCTAGCGTCCAGACGCCGGAGAACAGCTCCATTTCGCGCAGAAACCGCGAGGCGCCGGTGCGCAGTAATTGGCCAAGCACTCCCAACAATGCCGGCAGCAGAAGCATCCACTGCGAGTCGATACACCGACGATCACCCAGCGATGTTTGCCCTTCTGCGTCGGGAGCGTTGCCATGTCCATCACTGGTTAGACCGTCATTGGGCCCACACCCGGACTCGTTGTACTGTGGATCCATCTATGGAGGAAGTCAGAGGAAATAGAACTCCGGCGGAGCACCAACCGGGCGACACAGGCGCCACTTTTTGCGGTTCGACTAGCCGCCAACCGGTTAGCTCTGAACTAGGCTGACTCAATAATTTACCTAAGATGCGGGATGGCTATTAGATGTAGCCCAACTATACACCGGGAGCTTGTTAGGCTATCTGTTGGAGAAAGTTTGGGACGTTTGCAACGGTCATCGATGAACCGGGTCACCAAGGAACGACATCTGCCGTCGGGCGGTAGGTACAAACAACTTCTCGGAGCCAAGCGCGGACGGCCGGATCGTCTTCCGCGCTTGCGCGTTTGATATCAGCCTCCATCAAAGCCGCGGAGACTGCCGCGCCCCCCAACTGTGCGATCCCGAGCCCGGGCACGTTCGTAGCCACTGGCCGCTCCCCCTAAGCGCTGAGTTCCTCGAACAACTTATCCCCCGCCTTGAGCCCAGTGAACTCGATCGCAATCTCATCGGGCGCATGCCCCGCCAGCCGGATCAACTCCTTCGCCAGGTCCACGATCCGCACCGGCTCCCCCATGTCCAGCACCAGCACCTGACCTGCACCTGACCGCTTTCACCGATGGCCGCAGCCTAAAGCACAAGCCTTGCAGCTTCCGGAATCGTCATGAAATAGCGAATGATGTCCGGGTGCGTCACCGTCACCGGGCCGCCACGCGCAATCTGCTCCTTGAACTTGGGGATCACGCTGCCGCTGCTGCCCAGCACGTTGCCGAAGCGCACAGCCATGAAGCGGGTTCGGGGGTGCTCGGCAGCCATCGCGCTGATCACCATTTCGGCCGCCCGCTTGGTGGCGCCCATCACGTTCGTCGGGTTGACCGCCTTGTCGGTGCTGATCAGCACGAAGCGCTCCACTTCCGCTTCGGCTGATGCCGTGGCGGCGTGCCAGGTGCCC
>JBBQAW010000089.1:0-12789 GCA_038316815.1 Burkholderiales bacterium
AGCCGGCCGAACCCTCCCTGAGCCTGGCGCCCGCGCCGCTGCAGCTGGCGAACCGGCCCCTGCCCAAGGCGAAAACCAAGGGCAAGGAACTGGTCATTCCGGTGGAACGCTCCGCCGAACCCCTGGCCAATGACACCCAGCGGGTCAAGGGCCACTGAAATCCATTCATTCCAGTTAGGATGGAAGCCAGGGGGTTACACCCATGTCCAATGGCTTGGCCGTGCTCATTCTTGTTCTTTCCGCCCTGGCCGCGATGCTGGCCGGGATGGCTGTCTTCAGCAACAGCCGGCCGCCCGATGGCCGGATCAACCAGGTCATGGACGAACTGGACGAGCTGAAGAACCTCCTGAACCAGCTCCAGAAATCCGTGCTCCAGCTGGAGCGCAAGATGGAGAAGGAACAAAAAGAGACCCGCACCGATTACCGGGACATCCTGGAAAAGGTCGGCGAGCGCATCGACAAGCGCCTGCAGGAAATCCTCAACGCTTAAAAAAACAACGCCGCTCACGCGGCGTTGTTTTTTAGACGTGCAGTGGGACCTGAACTACATGCTCAAGCTCTGGGACGCCATCGACGGCGCTTCCAAGGCCGGCAAGGGCGCCTTCCTGATCTACCAGGAGAGCAGCCTCGTCATCCGTGCCATCCGGGACTACTTCACCTCGGACATCGGCGAGATCCTGATCGACACCGACGACATCTTCGAGCAGGCCCAGCAGTTCATGAACCACGTGATGCCGGAGACGGCCAATCGCGTGAAGCGCTACCGCGACGACGCGGCGCTGTTCAGCCGCTTCCAGATCGAGCACCAGATCGAGACGGCCTTCAGCCGCACGGTGAACCTGCCCAGCGGCGGCGCCATCGTCATCGACCACACCGAAGCGCTGGTCAGCGTCGACGTCAACTCGGCACGCTCCACGCGCGGCAGCGACCTCGAGGAAACCGCCACCCGCACCAACCTGGAAGCGGCCGATGAAACGGCGCGCCAGATGCGTTTGCGCGACCTGGGCGGGCTGATCGTCGTCGACTTCATCGACATGGAAGAAAGCAAGAACCGCCGCGAAGTGGAAACCCGCCTTCGCGACGCCTTGCGCAACGACCGTGCGCGGGTGCAGTTCAGCACCATCAGCAAGTTCGGGCTGCTCGAACTCAGTCGTCAACGCCTGCGCCCGGCCTTGAGCGAAGGCAACCACATCACCTGCCCGCGCTGCAACGGCACCGGCCACATCCGCGACACAGAAAGCAGCGCGCTGCAGATCCTGCGCATCATTCAGGAAGAAGCGCTGAAGGACAACACCGCCGCCGTGCATGTGCAGGTGCCGGTGGAGGTGACCAGCTTTCTGCTGAACGAGAAGCGCACCGAGATCACCAAGATCGAACTGAAGCAGCGCGTGACCGTGCTGCTGGTGCCCAACAAGCACCTGGAAACGCCGAACTACAAGCTCGAACGCCTGCGCCACGACGACCCGCGCCTGGAAAGCCTGCAGGCCAGCTACACGATGATCGAGGAGCCCAGCGACGAGGTGGGTATCACCCGGCGCCGGAGTTCAGAAGACCGGGCCAAGCCGAAGCAGGAACCGATCATCAAAGGCGTTCTACCTGACATACCGGCCCCGCCCGCGCCTGTGGCCCCGCCCAAGCCCGCCCCGGCGCCAGCGCCCATGGTGGCCGCACCCGTGCCGGCGCCGATGGCGCTGTCGCCCGCGCCGGGCACCGGCTTCTTCGGCTGGATCAAGAACCTGTTCGGCGGCGCACCCGCCCCGGTGCCACGTGTGCAGCCTGCGGCGCCCGTGCCTGCCCCTTCTTCCGCCTCGACGCCCGTGGTGGCGGGCAGCGGTGAAAAACGCGATGGCCGACGTGGCGAACGCGGTGGCGAAGCACGTGGTGAACGAAGCGAGCGAGGCGAAGGCCGCGGCCGCGCGGAACGAGGCGCGCGCGGTGGCCGCGACCGCGATGGACGCGATGGACGCGAAGGACGCGACACGCGCCCGCCGCGTGCCGAAGGCGCAGCCACCCCGGTGGCAGATGGCGCCGTCCGCCCTGAACGCGGCGAACGCCCGCCAAGAGCGGAGCGCGCTGAACGTGCTGAGCGCGGTGAAAGCCGCCGCCCGCGCGGCGAACGTCCGCCCGTGGCAGCGCTGGCCGAGGGCGCGCCGCCCGCCGCAGATGCGCAGGTGCAAGCCTTCGTCGACACATTGCCGGGGGCAGATGCTCCTGCCGGCACCGACGCCGAGAACGCCGCCGAACGCGAAGGCAGCCGCCGCCGCCGTCGCCGCGGAGGCCGTGACCGCAGCGAGAACGCCGCGAATGGGGAAACTGGCGAAGCTGGCGAAGCTGTTCAACAGGCCGAAGTCCAAGGCAACGGCGCCGCCGAAGGCGGCACCCTGACCAATGCCGATACCGGTACCGATGCCGGCACCGGCACCGGCACCGGCACCGACCGACCGCCGCGCGCAGAAGGCGAACGCGAAGGCGGCCGCCGCCGCGGCCGTGGCGGCCGTGGTCGCCGCGACGGGCCAGACGCCCCGCTGCTGGATGAAAACGGTCAGCCGCTGGCGGCAGCGCCCGCAGCTGAGTTGCCGGAGTCCGGAGCAGTCGCTACTGCTGAAATCCCCGCTGCAGCCAGCCCTTTCGACCACGCTGAGCCAACAGAGGCCGCGCCCAGCGCCCTGAGCACAGCCATGCCAGCACCGGAACGTGCCGCCACCCCGTCACCGGCACCGGCTATCGCGGTGGCAGCGGCCGCGCCACTGGCCACCCCTGCGCAGGTTACCGCCCATGCACCTGCCCAGGCACCTGCCCAGGCACCCGCCCAGGCAGCGACCGAGACCCAGACACCGGTCCGAATCGACCCCTACCGCCTGCCGATGGCAGACCTGCAGGGCCTGGCCTCGCAGGCTGGCCTGGAATGGGTGAACTCCGACAGCGACAAGATCGCGGCCGTTCACGCTGCCATGGCCGCAGAGCCGCAGCCCATCCACGTGCCGCGTGAACCGCGGCCGGCGGTCCTCATCGACGAAGGCCCGCTGGTGTTGGTCGAGACCCGCAAAGACCTCTCGCAGATGACCTTGCCCTTCGAACAGCGCGCCTGATTCGCCCCGTGCTGCCCTGGGGCCCCGGCCTGAAACCCGCGGGCCCGAGGTGCGGGCCTGGCGCAGCTGTTCAGAGAAATTCAGCCATGGGTTGCCCGCACTGGACTGGCTGAAACTGTACACGCCGCCAGACGGCCCGCAGGGGCGGAAGGGCGCGTTGGCGCCGTGTGCCAAAGACTCCAAAGCTTGCGGCTACCTCAAGGCCAGCCACATGCGGCGACGGCTGAAACGCGGCAACTTATTCGGCGCGGCCGGTGACTTTTTCGGCTATTTGCGGACCTTCGCCAGCACGACCCGCGCGCCCGCTTGAACCCGATATCGGGCACCTTCGATATTCCAACCCTGATTCACCGATGTGCACTTGGTGTCGCAGCACGGCACTTCCGGTTCGCGATGGACATCAGCCAGACATTCAGCAAGCTCAGATTCTTGCGTGTCTCAAACGACAGCTGCCCCTCATCCACCCTTCCCGAAAGTTTCCTTGCCAGAGTCACGCACCACTACGAACGACGGCCCAACGGCGGGCCATCTCTGCCTGTAACCAGATCACGTCGTGCCCAGGGACCACGACCCGGTAGCCTGTTTTTGACATCGCATGCGCCATTTCGGCGTTGCCGCACCAGACCCCGGCCACCTTGCCGGCATTTGTGCAGGCGCTAGCCACGCGCTGCAGTGCTTCTGCCATTACCGGGTGGTCGTATTGCGCGCCCGGGCCCGGGCCCAGCGCGATGCCCAGGTTGCTGGGGCCGACGAACAGGCCGTGCAGATGCGGCACGGCGGCAAGCGCGTCCAGCACGCCCAGCGCGTCCAGCCCGCTGGCGGTTTTGATCATCGCGAAGGCCAGCACCTGCGCGTTCGCATGCTGTGGATAGTCGCGCCCGCCATACACCAGGCCTCGCGCCGGGCTGGAACCGTTGGCCCGCGACATAGCCCACGTCAAGGCTGCAGCGGCGCGCCACGGCGCGGGTGGTGTGTTCATGAATTCGGCGTCGCCAGGCGTCGTGGCACTGTTTCAGCCGAACCAGCACTACGCTGACGACGACGCCTACCTCGAAGCCCTGGCGCATGCGTTGCGCCATGAATACCACGCCAACATCGACGCCGGCCTCATGCTGCAGATCGATTCGCCCAACCTCGGCCTGGGCCGGCACATGATGTTCAAGGAACCGGGCGAAAGCGGCCTACCTGGCGCGCATCGAAAAGCATGTCGAGGCCTTGAACTTTGCGCTGGCGGTCATTCCAGCAGAACGCGTGCGCATGCATGTGTGCCGGGGCAACTACGAACGCCCGCATCATCACGATGTGCCGCTGGCCACCATCCTGCCCACGGTATTGAAGGCCAAGCCGCAAGGCCTGTTGTTCGAAACCGCCAACCCGCGGCATGGTCATGAATGGGCCACCATCCGCAACATGCGTGTGCAGATTCCGCAAGACAAGGTATTGATCCCCAGTGCGCTTGACACCACGACCAACTTCATCGAACACCCGCACCTGATTGCCCAGCGTTGGCGGCGCTTCGTCGACATCGTAGGCACCGAGCGCGTCATCGCTGGCAGTGACTGCGGCTTTGGCACATTCGCGGGTTTCGGCGCGGTCGATGCCGACATCGTCTACGCCAAGCTGGCAGCCATGGCGCACGGCGCGAAGCAGGTCGGCGCCGGCTGAACCCCCATTGCTTCAAGCACCGCAACAGCCTGCAAATCCACAATATCGCTTTGCCAAAATACAGCGCACCGACTGTTTGACCCACGGTAGCAGTCCGGCAACTGGCCGGCAGGGTCCGTCCACGATTGAATACGGCCGTGGTCCGTGAACTGGGGCTCTTCCTCAGGGCGAGGGCAGCCACGCAGCGCTGATGAAGCGGTCAGTCGCTGCCTTGCCTGCGCAAGATGCGTCCGATGCGCCAGGCCAGTTCGTCGACCGTATGCTCCTTGCGCAGCAGGTCGCGCACGCCCATGCGCAATGCCTCCAGACGCACGTCTTCGGGCAGAAAGCCCGAACTGATGATGACCGGCAGCTCCGGCTGCAGCGCCAAAGCTTCGCGCGCCACCACCATGCCCGACAGGCCGGGCATGTTGTAGTCGGTGACCAGCACGTCCACCGGCGCGGCGCCCGCGGCGATGAGGTCCAACGCTTCCTGGCCGTTGCTGCAAACCGTGGCGCGGTAGCCGGCACGCTGCAGCAGTTGCAGGACCAGGATCACCAGCACCTCGTCGTCGTCGACGTAGACCACGTGCTGACCATGGCCCTGCTCGAAGTCGGCGCGGGGGTCGTACAGCGGCGCTGCCTCGGTCTCGTGGTCGATGGCCGGCAGATAGATGTTGAAGACACTGCCCTGGCGGGGCTGGCTGCGCAAGCCGATGACACCGCCGTGGGCGCTGACGATGCCGTGCACTTGCGACAGACCCAGGCCGGTACCAGCGCCCAGCGGCTTGGTCGTGAAGAAGGGTTCGAAAACTCGCGACTGGGTCGCTTCGTCCATCCCGCAGCCGGTGTCGCTGACCCACAAGTGGGCACATGGGCCCGTGGGCGCTTCACTGGCCGTATGACCGGCACTATCACCCGCCGTCTCACCAGCCGTACCGCCAGCCAGCAGGCGCGCGGGTGCTGCGGCCAGGCCGATGACGATTTCGCCTGCAGTGCCCTCAAGCGCCTGCCAGGCGTTGATGCACAGGTTCATCAGCAGCTGGTGCAGCTGGTTGCCGTCGGCGCTGACTTCCAGCGGGACGTCGGCCAGCACGGTGCGCAGCGTCACGCCGGCCGGCAGTGTGGCGCTCATCAGCTGGGCCACGTCTTCGACCAAGGGCGCCAGCGCCACGCGCCGCAGCACCGGCGCGTGGCGGCGGCTGAACGACAAAATCTGTTGCACCACCGCGCGTGCGCGCAGCGCCGAGCTCTCGACTTGCGCCAGCCGCTCGTCCACGCGCAGGCCCTTCGTGGCGTCTTGCCGGGCCAGCGCCAGGCCCACCAGCACCGATCCCAGAACGTTGTTGAAGTCGTGGGCAATGCCGCCGGCCAACGTGCCCAGGGCCTCCATCTTCTGTGCCTCGCGCAGCTGCCCTTCCAGCTTGAGCCGGCGCTGTTCAGCCTCGTGCAGCGCAGTCAGGTCACGGCCGACGCCGTGGTAGCCCGCGAACACCCCAGCCTCGTCGATGCGCGGCGTGCCGCTGATGCAATACACGCGCTGGCGGCCATCGTCGCCTTGCCGCCGCAGCTCGAAGTCGTAGAAAGGCTGGTGGCGGTCCATCGCATCACGTAGCCACGACCACCCACCTGGGTGGGTGGTCGTGGCGTTGGGCGCCAGGGTTGCCAAGCTTGAAAACGGCAGTTGCCAGTAAGCGTGCCCCAGCTGCGCGCTGGCGTTCATGACGCTGTCGCCGGCGGCGCTGGCAGTGGTCGAGACGATGCGGTGGCTGGCGTCCGTTTCCCAGTACCAGTCCGATGACAGCGCGGTCAACGCGCGGAAGCGCTGCTCGCTGGCACGCAGCGCCTCTTCGGCCTGCACGCGTGCGCTGATATCGATGTCCACGCAGTACATCTCGGCCTCGCCGTCGGCATTGAACTGCATGGTGTGGCTCGAGATCACGCGCACCGGGCCGCCGTTCTTGTGGCGCAGCACCAGTTCCTCGGCAGGCATCGACAACGCCCCGCTCGAGAGCCAGCCTTCGGCCGCCTGAATCACGCCTTCGCGCATGAAGGCCGGGATGATGAGGTCTTCGAGCTGTCGGCCCAGGGCTTCGGCGGCGGTGTAGCCGTACAGGCGCATGCTGGCGTCGTTCCAGAAAATGACACGCCGCTGCCGGTCGTAGCCCTGCACGGCAACAGCGTGTACACCTTCCAAAAGTCGCTGGAAGCGGCTTGCGCTGGCGGCTCTGGTGGCAGCGTCTTTGGCCGTGGCGGCTGCCGCTGCAACGGCTGCCTGTGTGCCGGGTTGCGCGTTGTCGAGCTGGTTCATGCGGCTGCTCCCTGGTGGGTACATCGGCAGAGGGTGCTTGCAGTGTAGGCCCGCCTCGCCCCAAAACATGGTGCAAAACCGCCTCTCGCCAGCGGTAGAAGGCGGCCAGCCGTTGGCTATTCGCCAATCGTCGGTCGCCGTCTGCCGTCTGCGGTCTGCGGTCTGCTGTTTGCCGTTTGCCGTTTGCCGTTTGCCGTTTGCCGTTTGTCGTTTGTCGTTTGCCGTCTGTCGTTTGCCGTCCGCCAGGGCCGCCGCATCTCAGCCTGCATCCGGCTGCTGGCCAAGGCTGGTGCGCTTGGGTACTTCGCGCAGGCGTGTTGGATGCAGTCGGAAACCACCCAGCGTCGGTCTGCAACAACTGCTTGCCTTGCGCGCGCAGGTGTCCCCCTAGACTGAAGTCACGCGTCGCTACTGGGGCAAGTCGCTATCGAGAGAAGGTATGGACATGCTTCAAAGGCAAGCTACGCCGGGGCGCCTGGTGGCCACAGCGCTGATGACGTTGCTGTGCTGCACAGCAACGTGGGCCGCAGAGCCCATACCGCCAAGCCCATCGCGCGAAAATTCAAGGACTGGCGCCGTCATCGATGCCGCGCGCCTGCTGACCCAGGCCACTTACGGGCCGACGATGGCCGAGGTCGATACCGCTAGGAGAGTGGGCGTGACGGGCTGGCTGAACAACCAGTTCAACACACCGCCAATGGACACGCACTGGGACTATGTCGTCGTGCGCAAGGGCCCCATCGGCTGCACGGTGTGCAACGCGCAGTACATCAACGCCACGATGGAGAGCTTCTGGACGCAGGCCGTGCGGGGCCCCGACCAGTTGCGCCAGCGCACCGTGCTGGCGCTGAGCGAACTGTTCGTGGTCAGCACCGTCAACAGCGCAGTCGAGATTCAGGCCGACGCGCATGCCAGCTACCTGGACATGCTGTCGCGCAACGCCTTCGGCAACTTCCGCACCCTGATTGAACAGGTCAGTACGCACCCGACCATGGCGCATTACCTGTCGCACATGAAGAACGAGAAGGAAGACCCGGCCACCGGGCGAATTCCCGACGAGAACTACGCCCGCGAAGTGATGCAGCTGTTCACCATCGGCCTTTGGCAGCTGAACCCCGACGGCACGCGGCGCAAGAACAGCAATGGCCAGGACATTCCCAGCTTCAGCCAGGCCGACGTCATGGGCCTGGCCAAGGTCTTCACCGGCTGGAGCTGGGCGGGTGCCGGAACGGGCGATGACTACTGGCATGGCTGGGCGGGCAATGCCGGCGGCAACAGCTGGAACCAGCCACTGAAGCTGTATCCGCAGTTTCATTCGACCAGCGAAAAGCGTTTCCTGGGCACCGTGGTGCCGGCCGGCACCCCGGGCACGCAAAGCCTGCGGGTGGCCATGGACACCTTGTTCAACCACCCCAATGTCGGTCCGTTCGTGGGCAGCCAGTTGATCAAGCGCTTCGTCACCAGCAACCCCAGCCCAGCCTATGTGGGCCGCGTTGCGGCCGCTTTCGCCGACAACGGCGCGGGTGTGCGTGGTGACATGAAGGCCGTTTTGCGGGCGGTGCTGGTGGACGCAGAAGCGCGTGACCGGTCGGTGTCTTCAAGGCCGCAACACGGCAAGCTGCGCGAGCCGCTGGTGCGCTTTGGCCACTGGATGCGGGCCTTCGACGCCAAGGCAGCGAACGGCTACTACGCGATCTGGAACCTGGAGGACTCGGTCTCCAGCATTGGCCAGAACCCGCTGCGCGCGCCCAGTGTGTTCAATTGGTTCCGCCCTGACTATGCGCCGCCAGGGCCGGTGGCGCAGGCCGGTCTGGTGGCGCCCGAATTCCAGATCACGCACGAAACCACAGTCACCGGCTGGGCCAATTTCGTGACCCACGTCGTCGACCGCGGTTTCGGCTGGAATGCCGGCCAGATTCAATCGACCTACGCGCCCGAGATCGCACTGGCCGGCCAGCCTGAGCAGTTGCTGGCGCGGTTGAACACGCTGCTGGTGGCGGGCCAGATGAGCAGCAGCACGCGGGCCACGGTGCTGGCAGCCGTGAATGCCATTCCGGCCAGCGACCCGCGCCGGCGTGTCACCACCGCCATCGCGCTGTTGATGGTGTCGCCTGACTTCATCGTTCAGCGCTGAACCGATCCATCAACCAGGACACCCCATGAAATCGCATTCAGAGCATCACGTTCGCGCCCGGCGCGCCTTTTTGCAGCGCGCCATGGCCTATGCCGCAGCGCCCGGTGCCAGCGTGGCAGGTTTGGGCAGCCTGGGCGGCCTGAGTGGCATGGGCGCGGCCTTGCTGGCTGCCGGGCCTGCCGCAGCGCAATCGGCTGGCGACTTCAAGGCCCTGGTCTGCATCAACCTGATTGGCGGCAACGACCAGTCCAACACCGTGGTGCCCATCGGTACGCCGGAGTACACCGCGTACGCTCAGGCGCGGCCCAGCCTGGCCTTGCCACGCGCGCAATTGCTTGCGCTTGCGCCGCAGGGCTACAGCGGGCCGGCGCTGGGCCTGCACCCTTCTTTGGCCGCCATCAGGCCCTTGTTCGACCAGGGCCGGCTGGCGCTGCTGGCCAACGTTGGCACGCTGGCCGTGCCGATCACCAAGGCGCAATGGAACGGCGGCACGCCCACGGTGGCGGTACCGTTTCAACTGACATCGCACTCTGACCAGACCGGCGCCTGGCAAAGCGGCCTGCCCGACCGGCCTTCTGCCACCGGCTGGTTCGGACGCACTGGCGACCTGCTGGCGCCCGTGTTCAACAACGGCAGCGGCGTGTCGGTGGCCATGTCGGTGGCCGGCAACAACGCGCTGCAAGCCGGCAACGACACCATCCAGTACCAGTTGACGACGCAAGGCGCCGTCAGGGTGCAGGCGTTGGGTGGCCTGTACGGGTCTGCCGCCGGCGCCACGGCGCTGCGCCGATTGCTGACCGACCCGCGCAACGGCTTGCTGGAAAACGAACTGACCCGCATCGGTACGCGCGCCTTGGCGGGCGAGTCGCTGGTCAACAACGCCCTGGCCGGTGTCACCATGAACACCGCGTTCCCGGCCACCGGCATCGGCCAGCAATTGCGCATGGTGGCGCGCATGATTGCAGCGCAAGGCCCACTGGCGCAGCGGCGGCAGTTGTTCTTCGTGCAGCAGGGCGGCTACGACTTCCACGACAACCTGCTGTCAGACCAGGCGCGGCTGCTGAAAGACCTGGCCGACGCGATGGCTGCGTTTCATGCCGCCATGGTAGCCATGGGCAGGGCGCCGCAAGTGACGGCGTTCACGACCTCAGAGTTCGGCCGCGCGTTGCAGCACAACGGCCGTGGTTCCGACCATGGCTGGGGCGGTCACCACTTCGTCATGGGCGGCGCGGTTCAGGGTGGCCGTGTCTACGGCCAGTTCCCGACCGTGGCCCTGGGCGGCCCAGAGGACGCAGGCCAGGGCCGCCTGATTCCGACGACCGCCGTCGACGAGTACGCGTCAACGCTGGTGCGCTGGTTCGGGGTGCCCGACAGCCTGCTGACGCAGGTGCTGCCCAACCTGGGGCGCTTTGCACGCCCCAACCTCGGCTTCATGGGCTGAGCGGGGGCATAGCCTGCTGGGGGCTGGCCGTCCGCAGGCCCTGCTGAATGGCCATCTCAGCGAAGCGGCGCTGCCGTTTCGGAGGTTGGCTATCCGAGAGGTTGCGGCCAAGCAAGCAAGAAGCCCTTTGGGCGACCCCCGTACTTGCTCGATGCCCTGATCTCCCGCAGGGAAGCAGCGCGTCCACTGGACATTGCATTGCTTCTTGCCGGGCAACTTCGCTCGCATGGAGTTCATCGCAAATCCTGCCTGCGAGAGAGCCGATGCGCGGGTCCGCACAATGGGCGGCGCATCTGCTGAACACCTCCTCTCGTTCGTCACCAGGTTGAGCACCCAGCAATACTTGGCGGGCTATGCCTGCATCGTGGCGCAACACGCATTGGCCTTCGGCCGATGGTGCCAACGGCATGAGGTTGAAGTTGCCGCACTGGCGGATGTCCACGTCGAGCGATTCCAACGAAGTCGCGCCCGGCGCCTATCCCGACGCTGCGAGACCCGCCGCCAGGAACGACGAGCGCTGAGGTCGCTGCTGCTGTTCCTGCGCGAGCAAGGCATCTGCGCTACCGCTGCCTCGTGTATGACGGATGTCGACCGCGTGGTTGCCGACTTCGCACAACACCTTCAGCTCAGCCTCGCAATGGCGTCGGCCACCGTCGACACCTACGCCAGGGTGGCCAGACAGTTCCTGGCCTGGTTCTCAGGGCGGGCAGCGGACTGCCTGCCTGACCTTCGCCCAGGCGACTCCATCGCTTTCGTCCGACAAGAGTCGAAGCGCATGGCACCCCCGGCCGTGAAGGGCGTTGCCAACGCGCCGAGGTCCATCCTGCGCTTCGGCGAGTTACTCGGCGAGGTCCTCGCCGGGTTTCCCGCCGGCGTACCGTCCGTCGCCACCTGGACGACAACGCCGCCGGTCCTCAAGGTGATCGACGCCGAGCACGCTCAGAGCGCCATCGACAGCTGCGATTGCTCGACCGCAGTCGGCCGACGGGATCGTGCCGTGCTGCTTCTTTTGGCGCGCCTGGGACTGTGCGCCTGCGAAGTAGTCAGGCTGGCTCTGGAGGACATCGACGTCGGCGCTGCCGTCGCCGCGAAGGCGAGTCGGCCGCAGCCATCGCCGAAGATCAGCTTCCTGGCGGGATCGCGGACTCATGCAATCGGCCATCAGCGGGTACTGGCGGAAGGCCTCTACACGGCATCTCGCCGGAGCCGATTTTCTAAAGCGAGTTGTCCAGCTCGACCTCGAGTCCTTTCCGAGCTGCACTATGCGGAACGCTGTAGGGCAGAGAGTCGGCACCAACACCTTAGGCATCCGGCACCCTTCGGCCGGCTGTTTGCTTCTGGTCGCCATCTGCGGCGAACCATGCCGCCAAGTGGTCGACGCAAGTGCGCACCTTGGGCAGCCGCTGCCGGTCGGGCAGCATCACGGCGTAGATCGGACTGGCCTGGTAGTCGGTGAAGGGCTCCAGCAGCGGCAGCAGCCGACCCGCAGCCACGTGCGGCACGACGATGACGCGGTTGAGCCTGCCGATGCCCAGACCGGCCAGCACCATCGCCAGAACGATGGCGGTGTTGTCGCTGCGCAGCGCACCGGCCACCTTCAGCGCGTGTTGGCGGCCATCGACGTGGAACAGCCAACGGTTCAGCGCCGGGCTGGCGCTGTTGGCAATCAGGCGGTGTTGCACGAGCTCGTCGGGATGCGCGGGCGTGCCATGACGCTGCAGGTAGGCTGGTGACGCGTAAAAGGCACGGCTGTGCTCACCGATCTGCCGCGCGACCAGCCCGTCAGCGACCGGCGTGCCGGTTCGTACGGCGATGTCAATGCCCTCACGTGCCATGTCGACCAAGCGGTCATCGGCCGCGATCTCCACACGCAGTCGCGGGTGGCGCTGCAGCAGCGGTTCAAGCCCGGGCAGCAGGTGTACCGCCAGCACCGGACTGGTCGCAATGCGCACGAGACCGCTCGGGTCGGCACGGCGTTCATCCAGCTCGGCACCCAGCGCCTGCGCCTGCGCCAGCAGCAGCGCGCCGTGCGCGGCCACCACATCGCCTTCGTCGCTCAGGCTCAGGCCGTGTGTGCTGCGGTGGACGAGCCGGGCACCGCAACGTTCTTCGATCCGACCCAACGCGCGTGATACCTGCGAAGGCGGCACCGAGCGCTCGCGCGCCACCG
>JBBQAW010000090.1:0-12767 GCA_038316815.1 Burkholderiales bacterium
CCAACGCCGAGCGCGCGGCCTCGGCCATCGGTGTGGACCGCCTGGTCTGGACTGGCACCAACGTCGTCAACGCGGTGCCGCAGGTGCTGCGCCAGGGTATCGCCACGGCCGCCATCAGCGGCCCGGCGGTGCGTTCGCCACTGGTCGTCAATGTCGGTGAAGCCTCGTTCGGCCAGCCGATCACGGCCACGCCCTTCACCGGCGAAGTGGCGCAACTCGTCGACCAACCTGACGGCAACACCGGCCTGGCCTGCGTTCCGCTCTCAGTGAACAACGCGCGGGCCATCCAGGGCCGCATCGCTCTGGTGGACCGCGGAACCTGCAACTTCATCGTGAAGACGGCCAACTTGCAAGCAGCGGGTGCCATCGGCATGCTGGTGGCAGACAACGTTGCAGCTTTGTTGCCACCCAACGTGGGTGGCGTGAACCCGGCAGCCACCATCCCCAGCGCCAGCGTGCGCCAGGTTGATGGCAACTTCATCAAGGACCAGCTCAAACGTCGCTCACGTGCATCCACTGGCGTGTTCGTGACACTGGGGCTGACAGGCACGCAGTTCGCCGGGGCCGATGCGCAAGGCCGCATCAGGATGTTCGCGCCCAACCCTTTTCAGGGCGGCTCGTCTGTCTCGCACTTCGACGTCACGGCCTTTCGCCATCAGCTGATGGAGCCGTCCATCAACGGCGACCTGACGCAAAGTGTGCTGCCGCCGCAAGACCTGACCTTCCGCCTTTTCCAGGACATCGGCTGGTAAGCCAGCCATCGGGCCGGGCCTGAATGCGAACCCCGCTGCGGCGGGGTTCGCTGTTTTCCGGGCTCTGTTCGTGCTCTGTTCGTGCACGGTGCTGCCTAGAATCGGAACCCCCACCGAAAGCACCGCATGCCCGTCAACCTGTTCGCCCCCGACCCGCAGCAACTGCATGCCGTGCCCGGCCTGCGCATCGGCGTGGTCATGGCCGGCGTTCGCAAGGCCAACCGGCGCGACCTGGTGCTGTTTGAACTGGCACCCGGCAGCACCGTGGCCGGGGTCTTCACGGCCAACCGTTTTTGCGCTGCACCGGTGCAGCTGTGCCGCGAACACCTGGCCGCCAACGGTGGCGACGCCGTGCGCGCCCTGGTCATCAACACCGGCAACGCGAACGCCGGCACCGGTGCCGACGGCCTGCAGCGCGCGCGCCAGACTTGCAGCGCTCTGGCGGCGCTGATGCAAGTGCAGCCGCAGCAGGTGCTGCCGTTCTCGACCGGCGTGATCATGGAAACACTGCCGGTGGACCGCATCGAAGCCGCCCTGCCGGCCGCGCTTTCGGCGCTGCGCCCGGCCGACGGCAACGCCTGGGCCGAAGCCGCCGCCGGCATCATGACCACCGACACCCTGCCCAAGGCGGCATCGCGCCAAGTGCAGATCGGCGGGCGGACGGTCAGCGTCACCGGCATCGCCAAGGGCGCGGGCATGATCCGCCCCAACATGGCCACCATGCTGGGCTTCGTGGCCACCGATGCCGTCATCGCCCCGCCTCTGTTGCAGGCCCTGGTGACAGAAGCCGCCGACCGCAGCTTCAACCGCATCACTATCGACGGCGATACATCGACCAACGACAGCTTCATGCTGCTGGCCACGCAGCAGGCCGGGCATGCGCCCATTACGTCGCTGGACAGCGTCGAAGGGCAGGCGCTGCGTGAAGCCGTCGTGGCCGTCTCAACGCAGCTGGCGCAAGCCATCGTGCGCGACGGCGAAGGTGCGACCAAGTTCATCAGCGTCGTCATCGAAGGCGGGCGTACCGAAGCTGAATGCAAGCTGGTGGCCTATGCCATCGCCCATTCGCCACTGGTGAAGACGGCCTTCTTCGCCAGCGACCCCAACCTGGGCCGCATCCTGGCCGCAGTGGGCTACGCCGGCATCGATGACCTGGACCAGGGCCTGATCGATCTCTTCCTGGACGACGTGCATGTGGTGCGCAACGGCGGCCGCCACCCCGGCTATCGCGAAGAAGACGGCCAGCGCGTGATGAAGCAAAGCGAGATCACGGTGCGTGTAGACCTGCACCGCGGTGAAGCGCAGGCCCAGGTTTGGACCTGCGATTTCTCGCACGACTACGTCACCATCAATGCCGACTACCGTTCGTGATCAGGGGCTGACCTGAGATTTTTTCCCAAGATTCCCGAGGGCGACCTTTGGCGCGACCCGGCCTACCTGAGGCTGTGGACCAGCATCCTGACCAGCAGCTTGGGCAACCAGGTGATGATGCTGGGCTTGCCGTTGACGGCGGCCGTGCTGCTGCAAGCCACGCCCATGCAGATGGGTCTGCTCACGGCCATCGAACTGCTGCCCTTTCTGCTGCTGTCACTGCCCTCGGGTGTGTGGCTGGACCGCGTGCGCAAGCTGCCGGTCTATGTCGTCGGCGAAACCCTGCTGGCCATCGCCGCCATCAGCGTGCCCGTGGCCTGGTGGATGGGCTGGCTGAACATGAACTGGCTGTACGTGGTGGGCTTCATCGTTGGCGCCGTGCACACCGTTGCAGGCACGGCAGCGCAGATCGTATTGACGCAGGTCGTGGCGCGCGACAGGCTGGTTGAAGCCCATGCGAAGAACGCGCTGGCCAGTTCCGGTGCCGAAGTGGCGGGGCCAGGGTTCGCAGGGCTGTTGATTCGCCTGGCCGGTGCGCCGGTGGCCCTGCTGCTTAACGCGGCCTTGCTGCTGGCCTCGGCCCTGATCCTGCGCGGCGTCAACGTGCACGAACGCCGCGAGCACAGGCCTGACGCCAACACCTTCGGCCACTTCTGGCGCGAGATGAAGGCCGGCCTGCGCTTCGTCGTCGGCAACCGCCTGCTGCTGACCCTGGGCGTGTTGATGGCGGTTTGGCAGATGTGCCACTACTCGGCCATGGTGGTGCAGATTCTCTTTGCCACCCGCACCCTGGGCTTGTCTGAACAGGCCGTGGGCCTGTGCTACGCCGGTGTGGGCGTGGGCACCATCGTCGGCAGCGTGCTGGGCCGGCGTGTCAGCCACCGTATCGGACCCGGGCCCTGCCTGGTGGTGGGCTACGCCATCTGCGGCACGGGCTGGCTGCTGCTGGCCGCGGCACCCGCCAACGCCTGGGGTGTGGCCGCCTTCGCGCTGATGATGATGCTGTTCAGCACCGGCGCGGTCTTCATCTTCATCAACTTCCTGGCCCTTCGCCAGGCCGTGACACCCGAGCCCATGCTGGGCCGCATGACCAGCACCATGCGCTGGATCACCCTGCTGGCCGCCGGCCCCGGGGCGCTGCTGGGCGGCTGGCTGGGTGAACACGTGGGCCTGCGCGCTGCGCTGGGCTTTGCAGGTGGGGTGTCGGCGCTGCTGGTACTTGTGGCCTGGCGGTTGCCGCTGGTGCGCGGGCTGAAACGTTTGCCGGAACCCGAACGCGAATCGGACTGGGTGGGGGCGGAGGCCAGCCCCGGTTTTGTGCCTACGACCGACCCAAGCGCCCACCCGCGCTAGGTTGCTGTTGCGGAAGTTCAGGCCCCGAAGCCAGGCTTGGCACCTTCCTGTGCAAGAGGCTTCCGCGCCATCGCGCGGCGCCAGTTCAGTGGCAGCGTCAGTGACAGCAGCCAAGCCAGACCCGCAAACAGCAGCCAGTTGCAGCTCTCGTCGATGAGGAAGGCAATGCCGTTGCCTGCTGGTACGGACATCAGCAGAGCCTTCAAGACGAGATGCCACATCGAGATGAGCACGCTCACCCACAGCGCGGTACAAAGCCAAGGGGGGCATGCGCTGTCTAAGTTCTTGCTGCGGCTCCAGTACCAGAGCTGAGGCAGAGTCAGCAACAGGAACATCAGCCGGTAGTCCCAGTTGTTGCCGAGCAGGAAGCTGCCTAGATAGACGGCCGCGCCGGCACGGAAGGCTTCGAAGTGGATGGTTGCAGCGCCAGCATCGGGCACGATGGCAAGCCGGCGCCGGTTCAAGAGTGCGACCAGGATGACGGCGGCAGCCAGCCCCATGGCCAGCGTACGGGCGATCAGGGTGGCTGAGGGTGCATGTTCCTGCACCTTCATCCAGACCACGTTCACGCCGTAAGACAGGTTGTGGCTACGCGGGGTGACCTCGGAAATCTTCTTGAGGTCGTCGAGGTTGAAGTACAGGTAGACCAGAAAGCTCAGGCTCAGCGCCAGCAGGCTGCGCAACAAGATCGTCCCGCGACTGCGCACCAGCACGATGCCCGCAAACACCGGATAGAGCTTCAACATCGCTGCCAGCAGAATCGGTAACCAGGCCAGGCCTCGAAACCGCAGCGAAGCCACCATCACTACCGCCAGGCAGACCAGCGAGAACATCACCAGATCGATGTTGCCGCGCTCTATGCCCAGCAGCACGGCCGGGGACAGCAGGCCGGCGCCCACCAGCAGCAACGGCCCCGTGCCGACAGCGGGCAAGACGGCACAGAGCCCAACCAGGAACGCGGCCACAACGAACAGGCCCAAGGCCGTCGTGTGACTTTGGCTCAGGCCCAGATAGGACAGCTTCTGCCACAGGCGTGGATAGTTCAAAGGCTGGTCCATCGGGTGTGTCGGGTTCTGGAACAGCGGGTCCAAGCCTGCCCGTACCGAATCGGCGCCTGCGGTCACCACGCGCAGGTCCATGAAGTGCGGCTGCAGGTATTGGATGTTCCAGAGCGACCAGGTTCTCTCATAGCCCAAGGTCGCCAGCAAGACGGCCACGAAGGCCGAGCAGACCAGGCACAAAACCATCACAGGCAGGCGCGAACGCAGGGCCTGGATTCGCGAGTCGTTTGAAGTCAGCATCTCATCCTCACTCCAGCGCCACACCGTTTAAAGGCGTGTCCGAATGAACAAGCGTTCAGGCACGGAACGTACGAGCAGCATGATCCAGCGCCAGAACCAGGGCGTGTAGACGCTTCCGAAACCGCTTGCCAGGGCCTTGTCGATGTCGGCGGCCACACGCTCGGGCGTGGCCCAGAGCGGTCCCTTTTTGAAGCTGGCGGTCATCGGGGTATCGACGAAACCCGGCAGCAGGGTCACGACGCGCACGCCACGCCGCGCCAGGCGATGCCGCAGTCCGGAAGTTAGGGCCGTAACCGCGGCCTTGGCGGCGCCGTAGACGTAGTTGCTGGCTCGCCCACGGTCGCCGGCTGGCGAAGAGATGACACCGATCACCCCCGAGCCCTGGTTTTCGAAGCGCCCGGCCAGGTCGGTCAGCACAGCCAGCACCGATGTCGCGTTGAGCTCGAAGGCCTGCACCGCCAATTGGGGCGACAGTTCGCAGGCCGACTGGTCGGGCAGGCTGCCATAGGCCAGCAATGCGGCGTCAAAGCCGCCCAGCGCGGCATAAGCGTGGTCCAGCGCCGCAGCATGGGAAGTCGTCTGCAGGGCATCGAATGGGATGCAGTGCACCTCGGTCGCCCCGCGCACACGCAGGTCGTCCGCGTTGGCCTGCAGGCGTTGCGGCTCGCGTGCCAACAGCACGATGCGGGCGCCGCGCGCGGCAAAGCGCCGCGCCACTGCGTGCGCGATGGCCGAAGTGGCGCCAATCAGCAGCAGGCGCTCAGTCATGGATTTGTTGCATGGGATTCATGGTCAGTGGCCATCGGTCGTCCTTCAGTTGCCCTGCAAAGGCCTTTCATTCGCCAAGCAGCCGGCGCGACATTTGCGACGACATGCCCGGGTCGCGAAAGCGGCGGAATTCTTCGAGCCGCGGGTAGCCCTGTTCAAATAAGGCCCGCGGCATGCATGCGTCCTTGGCCGGATAAAGGCGCCCGCCGGCCGCCTGCACGATGGCGTTCAGGCGATCGAAGAGCGCCAGTGTGCGCGGGCCCTGATTGGGAAAGTCCAGCGCCAGTGTGATGCCGTGCTGCGGGAAGCTCAACAGCCCGGCCGCTGGACGATCGCCAAAGGTCTTGAGCACACCCAGAAACGAGCCGCTGCCTGAACGGGCGATCTCACCCAGCAGTTCGACCGTGGCAGGCAGCTGCTGCGCCACCGGCAGCACGCACTGATACTGGTAGAAACCGCGGGGACCATACATTCGGTTCCAGGCGAGCAGGCCGTCGAGCGGATAGAAGTAGTCGCTGTAGGCTTGCAGCCGCAGGCGACCCGCGTTCATGCGCTGGCGCTGCCAGTAAAGCGCGTTGAAGGCGCGCAGGCTGGCGCCGTTGACCAGCGAGACCGGTGGCGTGAACGGGAACTGCCGCGCCCGCCGCGGCGACAGGCGCCGATCGCCGGCCTCGTGGCGGCCGCGAAACAGCACACCACGCAGATATTCGCCGCGTGTCGACAGGCAGTCGATCCAGGCCACAACGTATTCCCACTTTTCTGCCGAAGCTTCGGACAGTTGCAGGAACTCGGCCACAGACGTAAAGGGTACGCTCTCGCTGGCCATCCAGGGCCCTGGCACCTGGCGCAACTGCAGCCTGGCGCGGGTGATGACACCCGTCAACCCGAGGCCGCCGATCGTTGCGGCAAGCCACTCGGGGTGGGTGTGGGGGCCGCAGGCAATGACCTCGCCATCGGTGCGTTGCAGCGACAGCTCAAGCACATGCTCGCCGAAGCTGCCAAATCGATGGTGGTTCTTGCCATGCACGTCATTGGCGATGGCACCGCCCACTGTTGCGAACTGTGTGCCCGGCGTGACGGGTAGAAACCAGCCCTGGGGCAGGGTCGCGGCGGTGATCTCCTGCAGCGTCACGCCGGCTTCGCAGTCGATCGTGCCGAGTGCGCGGTCAAAGGCGATGAAGCGGTCCAGACCGCGCCCAGCCCAGAGCTTGCCGCCCGGATTCAGGGCCACGTCACCATAGCTGCGACCATTTCCGTACACCAGGCCGCGTGCGCCCCGAACGCTGGCCTCGACTTGTTCACGGCCGCCCAGCGGTAGCCAGTCATGCAGCTCGTGAGTGAGCCGACCCCAGGCTTCGACCGGTCGCATCACCATGGCAGTGTCCCGAGCCAGAGCACGGCCACGAACAGGGCGCCGCAGACCAGGCTGGGGCGGTCACGGACTGCATGCACGAGTGGATCGTCATGCATCTGGCCGCGGTGCGCCTGCATCCACATGCGACTGATCCAGTACAAGGTCAGCGGCACCGTCAGCCACATCAGTTCGGGCGTGCGGTAAAGACGCAGCACGTTCTCGCTGTTGAGGTAGAGCGCCAGCACCAGCACAGCCGAGAAGCCGGCACCCACGCCCAGCATCTGCACCAGCGGCAGGTCCTGGGTGACATAGCCGCGTCCGGCTGCAGCATCGCGCCCTTCGGCGAGCATCACGACCAGTTCCGAATAGCGCTTCAGGAAGGCCAGGCTGAGAAAGAGGAAGAGCGAGAACGCCAGCAGCCAGAAGGTAAGCACCAGGCCCACCGCGGCCGTGCCCGCGATGATGCGCAGGGTGTAGAGGCCAGCCAGCGAGAGTGCGTCCAGCAGCAATTTGCGCTTGAGATAGAACGTGTACGCGACGGTGCCTGCGAAGTACACACCCAGCCAACCTGTGAAGGCCGGTCCCGCTGCGAGCGCCAGCGCCAAGGCCGAAGCCAGCAGTACCGCGGCCACGGCCAGGCCCGCGACAGGGGACAGCAGGCCTGCGGCAAATGGCCGGCGCCGCTTGCGCGGATGGCGGCGGTCACTCTCCAGGTCCATCAGGTCGTTGATCACGTACACCGATGATGCGCACAGGCCGAACGCAAAGAAAGCCAGCAGGGACAGGCCGAGCAATTGCAAATCGTCGATACGATGAGCGCCCAGCAGGGGCAGGAACACAAGAAGGTTCTTTAACCACTGGTGCAGGCGCAAGGCCCTGAACCAGGTGCGCAGCCCGGCCGGCCGCGGCGGCAGTTCAAGCTCGACCTGCGCCGTGCGTGCGGCTGCTGCGCGCACCGACGCCGAGGCGGAGACAACGATGGCGTTTCTGGCGGCTGCCCATACCGGCAGGTCGTCGGCCGAGTTGCCGGCGTAGTCGAAGCCGCCTGCGCCGAATCTTTGCACCAGCCTTTCCGCCTTGTGTCGCGCCGAAAGATTGGTGCTGCCGTCACTGGCCAGCACTTCGTCGAAACAGCCCAGATATGCTGCCACCTCGTTGGCGTACTTCTGGTCCGAGGCCGTGCACAGCACGGTGTGCCGGCCGCTGCGCCGCGCGGAGTCGATCATGGCCAGCACGCGGTCGTCGAAGGGCAGGGTGGTGACGTCCAGATCGACCCGCTGTGCGATGTTCTGTTTCAGCCGTGCCTTGCCATCCTTCAGCCACAGCGGAAGCCAAAGCGTCTGCAGCGGCGACTGCGACAGCAGCCGCAGCGCCGACTCCTGCAGCAGGTCGCCATGCAGCAGGGTACCGTCGAGGTCAATGACCAGGGGCGGGCCGATGACTGCCAGCTCAGGCCGCAGCTTGTCGAAGGCCTGATCGGGGCCGTTCATCGTGCAGCCTCATCTGCCTGGGCTGGCCCTTTGCGCCAGCCCAGGTGAAGCAACGCAAGCACGCCGACCAGCAAGCCAAACCACAGCGTGACGAGCCGGGTCATGAAGGCCACGGCCACCGCGGCGTCGCTAGAAGCGCCCGCCTGTGTCAGCTGCAGCACCAGGGCTGCGTCCATCACGCCCAGGCCGGCCGGCACCATGCTGGCAGCGCCCAGCAAAGTGGCCGATGCAAACATCGCCACGAATCTCAGCGCCGGCAACGGCAAAGCCAGAGCTGCCGAAAAGTACGCAAAGACCAGGCCCTGCACGCCATAGGCCAGCAGCGCTGCCAACACGTACAACGGCACGCGGCCGGGTGTCCAGACAAGCGCCCAGGCTCGTACCGGTAACGACAGGATTCCTGCCCATCGCTTCGCCTGAGCGCCGATGGGCCAGGGACTCATTGCTCCGGCCAAGCCTGGCCTGCGCACCAGCGCGCGGATGCCAAAGGACAGCAGCAAGACTGTCACGGCCAGCACCTCCAGAACCGGCGCCCGATCGCCGATCCATGCCGCAGCCAGCGCCCCGAGCAAGGCCACGCCGATGACATCGGAAAGCCGGTCGGCAAAGAAGGCGGCCAGGCTCTCGGGCAGGCGTACGCCATGGCGCAGCAGGAAAACCGAGCGCAGCGTCTCGCCCGCCTTGCCTGGTGTCGACGTCAGGGCCAGCCCGCACAGATAGATGGGCAGACCGGCGGACGTGGGTAGCCGGTGTCCAAAGCCGTGAAGCAAGAGCACCCAGCGCGCATAGCGGCAAGCAAACCCCAGGGCCACGACCGACGCCGCAGCAGCCACGGCAACCCAGCCCAGGCGGCCAGCGGTTTGCCAAATCACTTCGGGCCCGGCCCAGACGATCGCCAGCAAGTAACAGCCCGCGGCCAGGCCCGCCAAGACCGCCACCGGACGCAGGGCGCGCAGCGCCATCTGCTGAACGTTGTCAGTGGCTTGCATCGGGCGTCGCCCCCTCCGTGGCCCGCGTAGTCGCGAGCCGGGCGAGTGTCTCGCCCACTTTCAGGCTCTCGCAGATCGAACGGTCTTCGGGGTAGTAGTGAGAGGTGTCGGCCAAAAACAGCCCCTGCACCTGGCTTCGCATGGGTGGCAGCGCATCGAAGAATCCTGGCGTGCAAATGGCCTGCGCGTACTGGTAGCGCGAAGCCGTGGCCGCCAGCACGTCGGCCGCGTCCCAATCCGGCCGGATCAGCTTCATCGCGGCGATGGTCTCGTCGATGAAGGCCTGCGCATCACGTTCGTATTTGGGGTGGCTCTGCGGCATGTAGAACGGCGCGTAGAGCACACAGGAGCCGTCCAGCGGATTCAAATTGCTGTACTCGATGAGCCCCGGGATCTCGATGCGGGGATCGTTGATGTTCATCCAGAAGTTGCGCGTGAAGGGCCGAGACAGCTTCATCAGCACACACACCACACCGACGTTGCGGATCGCGGCCACTTTGGCACGTTCAGCTGGCGGCAAGCCTGGCGCAAGCTTCACCAGGTAAGGCAGGGGAATGGTCGACACGACAAGGTCGAAGCGCCTATCCACACCGGCCACACGCACGCCCCTCACGCGTGCGGTATCGCCTTCACCCTCGACCAGCACCTGCTGAACCTCTGCTCCCAGTTCGATGTGCCCGCCTGTGGCCGTGAAGCGCTGCGCAATGGCGTCCAGCAGAGCTTGTGAGCCGCCCTGGATGTAGCCCAGGCTTTCCTGCGACAAGCTCTTGCGCGACAGCGCCACGCGTTTGATTCGCGTTCCAAGCCAGGCTGCCGACAAACTGTCCTGCAGCTCGTAGAACTTGAAGTGGAAGAGCCGGCGCCACATCACGTCGTAGGCAGCGCTGCCGATCCAGCGCTGCAGCCAGGCGGTCGACGAGAAGCCGTCGTAGGGCCGCCAGTCCTTGATGCTCTTGGCCCACATCACATGCAGTCCGTAGCGCAGCTTCTGCAGCAGGTTCAGCCCAGGAAATCGCAGCAGGGCCATCGGTCCGCCCCAGTCATAGAGACGTCCGTTGAAATAAAAGCCCATATGGGTGTCGGTCCACTTCAGCCGGTCCAGCAGATTGAACTCGCGCATCCAGTCGAAGGTCGTCTGGTCTGGGCCGCAAACGAAGTGGTAGTAACGCTCGATATGAGTGCCTGCCAGGTCGGTATGCGCCGACATCCCGCCGATGCGGTCGTCACGTTCCAGCACCGTCACCTGTACGCCCTGCTGGGCCAGGCGGTAGGCTGCCGCCAGCCCCATCGGGCCCGCGCCGATGACGGCGGCTTGAAGTGCTTGTTGCTTGTTGTCCATCACGAAAGATCAAAGTTAGCCTGGCCAGGAACAGCCAGCAGAATCCGGGCCACAGCGGCCGTTCAGGGTCGTTCTCAAGCCCCGGCCTTCAGCACCACATGCAACTTAATCGACAACTCCTGGGTTTTCTGGCCGCCGGCGTGGTGTCGACCCTCTTGAACCTGGGTTCACGCTATGTCTTCGAGCGGTTTTCGAGCTATGAGCTGGCCCTGCTGGGCGCCAACACCGTAGGCGTGCTCAGCGCTTATTGCCTGAACCGCTGGTTTGTGTTCGCGCCCTCGGCAGACCCGGTCTGGGCTGAACTCGGGCGTTTCGTCGCTGTCAATCTGCTGGGCATCGCCTTGTCCTGGGTGACGGCCGTACTGCTGTTTCGCTGGGCGTTTCCAGCACTTGGTGTGACTTGGCATCCCGATCTGTTGGCCCATGCGATCGGCATCCTGGTCCCTGTGCTGCCGAATTACTTCATGCACAAGCGTTGGACCTTCAATCAGACTTCGCGCCTGTAGGCGCCGAACAGAATGCCCGCCGGCACGGGCACGACAGCCTGCGAGATGGCCTGGGGCAGGCGCAAGCCTTCCAGCCCGAAAGTTTGCCCCAATCTCCGTGTCAGATGTGCGACGCTGGCGTCGTAAGGCAGACCCTGATGGGCCACCGCAGAAAAGCCGGCCCGCTTCATGAACTGGCCGAGCGCACTTGCATCGAAGTACCAGAGGTGCTCGAGCAGCAGCATGTTCCACTTCTCTCCCATCAGTCTTGCGGCCGCGCTGCGGATGTCCGGTACTGTGACGTAGAAGTAGCCGCCCGGCTTCAAGATACGGCGGATGAGGTCGACGTCGCGACCGATCTCGGGCAGGTGTTCAAGCACGTCGATGGCCGTGATGAAAGCCTGGCTGTTCCAGGGCAGGCTGTCAGTGCCAGCCACGTCTTGAAGTCGACCCGAGACGATGTCGCAGCCTGCTGGGCCGGTGCGTCGACCGGGCGGGCCGATTTCGAAACCTCTGCCTGATCGACTGGCCAGAACTTTCAAGAAGCTGCCGTCACCGCAGCCGAAGTCCAGGAAAGGTTCATCCAGCGTGCTGTGACGCTGGACCAAGCCTGCCAGGCGCTGGTAGCGACGCTGCGTGGCTTCGATGCCAGCCCCGCTGTTGACGGCCTGGTTCGGGTCTACGACCCCAATGCGGGAATAAATCTGGTCGTATTCCAGCTCTTCGAACTGGGGGCTGGTGAAGACAAAGTTACAGGCCTTGCAGCGGCGGATTTCGCCATGGGCTGAGGTCTCGCGCTGGGCCAGGAAGAACTTGTGTGCGCCATCAACGGTGCCAGTGTAAGTCGACGCATGCAAAAGTTCAGTTTGGGTGCCACCACAGGCCAGGCAACTTGCAATCTCCCGCATGAACTGTGCTTTCAGGGCCAAAGGTGCGACGGGTGCGAGCGCAATGTCTTCAACCGTCTTACAAATCATCGCATGGGAAACGCCCGATCAATGGCAGTCCCGCAATGCCTCCACCCTGTTTGGGTGTCTCCCTGCCAACAGCTGGCGGTCAAGGTACGAACCGGTCCACCGCGTCAGTAATCAAGCCCACCACCCCCAGCGCCAGCAGGCGCTGGGCAGCTGCCGCGTCGTTGACGGTGTAGCACAGCCCCTGCAGGCGCTGGCTTTGCAGCGCGGCCATCAGCGCGCTGTCCATGATCTGGTGGTTCGTCACCACGGCCACGCAGCCCAGGCGCCGGGCCACTGGCAGCCAGCCGTCCCACAAGGTGTCTAGCAGCAGCGCACGCGGGATGGCGGGTGCCGTGCTCTGCGCCCCGGTCAGGGCTTCTGGCTGGAACGAGCTGAACAGCGGCGGTAACAGTGGCCGTAACAGTGGCGAGGACGGCGGCGACTGCACTGGCGACTGCGCTGGCGAATGCACCCGAGATGGCACCGGAGACTGCAGCGGAGACTGCAGTGGCAACGCCTCGGCCGCGGCCCACAGCCGCGCGCAGGCCCTGCCCACGGCTTCGCCCGTGGCTTGTTCCATGCCCGGGCTGGGTTTGATTTCGATGTTCA
>JBBQAW010000091.1:0-12756 GCA_038316815.1 Burkholderiales bacterium
CCGCCACGCGTAAGCTGGGTCGTGCGCCCGGTCTTGCCGACCTGCATGCCCAGCATCGGCGCCACCGGCGTGGTGCCGACATTGAACAACTGCACTGCGCCGCCCTGGACGTACATCAACTCGCGCCGCACACGGTCAGGCCAGGCCCAGGCAGTGGCGCAGTCGACGGTGTTCGATGCATTGGCTGCGAAACTGATGTTGATGAAACGCTCGAGTACGGCGACCTGGTCGGCCGGGTGACGGCCGCCATCGGCTGGTCCGGGCTGCAGGATCGACTCGTTGATGGGCCCGGCATTCGTGTTCGCCAGCACGTGGTTGTTGCTGAGGATCATCAGCCGCGCGTTGCGTGGCGCGCTACGACCGCGCACCAGGCAGCCGAAGGTGCCGGCGGTGATCAGCCGATGCCCGCAGCTGATGCCGCCTGGTGCCGGCCGCAGCCGCATGCGGTGCGGCTGTGCATCGATGATGCCGGTGTGCACGACGTGGATCGGAAAGTCGCTCGACGCCAGCGCCTGCAGGCCGGCGACGGAGGCCAGGCGCGCCCGCGTCTCGTTCGCCGATTCGGGCTCGATCGTGTAGACCTCCAGCACCGGGTCGCCCGGTGCGCGGCCCGACGACATCGAGGTGCCGGTGCCCATCCCGGTGCCGATACCGACGCCGACGATGTTGGCGTCCATCACGTCTTGCGTCTGCAAATCGCGTGACTCGCCTGCACCGGCGCCCAGCAGCTTCTCGATCTCGGCTTTCGCGGCCAGGATCTGGCTGTCCACCCCAGCCATAAAGCTTTCAATTTCAGCGTCGGCGGCCTCGGCCGACAGCACCATGCCGTCGCCTGGCGCTTCGAATTCGCCGTTGCTGCCGGCGCCCGACGCATCGTCGTCACCCGATCCCGGCGAACGGAATTCGCCCTGTGTCTTCTTGGCCATTTTTCTGCTCCTGTTTCGGAACCACTGCGGGCCCGCGTTGAAGTTCACGGTGCCGGGACACCGGCACCTACCTGAGACCGCAGGCACAACCCGCGGTGGCTCGGCGCCAGTATTGGTTTTCGGTGATGGTCAGTGCATCCTTCGTGCTGTGGATCGCGGCAGAGCAAGGTAGGGGGGCGCCAACGGGCGGGTTCACGCCGCCTTGGCAACGCTGGCGGTCGGCAAACAACGGTTCAGACCAGGGCCAGTGCGGCCGGGTCGAAGATGGCACCGAATCCCGCCATCGCCAGCAGTGCGGCAGGTTGCCGCACTGCTGCCGGCTCTCGCGCTTGAAGGCCTGGCGCGACAGCGAAGCCGCCTCTGCGCCGGCAGGCCGACCCCGGGCTCCGAACGATGCCCAGGCAGTCAAGGCCGGTTACTTGAACGTCGAGCGCTCAGTGACGGTTCTTGCCGCGGCCGCGGCCGCGGCCGCAACTGCAACTGCAACTGCAACTGCAACTGCAACTGCAACTGAATCTGCACCCGCATCTGCCCACGCAGGAACCGCTCAAACGATCGTCAAGGGCCGCCTGACCGCCGGCTGCGAAAGCGGGATGCAGCACCGCCAATTCGACCCGACCTGCGCTTATGTCTAACCCTCAGCGCATCGTCACCAGCCCCGGCCCCGCGCCACCCCCCAGCACGCGGTACAGCAGCACCTGGTTTTGCAGTTGGGCCAGTTGCAACTGCACCACGGCCTGTTGTGCGGCCAGAGCTGAGCGCTCGGCGTCCAGCCGGTCCAGCGCGCTGGCGGCACCGCCTTTGAACAGCAATTCGGCCAGTGCCAGGCGGCGCGTCTCGGCTTCTGCCTGGGCGCGCTGCGCTGTCAACTGGTCGCCCAGCGTGGCGCGGCCGGCCAGGGCATCGGCCACTTCGCGGAAGGCGGTCTGGATGGCTTTCTCGTACTGCGCCACCGCAATTTCGCGCCCCGCTCTGGCGCCGTCCAGGTTGGCCTGATTGCGGCCAGCGTCAAACAGCGGCTGCAGCAACTGCCCCGTGAACGACCAGACCGTGTTGTCGAACAGGCCCTTCAATTCGCCGCTGGCAAAACCGACGCTGCCGGTGAGCGAGATGCGCGGGAAGAATGCAGCCCGGGCAGCACCGATGTTGGCGTTGGCCGCCATCAGTGTCTGCTCGGCCTGGCGAATGTCGGGGCGCTGCAGCAGCACGTCGCTGGGCAGGCCCACGGGCAGTTCGCGCAGGCTGGACGCACCCAGCGCTGGCGCGGCTGGCAATTCAGACGGCAAAGGCTGGCCCAGCAGCAGCACCAGGGCGTTCAGATCCTGCGCACGCTGGCGCTTCAGCGCGGCCACGCTCACCTGTGCCGCCGCCAGCAGTGACTGCGCTGTACGCAGTTCGGGTTCGGCCGCTACGCCACCGTCAAAGCGCACCTGTGACAGGCGCAGCGTTTCCTGGCGTGCCGCCAGGGTGCTTTCGGTGATGCGCAGCAATTCGTCGTCGGCACGCAGCGCCAGTTCGGCATTGGCAACACCCGCCACCAGCGCCACCTGGGCGGCACGCCGGCCTTCGTCGCTGGCCAGGAAGCGCGCCGAGGCCGCTTCGCTCAGGCTTCTGACGCGGCCGAACAGGTCGGCCTCGAAGGCACTGACCTGCAGCCCGGCGGTGTAGATGCGCTGGTTGCCGCCGTTCACCGGGCTGCTGCCGCCCTGCACGCCCGCGCCCACGGTGGGCAGCAGGTCGGCACGCTGCAAGCCCCACTGGGCGCGCACCTGTTCGACGTTCAAGGTGGCGATGCGCAGGTCGCGGTTGTTCTTCAGCGCCAGGTCCACCAGCGCGCGCAAACGGGCTTCGCCAAGAAAGTCGGCCCATGCCAAGTCGGCCACTTGCACGGCGTTGCTGGCAGACCCGGCACCAGCGCCTGGAAAGCTGGCCGCCACTGGGGCGGCCGGGCGTTCATAGGTCGGGATGAAGCTGCATCCGGCCAGCATCAGGCTGGTGGCCAGGGCTGCAGGGGCTGTCAGGGCTGTCAGTGCTGTGCAACCTGTCCGGCCTGTGCGGCCTGTGCGGCATAGCGGGCCTAACGGGCCGGTCGGGCCTGTCGGGCCGGTCTTGAACGCCGCCATCTCAGCGGTCCTCCAGGGGCGGGTTGTCGTTTCTTGCCGGCGTCTCGTGGGCATCACGCTGACGCTGCCTTTCGCTGGGCTTGAACCAGCGCCGAACGACGACGAAGAACAGCGGTACGAAAAACACCGCCAGCACGACGGCGGTGATCATGCCGCCAACGACGCCAGTACCGATGGCGCGCTGGCTGGCCGAACCCGCACCGCTGGCCAGGAACAGCGGCAACACGCCCAGCACGAAGGCCAGCGAGGTCATGACGATGGGCCGAAAGCGCAGATGTGCGGCTTCCAGTGCCGCCTCAACCGCCGTTTTGCCTTGCGCCTGAAGGTCCTTGGCGAACTCGATGATCAGAATCGCGTTCTTCGCCGACAGGCCGATGATGGTGATCAGCCCGACCTGAAAGTACACATCGTTGCTGTAGCCGCGCATCAATGTGGCGAGCACCACCCCCAGCACGCCCAGCGGCACCACCAGAATCACCGACAGCGGAATGCTCCAGCTTTCATACAAGGCCGCCAGGCACAGAAAAACGGCAAGGATGGCAAAGCCATACAGCAGCAGCGCCTGGTTGCCTGCAATTTTTTCTTCGCGCGTGATGCCGGTCCATTCATAGCCGAAGCCGCGCGGCAGCTGCGTGGCCAGACGTTCCATCTCGGCGATGGCGTCGCCCGTGCTGTAGCCGGGCGCGGCACTGCCGCCGATGCGCATGGCGGGGTAACCGTTGTAGCGCACTGTCTGCATCGGCCCGGTCACCCAGCGCGTGCTGGCGAAGGCCGACATCGGCACCGGCTGGCCCTGGCGGTTGGGTACGTTCAGGCGCAGAAGGTCGTCGGGCTGCATGCGCGCTGGCGCGTCGGCCTGCACCACCACGCGCTGCAGGCGGCCCTGACTGGGAAAGTCGTTGACGTAGCTCGACCCCAGCGCCGTGCCAATGGTGGCGCTGATGGCCTCGAAAGGCACACCCAGTGCCGCGGCTTTGTCGCGGTCGATGTCGATCTGCACTTGCGGCGCGTCTTCCAGGCCGTCTGGCCGCACCTGCGACAGAATTTTGCTCTGCCGCGCCATGCCCAGCATCTGGTTGCGCGCAGCCACCAGCGCTTCGTGGCCCTGGCCGGCGCGGTCTTGCAGGCGGAAGTTGAAACCCGAAGCCTGGCCCAGTTCAGGAATGGGCGGCGGGCTGACCGGAAAGATGAACGCATCGCGCACGCCCATCAAGGCCCCGAAAGCGCGGCCGGCCAGCGCTTGCGCGCTGTTCTCCGGGTCGGGGCGTTCATCCCAGTCCTTCAGCGTGACGAAGGCGAGCGCGGCGTTCTGGCCCTGACCGCTGAAGCTGAAGCCCAGCACGCTGACCATGCTTTGTACCTCGGGCTGCTTGAGCATGTATTCCTCAACCTGCACCATCACCGCCTGCGTGCGTTCGCGCGTGGCGCCCGGGGGCAGCTGCACGTTGACGATCAGGTTGCCCTGGTCTTCGGCCGGCAGGAAAGAACCGGGCAAGCGCGTGTAGACCCAGCCCACGGCGGCGATGATGAGCAAATAGATGACCATGAAACGCCCGGTGCGCCGCAGGATGCCGCCGACCATGCTTTCGTAGCCGCTGGCGGTGCGTTTGAAGAAACGGTTGAACAGGCCGAAGAGGCCCTTGCGCTCTTGATGCTGACCCTTGGGGATGGGCTTGAGCAAGGTGGCGCACAGCGCCGGCGTCAGCGACAGCGCCATCAAGCCGGAAAAGCCGATCGCGGCCACCATCACGGCACTGAACTGGCGGTAGATGTTGCCCACCGAACCGGCAAAGAAGGCCAGCGGCACAAAGACCGACATCAGCACCACGGTCATGCCGATGATGGCGCTCGAGACTTGGCCCATCGCCTTTATCGTCGCATCCAGCGGCGACAGCCCTTCCGTAGACATGATGCGTTCGACGTTTTCCACCACCACGATGGCGTCATCCACCACGATGCCGATGACCAGCACCATGCCGAACATCGTCAGCACGTTGATCGAGAAGCCCAGCGCCAGCAACACGCCAAAGGTGCCCAGCAGCGCCACCGGCACGACGATGGTGGGAATGATGGTGTAGCGAAAGTTCTGCAGGAACACGTACATCACCACAAACACCAGAAGCACGGCCTCCAGCAGGGTGTAGATGACTTCGGTGATCGATATCTGAATGAAGCGCGAACTGTCGTAGGGCACGGCGTAGCTCATGCCTTCAGGGAAGAAGCGCTTGAGCTCCTCCATCTTGGCCTTCACCGCCGCAGCCGTGGCCAGGGCATTGCCGGTGGACGACAGCTGCACACCGATGCCCGTTGACGGCTGGCCGTTCAGCCGCGCCGAGGTGGCGTAGCTTTGCGCGCCCAGCTCGATGCGCGCCACGTCGCGCAAGCGCACGGTGCTGCCGTCGGTATTGGCGCGCAGCGTGACGTTTCCGAACTGTTCGACGCTGGCGAGCTGGCCATTCACCACCACGGTGGCCGCAATACCCTGCCCGGCAACGTTGGGCAGTTCGCCGATGCTGCCCGCCGGCACCTGCGCGTTCTGCGCGCGGATGGCGGCTGTCACGTCGGCACTGCTCAGGCTGAAGCCGCGCAGCTTGTCCGGGTCAATCCATATGCGCATGGCGCGTTCAGTGCCGAACAACTGCGCCTGCCCCACGCCGGCCACACGCTGCAGTTCAGGCAAGACATTGCGCGTGGCGTAGTCGCCCAGGGCGATGGGGTCGAAAGCCGGGTCGGTCGAGGTGAGGATGGTGAAGAGCAGGAAGTTCGAGCGCGCCTTGTCCACGCGCACGCCTTGCTGCTGCACCACTGCGGGCAGGCGCGGCGTGGCGCGACCCAGGCGGTTCTGCACTTCCACCTGCGCCAGGTCGGCGTTGGTACCGGGCTCGAAGCTCAGGGTGATGGTGCCGCTGCCGTTGGCCTGCGCCACGCTCTCGATGTAAATCAAGCCCGGCGCGCCGTTCATTTCCTGTTCGACGATGGACAACACACTGTCTTCCAGCACCTGCGCGCTGGCCCCAGGGTAGACCGCGGTGATGACGATCGCCGGCGGGGCCACCGGCGGGTATTGCGAGACCGGCAACTGCGTGATCGACACCCCGCCCAGCACCATGATGAAGAGCGCAATCACCCACGCGAAGATGGGGCGGTCGATGAAGAAGCGGGCCATGGGTAGCGGCCTGGCTTACCTGGAAGCTGCGGTGGCTGCAGCCTGGGGCGCGGCGCCTGGTGCGGCAATCGGTGCGGAAGCCGGTGCGGCCCTGGCAGCCGGCTGCCAAGGCACGGGCTTGACCGGCGCACCGGGCACGAACATCTTCTGGAAACCGTCAACGATGACGCGGTCACCGGCTTGCAGGCCGCCGGTCACCACCCACTGGCCGTCCTGGCCGGAACGAATCGTCACCGGGCGCGGCGCAGGCTTGTTGCCTTCGCCCACCACCAGCAAGGTATCGCCCTGCTGGGTACGCGTGACCGCCTGCTGCGGCACCAGGAAGCCAGACGGCAGTTCGGCCTGGGCCAGGCGCACGCGCACATATTGGCCGGGCAACAACAAACCGTCGGCGTTCGGCACCTCGGCGCGCAGCGTTACCTGGCCAGACGTGGCGTCTACGCTCAGGTCGCTGAACAGCAGCTTGCCCGGCTGGGGCAACAGGCTGCCGTCTTCCAGCACCACGTTGACCGCGACCGCTTCGCCGCCCACACGGCGCAGCTGATTTGCGGCCAGTGCCCTGCGCAGGCGCAGCACTTCGCCGCTGGACTGAGTGAAGTTGACGTAGACCGTGCTCGTCTGCTGAATCAGGGCCAGCTGCGTGGCCTCGGTCGCGCTGACAAGCGCCCCTTCCGTCACCAGGGCCCGGCCGATGCGGCCGGAAATGGGCGCCGTGACCTGGGCGTAGCCCAGGTTGATGCGCGCAGCCTGCACCGCGGCGCGAACCACGGCCACATCGGCCTCGGCCGCCTTT
This sequence comes from Burkholderiales bacterium, assembly GCA_038316815.1. Lineage (GTDB taxonomy): Bacteria > Pseudomonadota > Gammaproteobacteria > Burkholderiales > Burkholderiaceae_C > Rubrivivax. The sequence goes on from JBBQAW010000091.1 coordinate 7,009, forward strand.
TGCGCCGCCTGCGCATTAACGTAGTCCTGCTGGCTGATGGCCCGCGCCTCTGCCAAGGGCTTGTAGCGCTCGGCCGTGGCCGTGGCCTGGGAAAGGTTCGCCTGGGCCCGGGCCAGCTGCGCCTGCGCGCTGTCCACGGCGACGGCGTAGGGCGCGGGGTCGATCTGGAACAGGGGCTGGCCAGCGCGCACGACGCTGCCTTCAGTGAACTGGCGCTTGAGCACCACGCCATTGACCCGGGCCCGCACCTGCGCCGTGCGCAGGGGCTCGACGCGGCCGGGCAATTCGGTGCTCAAGGTCACCGTCTGCGGTGCCATCGTCAGCACGCCCACTGCTGGCGGTGGCGGGGCACCGCCGGCGCCAGCGGCCGGGGCGGCTGGCTTGTCGCCACAGGCGGTCAGGGTTAGGGTCAGCACCAGAGCCAAGGCATAAACCAGGGCCAGCACCAGGCGCTGCGGCGGGTGGGTCAAAAAGGGGCGCTGAGGCTGGGGCATGGGCACTTTCTGTCTGGCCGGGCGTGCAAGCCAGCACTTGGGTTGAGCCCTGGTCAAAGTCAGTATACATACAGCCTAGAATGTATATATGGCGCGCAAAACGAAGGAAGAGGCCGAACTGACGCGTTGCAGCATCCTCGATGCCGCAGAGCAGGTATTCCAGACCCGCGGGGCCGCCGGAACATCGCTGCAACACATTGCAGATGCCGCAGGCGTGACACGCGGCGCGGTCTATTGGCACTTCAAGGACAAGGCCGACCTCTTCAACGCGATGATGGAGCGGGTCTGCCTGCCCTTCGAAGAAAGTACCGAAGCCGTTGAACAGGCACCGCCCGAACTGACACTGAAACGTCTGCGCGAGCACTTCGCCTTTCTGCTGGATCGCACCCAAAGCTCTGAACAGGTGCGGCGCGTCTTCAGCATTGCCACGCAGATGGTTGAATACAACGGCGAACTGGCCCCGGTGCGCGAACGCCGGCTGCAATGGCAAGCCGACCACGTGGCCCTGCTCGAACGGGCGCTGCGCGCCGCGCGCAAGGCCGGGCAAGTCAGCACCACGGTGCCGTTGAAGCAGGCTGCCATGGGCCTGCACGCCCTGTTTGACGGCCTGCTGCAGAACTGGCTGCTGCAGCCGGAAAGTTTCGACTTGCGCCGCGTGGGTCAGCGCACGCTAGACCTTTACCTGGCGGGCCTTTGCGCGGGCCCTCGTTCAGACGCTGCTTCAAGCTCTGTTGCAAGCCCCTCTGCTCGCAGCGCCCGCGCGCGCGCGGGCGCCTGAAAAAAACGCGCCCTCAGTACATCCGCACCGCCGAGTCGAAGCGCCAGGTACGGCGGATCTCGACGACGTCGAACTCGCGCGCCAGCACCGGCGGGAAGGCCGTGTACGGCACCTGAGCTTGGACGATGCGCCGCACGGCCGCGTCGATCTCGGGCACGCCGCTGGAACGGACAAAGCTGATCGATTCCACCGACCCGTCGCTGCGCATGGCCACCATGACCACGGGGTCGACATGGGCCCGCCGCGCCGCATCGCCAAAGGTGTGAAAGGCGGTGTTGAGCTGAATCTTGCGCGCCCAGGCCTCGGCGTACAACACCAGTTCAGCGTTGGCATCGGCCAGGCCGAACAAGCGGCCCCGGCGGGCGCTGCTGAGCGACAGCGGCAGACGCGGGTCAGGGCCCGCTGCCGTGGCTGCCGTGGCTGCCGTGGCTGCCGTGGCAGCAGTTGCGGCAGCGGCGGCAGCCGCCTGTCGCCGGTCGGCTTCTTCGTTCAGCACGCGGCCCATGGCGCGTCGCGCTTCGAGCCTGGCCTCTTCTTTGCGCGCGGCTTCGTCGCGCAGTGCCGCGGCCTTGGCAGCTTCCTGGCGCACTGCTTCGGCGCGTGCCGCTTCGTTGCGTTCGGCGTCCCGACGCTCGGCGTCCCTGCGTTCGGCTTCCCCACGCTCGGCATCGCGGCGGGCTGCCTCTTGCCGCACAACTTCCTGTCGCAACGCTTCTTGCCGCGCCGCCTGCGCGCGCTCGGCTTCCTGCCTGGCTGCTTCTGTCAAATCGGCTTCGCGACGCTGGGCTTCCTGCAGGGCCGCGGCTTCGCGCACGGCGGCCTCGCGAGCAACCGTCTCGCGCAGGGCGGCCTGGCGCGCTGCTTCTTCAGCAATGGCCAGAACAACTGGGTCGACTTGCGCAGCGGTCGGGGCTGGCGTGGGCGTTTGCGTTTGCGTTTGCGTTTGCGTTGGCGTTGGCGTTGGCGTTTGCGCTGGCGTCGGCGTCGGCGTCGGCGTAGGCGTAGGCGTAGGCGTAGGCGTAGGCGTGGGCGACGGCATCGGCGTGGGCGTGGGCGAAGGCGGAGGCGGAGGCGGAGGCGTTGGCGTTGGCGTCTGCGCTGGCATCGGCATCGGCATCGGCATCGGCGTAGTCGTAGTCGTAGTCGTAGTCGTAGGCGTAGGCGTAGGCGTGGGCGTGGGCGTCGGCGTCGGCGTTATGGGAGCTTCCCTCGCTTCGGGTGCCGCGTCTTCAGACTTCGCTGCCGTGATCACCGGCAGCGCCGGAGGGGCCGGGGCGATCGGCAGCGGGGCCAGAACTTCGGCGCGCGGCACTTCGGGCAGCGACATCACGGGCAGGGTGGCGCTAACAGTTGGCACCGCCGGCAGCGCCTGTACTGGCCTGGGGGCGACTCGGCTTTCCAGCGGATCCAAGGCGCCCAGCGTCGGCATCGCCCTGGCCGCTGGCGGCGTGGCTACCGGCTCAAGAGGCGCTGGCGCGGTACGTTGTACCAGGGTCAGGGGGGCGTCCGGGGCCAATGCAGCGGCCCGAATAGGTTCTGCGGCTCGGGTGGCCACCGTAGACGCAGGTGGCGCGGGTTCCGGCGTCAGCACCACCCGCAAATCGGACCATTGCGCCCGCCGGTCCTGCCAGGGCAGGCTCAGCCCGGGCGGCCCCAGCGTGTCGCCGCCGAAGGCCATGCTGAGCAGCAGCGCGTGGACCACCAAAGAAGACACCGTGGCGAGCGACAACGAACGCCGTTCCAGTGCCGGACGGGCCGAATACCAGGACACCGCTACAGCTGGGGCGGGCGATGCTGCCGGTGCGGGTGCGGGGACCGGCACAGTCACAGTCACAGGCACAGGCACAGGCACAGGCACAGGCACAGTCACAGGCTTAGGCTCGGGCACAGGATCAGGCGCTATCTCTTGCAAACCCGCCCCCAAGGCGCACCTGGCCCGCAAGCCGTGGGCTTGGCCACCGGCCACTGCATTGCTGGAACCGAGGTAAACCGCATCGGCTTCATTGTCTTTGCCACACCCATCCACCAGGGGTGTCGATTCTCATGGTCTGCCACCTGCGGCCATATCGCCAAGCCGGCAGTAATCGCCGATGCGCCACAAACTCCAGATGCGGCCGATGTCGCCGATCTGGCCGATTCGGCTGATTTGGCCGCTGCGGCCGCTGTCGCCGACGTGGCGGCCTGAATCAGCGCGACAAAGCCTGTAAACGCAACAGCAGCCGCAAAAATTCCAGCTGGGCGTGCAGTTCGCGCATTCGGTGCAGCAACTCGTGCGCCAAATGCTGCTGCACCAGGGGATTCAGGGTTGCTGGCGGTTCCGTGGGGCCGGCAGGTGACTGGGCAGGTTCCATGGATCAATGGTCGTCAGCCGCCCGTCCAGGGTCAACCCCGCGCTTCGGGGCGACCCCCGCAGCCAGGTGGCCCGCCAAGCGCGCACGACGCCAGCGCGCGACTGTGGCAATCTGCACACCAGCCTGGACGCGGGGCCCCGCAGCCGCTTTACCCCTCCACACGCCTGAACCATGCCCGAGCACGACATTCAGTTCCGCAAAGCCCAGTGGGCAGACAAGCCCGTGCTGCGCCAGATGCTCGAGCTGTACCAGTACGACCTGAGCGACGTCTGGCCGCAAGACCTGAACGAACATGGCGGATTCGGCCATGTCGGCGTCGAGCGTTACCTGCGCAACCCGCTGCTGCACGCCTATTTCTTTCTGGTCGACGGGCGCTATGCCGGCTTCGGCCTGGTCGACCCCGACGTCAGCCTGCCCGAAAACGAATTCTGGATGGGCCAATTCTTCGTGATGAAGAAGTACCGCCACCAAGGCGTGGGCCGCCGCGGCGCGCATTACATCTTCGACCAGCACCGCGGCCGCTGGGAAGTGGGGCAGATGCCGCTGAACCTGGCAGCGCGCGACTTCTGGCGCCGCACGATCGGCGACTACACCCAGGGCCAGTTCGTTGAACACGAACTGCACGACGAACGCTGGGACGGCTTCTTGCAATGCTTCGACAACCATTGATGCGACCGCCTGATTTCGCCACCTGAAACTGCCATGTACACCCACACCGTCGGCGCCCGCCGCCACCACTTCGCTGACCTGAAAACCCTGCTGGCGCGGGCCACGCCCGAACGTTCTGGCGACCACCTGGCGGGCGTGGCTGCACAGTCGGCTGAAGAACGTGCCGCCGCGCAATGGGCTCTGGCGGACGTGTCGCTGCGCCAGTTCTTGCAAGAAGCTGTGGTGCCCTATGAAGCCGACGAGGTGACGCGGCTGATCATCGACGGCCACGATGCCGCAGCCCTGGCACCGGTGGCCCATCTCACCATTGGAGGTTTTCGCGAATGGCTGCTGTCAGACGCCGCCGACACGGCCGCCCTGGCCGCATTGGCCCCGGGCCTGACGCCGGAAATGGCCGCCGCGGTGAGCAAGATCATGCGCAACCAGGACTTGATCCAGGTGGCGCGCAAGGTGCAGGTGACAACCCGGCTGCGCAACACCATCGGCCTGCCCGGCCGCATGGCCACGCGCCTGCAGCCCAACCACCCCACCGACGACGGCGCCGGCATCGCCGCCAGCTTGCTGGACGGGCTGCTCTACGGCAGCGGCGACGCCGTCATCGGCATCAACCCTGCCACCGACAACGTGCCCCAGGTGGTGCGGCTGCTGCAGATGCTGGACGCCGTCATCCAGCATTACGGCATTCCCACGCAAAGCTGCGTGCTGACGCACGTCACCAACACCCTGCAGGCCATCGAACGGGGTGCGCCGGTGGACCTGGTGTTCCAGTCTATCGGCGGCACGCAGGCTACGAACAGCAGCTTCGGCATCAACCTGGCACTGCTGGCCGAGGCGCGCGCTGCCGCCTTGTCGCTGCAGCGCGGTGCGCGTTTCGACGACGGCCAGACAGGACAGCATGTGATGTATTTCGAAACTGGCCAGGGCAGCGCGCTGTCGGCCGGCGGCCACCATGGCTGCGACCAGCAGACCATCGAAGCCCGCGCCTACGCCGTGGCGCGCCACTTCCAGCCACTGCTGGTGAACACGGTGGTGGGCTTCATCGGGCCGGAATACCTGTACGACGGCAAGCAGATCACCCGCGCCGGGCTGGAAGACCACTTCTGCGGCAAGCTGCTGGGTCTGCCAATGGGCTGCGACATCTGCTACACCAACCACGCCGAAGCCGACCAGAACGACATGGACGTGCTGCTGACCGTGCTGGGCGTGGCTGGCTGCAGCTTCATCATGGGCGTGCCGGGTTCTGACGACGTGATGCTGAACTACCAGAGCACGTCGTTCCACGACGCCTTGTACGTGCGCCGCGTGCTGGGCCTGCGACCGGCGCCCGAGTTCGAGGCCTGGCTTGAACGCATGGGCGTGTTCCAGCCAGGCGGCAGCGGCCGGCTGGCGCACCACGCCACGGGCCTGCCACCAGCCTTCGAACGCGCTCTGCCCGGCCCGAGGTCTTGATGAACGC
>JBBQAW010000092.1:0-12755 GCA_038316815.1 Burkholderiales bacterium
GGGCCACCCGACTGCCGCAGCCTGCCAGCATCTCGGCGCGCGAAGGTGGCGCGCAAACACTGTTGCTGCAAAGGTGGGCTTGGCTTGGCTGCGGCGCTTATGTTCGGCGGTCGGCGCTGCGCGCCGACTCCCCTGCGATGCTCGGTCCCGCGGCCCCAGCGCGGCACTCGCGTCGTTCGCGTCGCTCTCTACGCTCAAACACCCGCGATGAGTCAGTTCACGACCGCGCTGCGCGCGGGGCCGCGTGCCCTGCGCTTCTCGGCGACTCTCGTGCGCGCCGCATCCAAGCCAAGCCCGCCTTTGCGGCGACAGTGTTTGCGCGCCACCGTCGCACGCAGACATGGTGCCGGGCTGCGGCAGTCGGGTGGCCCCCGCAGCGAAGTAAAGGGGGAGAACTGGGCGCAGCCCAGTTCGGAGGACATGAGCGGAGGGGGCCACCCGGCTGACGTAGCCCCGGGACAACGCCAGCACGCCGAAGGGTCCGAGAAAAACGTCCGCAATAGACGAGAATTGACCGACCGCAAAGGGCCGATAGAAGCCGGATGAAAACGGCAACCGCGGGTCGGCTCGATGAAAGTTCGTGTTCGTTCAATCGGGTCGATAAGCCGCAATCTTGTTGCGTCCATCCCGCGCAACGGTGACGCTGATTGCAATTGATTTGTCGACCTGCGAACTGCCTTCATGGCGAAGCTGCCCTTCGGCAATTGTTGCCATTTGAGCGGGTGCGGTCGAGCCAAGGTTTGCCAGGCCGAATAGCCCGCTGCCAGCGGCTACAGTGCTGGCATGAACCGCCTTCAAGCCCAGACTGATCACCCATCCCGCCCGGCCGGCCATGCGCTGGTCGAAGCCCTCATGGCCCAGGGCGTACACACCTGCTTCGGCGTACCGGGCGAAAGCTATCTGGCGGTGCTGGACGGCATGCACCAGCACCGCGAACACATTCGTTTCATTGCCTGCCGGCAGGAAGGCGGCGCAGCCTTCATGGCCGAGGCGCAAGGCAAGCTGACGGGCCGACCGGGCGTGTGTTTCGTGACGCGCGGCCCCGGGGCCACAAACGCCAGCATCGGTGTGCACACCGCCTTCCAGGACAGCACGCCGATGGTGTTGTTCATCGGCCAGGTGGCCAGCGACCAGCGCGACCGCGAAGCCTTCCAGGAAATCGACTACCGCCAGATGTTTGGCCCCGGCACTCTGGGTCTGGCAAAGTGGGTGGGCGAAGTGCAAAGCGCCGACCGCCTGCCCGAATACGTGGCGCGGGCCTTTCACACCGCCTTGCAGGGCCGCCCCGGCCCGGTGGTGCTGGTGCTGCCCGAAGACATGCTGATTACGCCCACGCGCGAGCCGGTGCTGCCGCGTTGCGAACCCGCGCGCGCCTGGCCCGCGCCCGGCGGGCTGCGCGACCTGCGCGCCATGCTGATGGCCGCAAAGCGCCCGCTTCTGTTGGTGGGCGGGCCGGGTTGTGACGCCGAATCGGCCCAGGCCCTGCAGCGCTTTGCCGAGAACTGGCAGTTGCCGGTGGCCTGCGGCTTCCGCTTCCAGGACTGCTTCGACAACCGCCACCCGCAGTACGCGGGCGATGTGGGCATCGGCATCAATGCCAAGCTGGCTGCGCGCGTGCGCGATGCCGACCTCGTCATCGCTCTGGGCCTGCGCCTGGGCGAAATGACCACCGGCGGCTACACCCTGCTGGCCGCGCCGCGCCCGGCGCAGACGCTGGTGCACATTCACCCCGGGCCCGAAGAATTGGGCCGCGTCTACGCCGCCGACCTGTTGCTGCAGGCCGCCATGCCCGCCGCCGCACGGTCACTGGAAGCACTGGCCGCACCCACCACCGTGCCCTGGGCCGGCCAGGCAGAAGCAGCGCACGCCGATTACCAGGCCAATTTGGTGGCGCCCAGCGTGGCCCCGCTGGACATGGCCGTGGTCGTGAAGACCCTGCAGGCGCAGCTGCCGGCCGATACCGTGTTCACGAATGGCGCCGGCAACTATAGCGGCTGGCTGCACCGCTACTGCCAATACCCGGGCCTGCAGCACCACGGCCGCACGCAGCTGGCGCCGACTTCAGGCGCCATGGGCTACGGCCTGCCTGCAGCGGTGGCTGCGGCTTTGCTGTACCCCGAACGCACGGTGTTGAACCTGGCAGGCGACGGCGACTTTTTGATGAACGGGCAGGAACTGGCCACCGCCATGGCTTATGGCGCAACGCGGCTGATCAGCGTCGTTGTCGACAACGGCAGCTACGGCACCATCCGCATGCACCAGGAACGTGACTACCCGGGTCGCGTCAGCGGCAGCGACTTGCACAACCCCGACTTCGCCGCCCTGGCCCGCGCCTACGGCTGGCATGCCGGCTTCTGCGCCCGCACTGAAGATTTCTCACCCGTGCTGGAAGCGGCGTTGGCGGCCGGCCGGCCGGCCTTGATTCACCTGCGCCTGGACACCGATGTGATCACTTCCCGCACGACCTTGTCGGCCATTCGCGATGCTGCGATGAAGGCCTCAGTTGCGGGTCAGTGAGCCAGCGCCGACCCGCCCACCCGCCGATCTGCCCATCCGCTTTCAAGCGTGATTCCCATGACCCACCCCGACATCCTGAGCAGTGACCTGTGCGATGCCCATCGCGACACAATGGGCCAGACCGGCGGCGAAGACTTTCGCGTGCTGCCCCCGGTGTTTCAAAGCTATGGCGGGCGGCAGCGCTTCCACGGGGTGGTCAGCACGGTTCAGTGCTTCGAAGACAACGCCGGCATCAAGGCAGCTGTCGATAGCCCTGGCCAGGGCCGGGTGCTGGTGGTCGACGGCGGCTCGTCGCTGCGCCGCGCGCTGCTGGGCGGCAACCTGGCCGCCAGCGCGGCGAAGAACGGCTGGGCCGGCGTCGTCATCGATGGCTGCGTGCGCGACTTGGCCGAACTGGCCGCCAGCGACCTGGGCATCCGCGCCCTGGCACCCATGCCGCTGCCCCCTCTCAAGCGCGACGGCGGTCAGCGCGACATCCCCGTGCGCATTCAGGGCGTGTGGGTGCGGCCCGGCGACTGGCTTTTTGCCGACGAAGACGGCATCGTCGTCACGAACCGGGCGCCGCCGGCTTACAATGCGGTTTTAGTCGGGGCGTAGCGCAGCCTGGTAGCGCATCTGGTTTGGGACCAGAGGGTCGCGAGTTCGAATCCCGCCGCCCCGACCATTCATATTGAGTCAGCATAGAAGAGTCTGGGAAGACGTCATTGCCGACCTTCTCGACCCGCAGGCCAAAGCGATCACGCTGAGACTGCCATCCGTCTCCAGGACGACGGCCTGTCCGGTCTGCACTTTATGCATGGCCTGTGTAGTCAACCCCAGCGCCCCCTGGCACAGTGACCAGCGTCTCTAAGTGTGCGATGCGCTGGCGCGAAAATTCCGTTCGCTCAGGGCCACGGGGCCGGATGACAGCCGGGCTTTCAACCCGCTGAGGTTGTGCGCCAGACCTGCGCCGACTGGCGCAGCCGCTGCCAGCACCCGTGCGCCACGGCCAGCAATTGAGCGTCTGCACCCCAGCGCCCGACCAGTTGCAGGCCCACAGGCAGGCCGGTGCCGCCGACTGCAAACGGCAGGTGCACGCAAGGCAGCCCCAGCAGCGTCCAGCCGCGGCAGAAAAGCGGGTCGCCGGTGGCGTGCAGTCCCGCGGGGGCCTCGCCTATCGTGCTGGGGGCCAGCAGCACGTCGTGCTTATCGAACCAGGCAGCGGCCACGTGTCGTGCGGCCTGCACTTGGGCCAGATGGTGGGCATGCGTCTGGCCGTCGATGCCCATGCCCTCGTCGAAAAGTTGAACCAGCCCATCGCTCAAGCTGGCACGGTGCTGCAGTCTCTCGGCGCTGAGCGAACGCGCCATTTCGTGCGACATCACGGCCTTTTGCAGGGCCACCAGGTCGGGCAGGGCGGCCGGCCACGCGGCGTCGGCCAGGCTGCGGGCGTGCGGGGCCAGTGCCGCCAACGCCTGCGCCCAGGCTGCCTGCGTGCTGGCGTCCATCTGGGCGGCTTCTGGCGTGGGGCACAAGCCGATGCGCGGTGCCGAGGCGGCAGGGTTCCATAGCGTTTCGTCCAGCAGTTGGCTGTCGCTGCACAGCACGGCGCCGAGCAGGGCCACGTCTTGCACGCTGCGGCCGAAGGCGCCGACGGTGTCGAGTGTCTCCGACAGGCTCTTCACACCCGCACGTGGCACGCGCCCCAGGCTGGGCTTGTAGCCGACGACGCCGCAGAAGGCAGCGGGGCGGATGATCGATGCCGCAGTTTGTGTGCCCAGCGCCAGGGGCAGCATGCAAGCCGCCACCGCCGCGGCCGAACCGCTGGAAGAACCGCCCGGCGTGTGCCCTGCGCGGTGCGGGTTGTGGGTGGGCCCGGGGTGGAAGTAGGCGAACTCGGTGCTGACGGTCTTGCCCGGCAGCACCGCACCTGCCGCGCGGCACAGTGCCACGGCTGCGGCGTCGGCCGCGGGTTGGTGGCCTGCGTAGATGGGTGAGCCGTAGGCCGTGGGCTGGTCTGCGGTGTCGAAAAGGTCCTTCACGCCCAAAGGCAGGCCGTGCAAGGGGCCGCGCCAGGGGCTGGCGTCCAGCGCTCGGGCCGTTGCCAGGGCCACAGCGGGTGCCAGGTGGTTGAACGCCTGCACGTGCGGTTCGCGCTCGGCAATATGTTCCAGGCAGTCCTGCAACAGTGTCTCGGCCGTGAGTTCACGCCGGGCCAGCAGCCGGGCGGCCTGCCAGGCTTCAAGGGTGTGCGGGCGGGTGTGGGGGCGGGTGCGGGGGCGGACCTGGTTCATCGGCGCATCAGGCCTCGGTTGGGGGTTCGCGCAGCAGCAACCGATCGAGCAGGGCGTCGAAGCGCTGCAGGTCCAGCGGCTTGGCCATGTAGTCGTCGAAGCCAGCGGCCAGCACGCGCTTGACGTCGTCGGGCATGGCCTGGGCGGTGACGGCCACCACCGGCATGTCGCGCGTCAGATCGTCGGCGCGCAGCCGCGCCAGCACCTGGAAGCCGTCGATGTCGGGCAGATGGATGTCCAGCAGCAGCAGGTCGGGCCGGTGTGAACGTGCCAGGTCCAGGCCCAGGCTGCCGCTGGGCGCCATCAGCAGTTCGATGTGGGGGTGGCGGCGCACGATCTGTTCCACCAGCTTCAGGTTCGCCGGGTTGTCTTCGACGTACAGCACGCGGGCCTTGCGGCCGGGGTGGGGCGCCGGTGCGGTGGCAGTGAAGTCCACAGGCAGCACGTCGCGCGGCGGTGGTGGGTCGGCCAGGTGGTCGCTGGGCAGTTCGATCCAGAATTCGCTGCCCACGCCGGGCTGGCTGTCGACGCCGATGCGCCCGCCCATCATCGCCACCAGGCGTTGGCTGATGCTCAGCCCGATGCCGGTGCCTTCGGTCGTCGTGCCGCTGACGCGGCTGAAAGGCTGGAACAGCTGGGGCAGGCTTTGCGGCGCAATGCCGATGCCGGTGTCGTGCACGCTGATGCGAACCGAGAACAGGTCTTGCACCCGGGCTTCGATGCGCACCATGCCGCCCGGCCGGTTGTACTTGACGGCGTTGGAAAGCAGGTTCAGCAGCACCTGCTTCAGGCGCAGCCGGTCGGCGCGCACCACCAGGCCCGCCATGGGCGCCAGGCTGATGATGACGTCACGCTGTTGCGCCAGCGGCTGCACCAGGGCCTGGGCTTCGCCCACCAAGCCGGCCAGCGGCAGTGGCTCGGGCGACAGGCTGAGCTTGCCCGACTCGATACGCGCCAGATCGAGCAACTCATTGATCAGTTCCAGCAGATGGTGGCCGGCGCGCAGGATTTCGTGAACGAAGCCAGCGCTGCGGGCGTCCAGGCTGCGGTCCAGCTGCAGCAACTGGGAGAAGCCGAGGATGGCGTTCATCGGCGTGCGCAGTTCGTGGCTCATGCTCGACAGGAAATCGCCCTTGGCGCGGTTGGCCAGTTCGGCCTGGTCGCGCGCGGTGATCAGTTCGTGCGTGCGCTCTTCAACCAGCCGTTCCAGATGGTCGCGGTGGCGCTCCAGCTCTTGTTCAGCGGCTACACGCTCCGTGACATCGAGCAAGGTGCCCACCATCGTCAGCGCTTCGCCGGTGTCGGGGTCGCGCGCCAGCTCGGCCCGGGCGTGCAGGATGCGTTCGCCGCCATCTGCGCGCCGGGCGCGGTATTGCACGTCGTAGTCGCTTTCACCGGCCAGCGCCGCACGGTGCATCTGCATCACGCGTTCTGCGTCTTCCGGGTGCACGTACTGCATGAATTCGTGGTCGGCGACGATATTGCTGGCCGGGTTGACACCAAACAGGCGGCAGGTCTCTTCCGACCATTCGCTTTGTTTGCTGCCATTGTTCCAGCGCCAACTGCCCAACTGCGCCAGACGCTGGGCCTGCAGCAGCACGGTGTCGCGTTCACGCAGTTGCTGTTCGGCCGCCTTGCGCGCGCTGATGTCGGTGATGAAGCCGTGCCACATCGTGCTGCCGTCGGCCAGCCTTTCGGGCTGCGACCGACCCTGCACCCACTGCAGGGGCCGCCCCGGCAGGCAGACGCGGTATTCGCAGTCCCACACCGTCAGTTGCTCTGCCGATTGCTGAACGGTCTGCGTCACGCGTGCCAAATCGTCGGGGTGCAGGTTTGAGAACACGGCGCTGGCGTCGTTGCGTACCTGGTCCGGCCGCAGGCCGTAGATGGCGTACAGGCCTTCACTGGCATAGGGGAAGCTGCAGCTGCCGTCGGTGCGCAGGTGGAACTGGTAGACGACCCCTGGTACCTGGGAAGTCAGCCGGGCCAGGCGTTGTTCGTGTTCGGCCAGGGCCGACTGCAGGACTCTCAGGTCGACCAGGTCCGATTCGTGCCGGGACAGGGTGTCCTGAAGTTCCAGGCGCTGGCGGCGCAGCAGCAGCAGGGCCGTTGCCTGCCGCGACAGCGCCAGCAGCGCGCTGCTGAGCGTGGCTGCCTGTTCAGCCGAAAACGCCCGCGGCTCAGGGCCCAGCACGCACACCGTGCCCAGGGCCAGGCCTTCGGGGCTGAGCAGCGGCGCGCCGGCATAAAAGCGCATGCCGCCCAGTACGGCTGTTTGAGCGCTGTTTGCAAAGCGTGGGTCGGCGCGGGTGTCTGGCACCACCAGCACGCCTGGCGACTGGGCCACAGCCGCTTCGCACAAGGCCCCCTGCCGCGGTGCCACTTGCTGCTGTGTACCGGCTTTGGCCTTGAACCAGAGACGGTCGCGGTCGACCAGGCTGACCAGGGCCACGGGGGCGCCACTCAAGGCCACGGCCAGGGCGACGATGCCGTCCAGGTCTGGCTCGGCGGGAGTGTCTAGCAACTGCAGACTGTGCAACGCGGCCAGTCGCGAGGCTTCGGAATCAGGAGGGGAAATGGAAATGGGGTCCACGTGGGGGAAGCTCACTGTTGGCAATGTAACCCCCCCGGCCCCGCAGGCATCCGTGTGATCGTGCCCAAGCAGGCCAGGCGCATGGGCCTTGTCGCGCGCCGCAGCGGCCGGGCCGAGCCATCTGCCGCTGCTAGCATGAAGCACATGCCGGCTGCCTGCGGGTGGCCCGTGAACAACCTTGCCCGAAAAACACCATGCCCAATTCACGCCGGTTCCTGTACAGCGCCATTCTGGCCATCGTCGCCAGCACGGCATCTCAGGCCGCCACGGTCTGGAACGAATCAGTTTCGGGTGATTTCTCGAACCTGGGCACGGCGCCCACCCTGTTGTCTCTTGGCGTAGGCCCGAACCTCATCATCGGCACGACGGGTCGAATCAACGGCGTGGTCGACCGCGACTACTTCAGCTTCACCGTGCCTGCAGGCCAGCAGTTGGACATGTTGACCGTGATGCCGGGCACCACGGCGCTGGGTGTTTCTGCGCTCAGCTTCATTGCCATCCAGTCCGGTGGCCAGGTCACCGTCAACCCCACGGGCGGCAGCCCGGCAGGGTTGATGGGCTACTGGCACTTCGGCGAAAACGACATCGGCAGCGACATCCTGGGTGTGATGGGCACGAGCCCCGGTGCCAGCGGCTTCATCACGCCCCTGCCTGCTGGCCGCTATGCCTTCTGGATTCAGGACACCGGCACCGGCACAGCCAGCTATCGCCTGGAATTCGGCGTCATTGCCGTACCCGAGCCCGCCGCGGCTTTGTTGCTGCTGGCCGGCCTGGGCGCAGTGGCGTTGAAGCGCCGGCGTTGAAGCCCAGCCGCTGACGGGTTACTGCGGCGGCTCAGCCCCCCGGCGTCCAGCGCCCGCCCAGCGCGCGCAGCAGGGCCACGCGGTTGGCCTGCTCAACCTGGCGCAGCGTTACCAGCCCCTGCTGGGCCGTGGCCTGCTGGCGCTGCGCGTCCAGCAGCTCAAGTTGGCTGGCCCCACCCAGGCGGTAGGCCTGTTCGACCAGGGACAGGCTGCGTTCTGCCGCTGTCACCTGGGCCTGTTGCGCGGCCAGGCGTTCGGCCAGGCTGTCACGCACGGCCAGGGCGTCGGCCACTTCACGGAAGGCTGCCTGCAGTGCCGCTTCATACTGCGCCAGGGCCTGCTGGCGCGTGGCCTCGGTCACGGCCACCTGGGCCCGGCGTTCACCGCCATCGAACAGCGGCAGCACCAGTGTCGGCACGATGCTGAAGATGCCACTGCCGCGCTGGAACAGGGTGTCGAGTTCAGGGCTGCGCGTGCCCGCGCTGGCCGTCAGCGTCAGGCGCGGAAAGCGCGCAGCGCGCGCTGCGCCTATGTCGAAGGCGGCGGCCTGCAGCGTCTGTTCGGCCGCACGCAGGTCGGGGCGCTGCTGCAGCACGGTGGCTGGCAAGCTGGCAGGCAGGTCGGGCAGGGCCATGGCCGATTCAGCCAGCGTGCCCGGCAGCAAGGCCTGCGGCAGGGGCTGGCCAGCCAGCAGTTCAAGCGCCAACCGGGCCTGCAACACGCTGGCGGCGATGCGGGCCGCTTCGCCGCGTGCGGCTTCGAAGGCGGTCTGCGCGCGCGCCCGCTGCAGGCCTGAGGCCGCGCCCAGCTGGTACTGGCGTTCGGCCAGCGACAGGCTGCGTTCCTGACTGTCGCGCAGGGTGTTGGCCAGGCGCAGGCGCTGCTGTTCGGCAGCCAGGCCGAGCCAGGCGTTCGCCACTTCGGCCACCAGCGCCAGGCGCGCCCCACGCTGCGTTTCCTGCTGCGTGAGGAACCGCGCCAGGGCTGCGCCTTCAAGGGCGCCGACGCGGCTGAAGAGGTCGATCTCCCAGGCTGCCAGGCCCAACTGCACGCTGTAGCTACTGGCGGTGCTGCCCCCCGTGCTGCCCCCCGTGCTGTTGGTGGTGCGCTGCCGGCTGGCCGCCGCTGTGGCGTCGACATTCGGCAGGGCCGAGGCCAGCGCAACGCCATACTGCGCCCGCGCCCGTTCAACCGCGGCCATGCCGGCGCGCAGGCTGCGGTTGTCTGACAGCGCCAGGCCCACCACCTGGCGCAGGCGTTCGTCAGTGAAGAAGCCGTCCCACTCATGCGCTGCGGCGGCACCCGTCGTGAGCGGGTTGCTGCTGTCGCGGAAGTCTGCGCGCAGGTCCGCGTTCGGCGCTTCGGCCGGTGGCACCAGGCTGCCGCAGCCGGCCAGGGCCAGGGCCAAGGCCAGGCACAGCGGCGGGGCGGCGGGCCTGGCCAGCCCGGTTGCAGGTGTAAGGGCAGGGCGCCTCATCCCTGTACCTCGGTTTTGGGCGCGGGCGTTGGGGGCGTTGGGGGCGTTGTGGGGGTCATAGGCGTCACCGGCGTCACGGGCTTGGGCGTGCCACGCGAGAACAGCGACTTCACCCACAGGTAGAACAGCGGCACGAAGAAGATGCCCAGCACCGTGGCGCTGATCATGCCGCCCAGCACGCCGAAGCCGATGGCGCGCTGCGACCCCGACCCGGCACCGCTGGCCAGCGCCAGTGGCAGCACGCCCATGCCGAAAGCCAGTGACGTCATCAGGATCGGCCGCAAGCGCTGCTGGCAGGCCTTCAACGTGGCTTCCAGCAGCCCCATACCCTGGGCGCGCAAGGTCTCGGCGAATTCGACGATGAGGATGGCGTTCTTGGCGCTCAGCCCCACGGTGGTGAGCAGGCCGACCTGGAAGAACACGTCGTTGTTCTGCCCGCCCAGGTGGCTGGCCGACAGTGCCCCCAATATGCCCAGCGGCACCACCAGCATCACGCTGAAGGGCACCGACCAGCTTTCGTACAAGGCCGCCAGGCACAAGAAGATGAACAGCACCGAGACGGCATACAGCAGCGGTGCCTGGTCGCCCGACAGTCGTTCCTGAAAACTGCGGCCCGACCATTCATAGCCTATGCCCGGGGGCATCTCGCGCAGCAGTTGCGCCATCGCCACCATGGCCGCGCCAGAACTGACGCCGGGCGCGATGTCGGCCTGAATCTCGTAGGCCGAACTGCCGTTGTAGCGCACCAGCTGGCGCGGGCCGCTGACCCAGCTGCTGGTGGCGAAAGCGCTGAACGACACCATCTGCCCGCTGGCATTGCGAACGTACCAGTGGCGCAGGCTGTCGGGCGACGCGCGGTAGGCGCCTTCGCTTTGCACCAGCACGCGCTTGACGCGGCCACGGTCGATGAAGTCGTTGACGTAGCTGCCGCCTAAAGCGATGGACAGCGTCTCGTTGATCGTGTTCGCGTTCACGCCCAGCACGCCGGCTTTCTGGTCGTCGAACACGATCGCCAGCTGCGGCGTTTCAGTCAGGCTGTTGGTGCGCGGGCGGTTGAATTCCGGCCGCTCGGCAGCGGCGTCGATCAACTGGTCTCTGGCCTGTGCCAGAGCCTGGTCGCCCAGGCCACCCAGGTCCTGCAGGAACAGTTGCACACCAGCGCTGCCACCCAGGCCGCGTACCGTGGGTGGTTGCACGACGAAGATGTTGGCGTCGCGCACGCGCCTGCCCAGTTCGCGGCTGAAACGTTCGGCCAGCGCGCCAGCGCTCTGGTCGGCGTCTGTGCGTTCTCCCCAGTCCTGGAGCCGGATGAAACCCTGGCCCGAGCCCTGGTCGCCGCCGGCGCCGCGCACGATGTTGTAGAACCTGACTTCAGGCTGCTCGGCCAGGTAGGCCTCGATGCTTTGCATCACCACTTCCAGGCGTTCTGCGGTGGCGCCCGGTGCCATGCGGACTTGAATCTGCAAGCCGCCCTGGTCTTCGTCGGGCAGAAACGATGTGGGCAGGCTGCGGTACAGCCAGGCCGTGCCGGCCACCAGCAGCAGGAAGACCAGGAAGCTGCGTTTGCTGCGTTTGGACAGCCAACCCACCTGGCTGACGTAGCGCCCCGTGAAGCGGTCAAAGCCGCGGTTGAAGCCGCCGAAAAAGCGGTCCAGCAACGGTCCCAGCGGGCCGCCATGCTTGCCATGGCCGTTGGCGTCCAGCGGCTTGAGCAAGGTTGCGCAAAGGGCGGGCGACAGCGTCATCGCCACCAGCAAGGACAGCACCATCGCGCTGACCACGGTGATGCTGAACTGCCGGTAGATGATGCCCGTCGAGCCACCGAAAAAAGCCATCGGAATGAATACCGCCGACAACACGACCGTGATGCCGACCAGGGCGCCGCTGATTTCGCCCATGCTCTTGCGTGTGGCTTCGCGCGGCGACAGGCCTTCTTCGCGCATCAGGCGTTCAACGTTCTCGACCACCACGATGGCGTCGTCCACCAGCAGCCCGATGGCCAGCACCAGGCCGAACATCGTCAACGTGTTGATCGAAAACCCGGCCACTGCCAGGATGCCCATGGTGCCCAGCAGCACTACCGGCACGGCGATGGCCGGTATGAGCGTGGCACGCAGGTTCTGCATGAACAGGTACATGATGACCACGACCAGCACCATGGCCTCGATCAGCGTCTTGACGACGCCGTTGATCGAGACCCGAATGAAAGGCGTGGTGTCGAAGGTCACCGTCGCCTTCATGCCCGGCGGGAAGAAGGGCGCCAGCTCTTCCAGCTTGGCCTTCACCGCGTCACCTGTGACCAGGGCGTTGGCGCCGCTGGCCGGAAAGATGGCCAGGCCGGAGGCCGTGCGCCCGCCGCTGCGGATGTTGGTGGTGTAGCTGTCGCGGCCCAGTTCGACCCGGGCCACGTCGCCCAGGCGCAAGGCCGAACCGTCGGGCTGCACACGCAGCACGATGTCCTGGAACTGTTCTGCCGTTTGCAGCTTCGAGCGTGCGGTGACGATGGCCGTCAGGCGCTGGCCTTCGGGTGCGGGTTGGGCGCCGATCTGCCCGGCCGAGACTTCGGTGTTCTGCGCCAGCAGGGCTGCGCGAATGTCGCCCGGCACAAGGGCGTAGCGCTGCAGCTTGGCCGGGTCGAGCCAGATGCGCATGGCGTAACCCGAGCCAAAGACGTTGACGTCGCCCACGCCTTCGATGCGGCTGACGATGTCGACCAGGGTGCTGTTGAGGTAGTCGCCCAGGTCAGCCGAAGTGACAGCCGGGTCGTCGCTGGTGAGGGTGGCCACCATCAGGAATTCAGTGCCCGCCTTGGTCACGCGCACGCCCTGGGCCTGCACGGCCTGGGGCAGGCGCGACACCGACTGCTGCACCTTGTTCTGCACCTGCAGCTGGGCGGTGTCGGGGTTGGTGCCGGCGACGAAACTGAGGCTGATGTTGGCGCCGCCCGAGGCATTGCTGGACGATTCGATGGATTGCAGGCCGTCGATGCCCTTCAGGTTCTGTTCGATGATCTGCGTCACCGAGTCTTCGATCGTCCGGGCAGAAGCGCCAGGGTAGTTGGTGTTGATGCTGACGCGCGTGGGCGCGATGTC
>JBBQAW010000093.1:0-12645 GCA_038316815.1 Burkholderiales bacterium
GTGTGACCGCGCAGCTGCGGCGATCGACTAAAAACACCGTGCTATAGTGCAAGGCTAAGTTGCGGCTGTAGCTCAGTTGGATAGAGTACTTGGCTACGAACCAAGGGGTCGTGGGTTCGATTCCTGCCAGCCGCACCAGAACATTCGTTCTAGAACAACGGGTTAGCTCCAAAAGGGCTAGCCCGTTTTTCTTGGCCTCCCAGATGTGACCCTGCTTCGTGATGTTCGGTAGATGCCGAAGTAGCCTTGCGCGCTGAACGCAAGCAACTGCGCCTGAATGTGCGGCTTGCAGAGCTTGCAGGACTCACAAGGCTCATTTGGGCCCCTCATCTGGCGCCGACCCACACAATGCCAGGATTGTTCGGAGACTCGCCATGCCAGCCACGCCGCGTCAACCTGCCACATTGAGACCTGCTAACCCGGCCGATGCGCAGACCATCGTGACATTGATTCGAGAACTCGCTGAATTCGAAGATCTCTCGCATCTGGTGGTGGTGACGCCCGATGCACTGGCGCTTCACCTCTTCGGCCCGCAGCCCGTGGCCGAAGCCGTGGTGGCTGAGGTGGGCGGGCAGACGGTGGCCTTCGCGCTGTTCTTCACCAACTTCAGCACTTTCCTGGGCCAGCCGGGGCTGTACCTGGAAGACCTTTATGTGCAGCCCGCGCACCGCGGTACCGGCCTGGGCAAGGCCTTGCTGCAGCACCTGGGGGCGCTGGCGGTGGCCCGCGGTTGCGGTCGCTTCGAATGGAGCGTGCTCGACTGGAACGAGAACGCCATTCGCTTCTACGAAAGGATGGGCGCCACGGTACTGCCCGACTGGCGCATCTGCCGCGTCACGGGCGATGCGCTGAAAGCATTCGCGGGCTGATCAATTCGGCATGGCCAGCAGTTGCTCCAGCGTCGGGCGCACGGTGACGCTGCGTTCGCCAACCACGGCTTCAACGGCGTAGGCCTTGTTGGCCGTGTCGCGCCGCACTGGCGCCGGCAGCGGGGCGCCGCGGGGGTTGCTCAGGCAGGCGACGATGGGTGTGGTGATGCTGGCCCCGCGCGCCACCACGATGGCCAGTTCGCCCGACAACAGCCGCACATGGCAGCCGGGTGGGTAGATGCCGAACTCTTTCACCAGCGCTGCCGTCATCGGGTGGCCCGGGTCTTCCATGAATATCTGGCGGCCGGCAATGTCCGCAGCCACGGCGTCGCGGTGCGAACGCGAGGCCAGCTTGGCGGTGTAAATGTCGGCGCGCCGCGCCAGCGAAGCCAGGTCGCAGACGTCGCTGCGGCCGCTGGGATAGCCGCTGCCATCTTCAACTTCATGGTGTTGCAGCACCGCCTGCAGCCAGGCGTTGTCGGTCACGCCTGCCAGTTCCAGCATCTGCACGCTGCGCATCGGGTGGGTCTGCAGAGCCTGGCGCTGTTCAGGCGTGGGCGGGATGCGTTGGCGCGAGAGCTGGCCCTGCAATTCCAGCATCGAGATGTTCATCGTCAGCGCCACCTTGAAAGCCCGTTCGGCTTCTTCCGGCGACCAGCCCAGGCGCTGGGCCACCAACTGGCTGGTGATGGCGCAATGCAGCGAGCGGCGCGCGCCGTATTGCTGGTCGGCATTGATGTCTTGCCGAAGCACCTGGAAGATGGCCAGGTCGGGGTCGCGTTCGATCAGGGCCAGCACGGGTTCGCTGGCCTCGTTCAGGGCCTGGTTGAAGCCGGGCTTGGTGCTGTTGCGCATGAACTGGGCGATGCGGTTCATGCTCTCGGTCCAAAGCTGGCCCAACTTTTCTCGTGGCGCGTTCAGCACTTCTTCACGCCGATTCAACAGCTCGGCCAGGTCGACGATGCAGCCGCGTTCCAGCAGCGCGTCCAGCTGGGCCTGGGATTGAACGCTCTGGCCACGGGCCAACAGCAGGGTGCAGTCGGCATTGCGAACGTTGAAGGGCAGGGGGCTGCCCAGCAGGATGCGGTTCTTGACAGTGGCCAGTGCGGCGAGTTGCATGTTCGGGTAGCCGGTTGAGTGCGGATGGATGACCTGGGCCAGCGGGTGCTGCCTGCCGACGGCGCGGGGCCGCTGGCACTGCATGTTCTTCGGCGCCGTGCGGCCGAACTTGACCTTGGGACAGGTCTTCGGTAAGCCCGGCAGCAGGGCCCGATGTGGCCGCCATTTCCATCTCAAGTTCTGCCCTGGCGTGCGCTGCGGCTGCGGGAAGAAGCCGCGGCACGCACGGCCAGGGCAGAAATCAGCAGTTGTCTGCCTGCCGCGGCATCGGGCTGACGCTGTTGTTGAACGGGTCGAGCTTGCCAGCGCGGGAAGGCCGCAAGATCACGCAGTTGTTGCCACGGCTGAATCGCCGGCCACCGTTGGGCAGGGCCTCTTCCATCAAGGGTCCGTCGCCCGGGCCCATGACCTGGGCCAGCCGCGCTTCCAGCGTCAGCGCGCGGGTGTTGCTGCGCCGGTCTGCCAGCGCAGGGTTGCGCCAGGGCGCTGATGCTGCGCGCGGTAGGCTTAGGTTCAATGGGCGCGGTGCTTCGGCTGCCGGGGCGGCTGCGGATGGTGATGCCGGGGCCGGCGTAGGCGTGGGCGTGGGCGAACCCGCTGGGCCAGTGACCGGCGCTGCATCTGGCGCTGGCAGCCAGCTGATGGCGGGTTCGCCAGGCGGTGAAACCGGTAGCCGGGCCGGGCGTGGGGCGGGCGCTGGCGCTGCGCCGGGTGAAGCGGGCTTGGCGGGTGCAGCAGGCGCGGTGCGCGTTGCGGTCTGTTCTGCTGGCAGTAAACGCAACCATGTCAGCGGCGCTGGCGATGGGGCGTCCCGTTCGAAGCTGTTCGGGGCCTGCGGCATCGATATCAACACGCCGCTCAGCAACGCCAAGTGCACGAGCAACACCACGGTCGCTGCCGACCAGCGTCGGCAGGCGCGAGAATCAGCGCTATTCGTCCTCATCTTGCCGCCGCCTCGCCGGGGGCCCCTTCTTCATGGCTCACCTCATTGTCCATGGCGGCACGCCCTTGTCGGGCCGCATCACGCCTTCGGCGAACAAGAACGCAGTGCTGCCCATCTTGTGTGCCACGCTGCTGTCGAGCGACCCCATCCGGCTGATCGGCATTCCCGAGATCACCGATGTGCGCAAGATTCTTGAAATCTTTCGCATGCTGGGCAGCGAAGTGAAGGTCGACTACGCCACGGGCGTGCTGGAACTGCACCACGCCCGCACGCACTTCGACCCCCGGGTGCACCACCTGCCCGAAGAGATGCGGTCCAGCGTGATGCTGGTGCCGCCCTTGCTGGCACGCTTCGGCGTGGCACGCATTGAAAACGACATTCAGGGCTGCACCCTGGGCGTGCGCGAAATCGACCCGCACGTCGAGGTGATGGAACGTTTCGGCGGCCGCGTCGAACGCAGCGGCAACCATTTGCTGATCCAGATCGACGGCGAACTGCGCGCCAACCACCACTGGCTGGACTACGCCAGCGTCACCACGACCGAGAACTTCGTGCTTTGCGCCGCCTTGGCCCACGGCACCAGCACGCTGATGAACAGCGCCAGCGAACCGCATGTGCAAGAGTTTTGCCAGTTCATGACCTTGATGGGGGCGCAGATCGAAGGCGTCGGCACCAGCCGGCTGACGGTGCATGGCGTCAAGACGCTGGGCCGGCCGGAAGGGGTGGAATTCACCTTCGCCGAAGACTTCCATGAAGCCGTCACCTTCATGGCCCTGGGTGCCATCACCGGCGGTTGCATCACGGTCAAGAACAGCGCGCCCGAACAGTTCCCGCTCATTGACCGCACATTCGCCAAGTTCGGCGTGCAGGTGGTGCACGAAGGTGGCTGGAGCCACACCGTCGTTGACGGCCCGCTGAAGGTGCGCGAGCCCTTCACGAAGAACATTCTGCAGAAGGTGGAGGCTGCACCCTGGCCCTACTTGCCGGTGGACCTGCTGCCCATCTTCGTGGCGCTGGGCGTGAAGGCCGAAGGCAGCATGATGTACTGGAACAAGGTCTACGAAGGCGCCATGGGCTGGACCAGCGAATTGAGCAAGTTCGGCGGCCACGCCTTCCAGAGCGACCCGCACCGCATCATCACCTTCGGCGGCAAGCCGTTGCAGCCGGCCGAGGTCGAAAGCCCGTACATCATCCGCGTGGCGATTGCGCTGCTGATGCTGGCGGCCAGCATTCCTGGGCGCAGCGTGATTCGCAACGCGACCCCGGTGCGTCGCGCGCACCCGCGTTTCGCCGAAAACATTCGGGCAATGGGCGCGCAGATCGAATGGGTAGAAGGCGACTGAACATGGGCCCCCAGGCTTCTCGCTGCGCTCGTCGCCACCCCCCGAGGGGGCTCGACCCGGCTTGGGGCGGCCCGGCGCCGGGTAGGTGAGTATGGCGAAGAAGGAAAAACACGTCAGCGAAACGCCCGCCACGGCCTGGTTGAAAGCGCATGGCGTGATGTATTCGGAACACCCCTACGACTACGTTGAACACGGTGGCGCGGCCGAGAGCGCGCGCCAGCTGGGGGTGGACGAACACGCCGTCGTCAAGACTCTGGTGATGCAGGACGACAAGGCGCAGCCACTGCTGGTGCTGATGCATGGCGACTGCCAGGTCAGCACGAAGAACCTGGCGCGCGAGATCGGGGTCAAGGCGGTGGAAGCCTGCAAGCCCGAAGTCGCGCAGCGCCACAGCGGTTTTCTCGTCGGTGGCACCTCGCCCTTCGGGCTGAAGAAGGCCATGCCCATCTTCGTCGAAGCCAGCGTGCTGGACTTGCCGCGCATCTGCATCAACGGCGGGCGGCGCGGTTTTCTGGTCGGTCTGGCTCCGGCGGTGCTGGTTTCCCCCCTGGGCGCGCGGCCGGTGCACTGCGCACTGGCCGGGCCCGTTCGTTGAAAGGGCTTGCCTCATGCGCGCCTGGCTTTACGTTCTTGTTCTTGCCCTGTCAGGCCTGGCGCCGTTGCCAGCGATGTCCGAAAGTCCCCGCATGCTGATGTCGACCACCGCCACGCCCCCCGTGGCCGAAAAGCGCCCGTTCACGGTGAAAAGCCCGAACGGCGACCGCAGCGATGAATACCACTGGCTGCGCGACGACGACCCGAACACCAAGCGCGCCGATGTCATGGCCTATCTGCAGGCTGAAAACGCCTACGCCGAAGCCGTGCTGGCCCCGCTGGCCAGCCTGCAGCAAAAGCTGCTGGCCGAGATGAAGTCGCGCATTCGGCAGGACGACAGTACCGTGCCCGTGTTCGACCACGGCTGGTGGACTTGGCGCGCCTACCAGCCGGGTGCTGAACACCCCTTGCTGATGCGCCAGCGCGGTGGCCCCGATCGCCCCGACCCGAAGGCCGCGCAGCAGGTGATGCTGGACTTGCCGGCCCGCGCCGCTGGCCAGGCTTTCTACCAGCTGGGTGCCGTCGCCACCAGCCCCGACGGCCGGCTGCTGGCCTTCACCGAAGACACCACGGGCCGGCGCACGCATATCTTGCGCGTGCGCAACCTCGTCACGGGCGAACTGCTGCCCGACGCCGTGCCGGGGGTGCTGGAAAGCGTGGTCTGGTCGGCCGACAGCCGCAGCGTCTTCTACCTGCGCCAAGACCCGATGTTGCTGCAAAGCGGCCCGGTCTACCGCCACCGCCTGGGCACGCCGGTGGCCAGCGACAGCCTGGTCTATGACGAGTCCGACAAGACCCTGTTCACCGAAATTCAGGCCAGCGCTTCGCAGCGTTACCTGATCGTTCGCCTGAGTGGCGGCGACATCACCGAGACACGCGCGCTGCGCCTGGACCGCGACGCCGCCGCGCTGCAGGTGGTGCTGGCCCGGCGCCCGAAAATTCGCCATGAGGTGGACCACTTCGACGGCCGCTGGATCATTCGTACCAACGAAGGCGCGGTGAACTTCAGGCTGGTCAGCGCGCCCGAAGGTGCGCCCGAAGTGCGGCGCGGCTGGCGCACCCTGGTGGCCGGCCGTGAACAGGCCACGGTCGAGGGTTTCGTGATGCTGCCCGGCGGCGTGGCCGTGCGGGAAAGGGTGGAAGCCGACCAGCGCGTGCGCGTCATCCGCCAGGGGCGAAGCCAGGTCTTGCCGTCGGCGGCGGGTGTCACCGTCAGCCTGGGCGCGCGCCCGGACCCGCGGGCCGCGCATCTGCGCTACAGCCAGCAGTCGACGGTGCAGCCAGAGTCGACCTTCGACTTGAACCTGGCCAGTGCACAAAGCGTGCTGCGCAAGACCCGCGAAGTGCCGGGCTACGACGCCAGCCTGTACGCCACGCAGCGGCTGTGGGCGCCTTCGCGTGACGGCAAACGCATTCCCGTCACCCTGGCCTGGCGGCGCGACCAGGCCCGCAGCGACGGCAAGGCGCCCTTGTTCATCTACGGCTACGGCGCTTACGGCAATTCCATAGACGCCAAATTCGGATCGTCAGGCGTCAGCCTGATGGACCGCGGCTTCGTCATCGCCCTGGCCCATGTGCGCGGCGGTGCCGACCTGGGCGAAGGCTGGTTCGAGGACGGCCGCATGATGAACAAGCGCAACAGCTTCAACGACTTCGTCGACGCCACCGACGCGCTGCTGGCCGCCGGTTGGGGCGCCAAGAACAAGGTGTTTGCCAGCGGTGGCTCGGCCGGCGGCCTGCTGATGGGTGCGGTGGCCAACCAGGCCGGTGCGCGCTACCGCGGCATGCTGATGGCGGTGCCTTTCGTCGATGTGGTGACGACCATGCTGGACGACACCATTCCGCTGACCATCAACGAATACACGCAGTGGGGCAACCCGGCTGAGAAGGCGGCCTACGACTACATGCTGGGCTATTCGCCGTATGACAACCTGGCTGCCCAGGCCTACCCGGCGATGTATGTCAGCACCGGGCTGTGGGACGCGCAGGTGCAGTATTTCGAACCGGCAAAGTACGTGGCCCGCCTGCGGGCGCGCAAGACCGACGTCAACCCGGTGCTGCTCGACACCGACCTGACTTCCGGCCACGGCGGTGCGTCGGGCCGATTCGCCGCGCTTGAGCGCCGGGCGCGCGAGTTTTCCTTTGTCATCGACTTGGCGGGCCTGGCGGCGGCACCCCTACCCGCCGGTACGCCATCCAGATAGGGCAGGGCTGCCGCGACCTAGAATCTGCAGCATGCAAACGCTGTGGCTGTTGGCGGCCCTTCTGGGCGCCTATCTGGTGGGGTCTCTTTCTTTCGCGGTCATTTTCAGCCGGGTGATGGGGCTGGCCGATCCGCGCAGCTACGGCAGCAAGAACCCCGGGGCCACCAACGTTCTGCGTTCGGGCAACCGCAAGGCCGCTCTGCTGACCCTGGCCTTCGATGCACTGAAGGGCTATGTGCCCGTGCTGCTGTGCCTGGTCTACGGCCCGCGCGTGGGCCTGGGGGAATCGGCAGCGGCTTTCGTCGGCCTGGCGGCTTTCGTCGGCCACCTTTACCCGGTGTTTTTCCGCTTCCAGGGC
This sequence comes from Burkholderiales bacterium, assembly GCA_038316815.1. Taxonomy (GTDB): domain Bacteria; phylum Pseudomonadota; class Gammaproteobacteria; order Burkholderiales; family Burkholderiaceae_C; genus Rubrivivax. The sequence goes on from JBBQAW010000093.1 coordinate 7,431, forward strand.
GGAAAGGGTGTGGCCACGGCCGCCGGGGTGCTGATGGGCGTCAACCCGCTGCTGGGCCTTGCCACCCTGTTGAGCTTTGCCATCATCCTGGCCTTCTCGCGCTATGTTTCGCTGGCTTCTATCGTGGCGGCGGCCTTTGCACCTTTCTATCAGGCCCTGATCTGGGGCCCTGAACCGTGGCTGCTGGCCCTGGTGGCGATGTCGCTGCTACTGGTCTGGCGGCATGAAGACAACATCCGCAAACTGCTGAAGGGCACTGAAAGCCGCCTGGGCAGCAAGCCTGCGGCAGCCGCCGCCGCCAAATCCGCAAAATCCGCTTCAGCCGCTCCAGCCGTTTCTGGCTCTAGCAAGGCGGAGCGCCAACGCAAAGGACATTCCTGATGGTTCAGAGATTCGACGTCGGCACCCGCCTGTCGGAAATGGCCGTGCACAACGGCGTGTGCTACCTGGCCGGGCAGGTGGCGGGCGACGGCGCTCAAGATATCAGCGGCCAGACGCAGCAGGTGCTGGCCGCCATCGACGCGCTGCTGGCCCGCGCAGGCACCGATAAGCGCAAGATTCTGATGTGCCAGATCTACATCAAGGACCTGGCCGACTTTCCGGCGCTGAACGCCGTCTGGGAAGCCTGGGTGCCCGCCGGCCATGCACCGCCGCGCGCCACCGTGCAAGCCCATCTGGCCAAGCCTGAATGGCGGGTCGAGATGGTCGTGACAGCCGCGCTATGAACACCGAAGCCGCACCGGCGCCTACCCGCGTCACGCGCTGGCAGTTGCTGGGGCTGGGGTCGCTGCTGTTTGTCGTCAGCACGGCCCAGACCTGGTGGGCCAACAGCTCCGACGACCGGCTGGGCCGAAGCGTTGCCGCCCTGGCGTCGCCGGGCGACATCCGCCTGTTTTCGTCCGAGACCTGCGCCAGTTGCCAGCTGGCCCGGCAGTGGCTGGTCGAACACCAGGTGCCGTTCAAGGAATGCCTGATCGAACGCGACGCTGCCTGCCAGGCTGAACACCAGGCCACCGGCCTGCCCGGCACGCCGGTGTTCAAGGTGCGTGGCCAGCAGCAGTTCGGTTTCAGCCCCGGCGCTCTGGAACGTGCATTGCAAAAGCCAGGCAAGTCTGCGCCGGCTTTAAAGGACCTCTGAAGCGTAGTCCGCCAGGCGCGAACGTTCGCCGCGCGCCAGGGTGATGTGCCCGCCGTGCGGCCAGCCCTTGAAGCGGTCGACCGCAAAGGTCAGGCCACTGCTGCCTTCGGTCAGATACGGCGTGTCGATCTGCGCCAGATTGCCCAGGCAGATGATCTTGGTGCCCGGGCCGGCACGCGTGATCAGCGTCTTCATCTGCTTGGGCGTCAGGTTCTGGGCTTCGTCGATGATGACGAACTTGTTCAAAAACGTGCGCCCGCGCATGAAGTTCAGGCTCTTGATCTTGATCTTGCTGCGCACGAGATCATTCGTGGCGGCTCTGCCCCATTCGCCGGCATTGGCGTCGGTGCGGGCCAGCACTTCGAGGTTGTCGTCCAGCGCGCCCATCCACGGGCCCATCTTTTCTTCTTCGTTGCCGGGCAGGAAGCCGATGTCGTCGCCCACGGGCACGGTCACGCGCGTGACGATGATCTCGGTGTAGCGGCGGTCGTCCAGCACCTGGCTCAGCCCGGCGGCCAGGGTCATCAGGGTCTTGCCGGTGCCTGCCGTGCCGGTGAGCGTGATGAAGTCGCAATCCGGGTCCATCAGCAGGTTCAGCGCGAAGTTCTGTTCGCGGTTGCGCGCTGTCACGCCCCAGACCGAATTCTTGGCGTGCGTGTATTCGCGCAGTGTCTTCAGCACCGCGGTCTTGCCGGTGATCTCGCTCACGCGGGCGTAAAGCGGAATCGCGCCTGGCGTTTCGAGATACACGAACTGGTTGATCAACAGACCGGGCACCAGCGGGCCGCTGATGCGGTAGTAGGTGAAGCCGCCTTGCTGCCAGCTTTCCATGGTCTTGCCATGGCGTTCCCAGAAGTCGGCGGGCAGGGCCAGCACGCCGGTGTAGAGCAGGTCGCCGTCTTCCAGCGTCTTGTCGTTGAAGTAGTCCTCGGCCGGCAGGCCCAGGGCGCGTGCCTTGACGCGCATGTTGATGTCCTTGGACACCAGCACCACGTCACGGCCCGGCTGCTGTTCGCGCAGGGCCTGCACCACGCCCAGAATCTGGTTGTCGGCCTTGCCCTGGGGCAGGCCGGCGGGCAGCTTCACGTCCAGCAGCATGGTCTGGAAGAAGAGCTTGCCGCCGGCTTCGCGGTGGCCGGTCTTGGCCAGTTCGATGCCGGACTTCGAATCGATGCTGCCGTCTTTCTCGACGAAACTGGCCAGAGCATCGAGTTCGCGGCTGACCTGACGCACGCTGCGCGCGACTTCGCTCATGCCCTTCTTGTGCCCGTCCAGTTCTTCGAGCGTGATCATGGGCAGGAAGATGTCGTGTTCCTCGAAGCGGAAGAGGCTCATCGGATCGTGCATCAGCACGTTGGTGTCCAACACGAAGAGCTTGGCCGGGCCAGTGCCGCGCGGCGTACGCGCTCGGCGCGCTGGGGCGGCGGCTGGGGCGGGGGCTGGGGAAGCAGCACGTACTGGCGCCGCGGGCCTGGAGGCCGGGGCGCGTGTCGCCACCGGCGCGGTCGGGGTGGCCGGGGCAGTCGGGGCGGCCTGGGCCAGGGCGGTTACGGGCCGGCTGTTTTCCAGCAGGTCCAGCGTCGGTTGCGCGGGGACGACTGCATCGGCTGGGGCTGCCGTTGTGGCTGTGGGTGCAGCGCGGCCCTTCTTGCCGCGCTTCTCGGGTTGGGGTGCAGCCTGGGCTTCGAAGTCGGCGCCTTGCAGCATGTCGGCTGGGCGGGTGGGGGGTTTTGGCAGAGGCATGGCGGCTGAGGACTCAAGAAAAAAGCCGCACGGCAAGGCCGGTGCGGCTGGGGTTCAGTGTGGGGCGTGTGCGCCCGGGCGGACGACCTGGCGGCGCGGCACGACAAGTTTCAGTCGGCCTTCTTCAACGCCACGGCGGCTTGCAAAACTTCGTCGACATGGCCGGCGACCTTCATGCCCCGCCATTCGGCGCGCATCACGCCCTGGGCATCCATCAAGAAGGTGCTGCGCTCGATGCCCTTGACCTTCTTGCCGTACATGATCTTGTTCTTCACGACACCGAACATGTGGCAAAGCTTTTCTTCGGTGTCGGCGATCAGCTCGAACGGCAGCTCCAGGTTTTGCTTGAATTTCTCGTGGCTGGCCATGTTGTCGCGCGAGACGCCAAAAACCACGGCGCCAGCGTTCAGAAAGTCCTGGTGCTGGTCTCGAAACTGCATCGCTTCAGTGGTGCATCCAGGAGTATTGTCCTTGGGGTAAAAGTACAGCACCACGGCATGTCCCAAGTGCGACTGCGGCGTGAACTTCACGCCGCTTGTGGCCATGGCTTCGAACTCCGGGAGGGATTTATTGACTACAGGCGTCATGGATGAGTCTCGGAAACCGTAGTTAGCCCGCCGAGGCCGGCGTAATCCGTGATTATAAAGTCACTTAGCCGCACTCCCCGGACGGGCGCTAGGGATGCAGCAGCAGCGCTGCCACAACAGAGCGGCTTTCGCTGACCAGCACGTTGTAGGTGCGGCAGGCGGCCCCTGTGTCCATGGTCTCGACGCCGATGCCGGCATTGATGAGGCTGGCCATCATGGACGGATGCACGAACCGCAGGCGCGGGCCGCTGCCAAAGATGACCAGTTCCGGGCGCAGCGACAGCAACTGCGCGAAGTGCTCAGGCGTCAGCGCATCGAAGCCGGCCACGGGCCAGGCCTGCACGGCGCCGACCCAGGGCACCACCAGGGCGCTTTCGAAAGGCGTGTTGCCGACGAAGACGCGGCCGGGTTCGTGCCTTGCGATGGTGTTGACGCCTGTGGCGGTATCGGGCTGGAACTTCATGACGGTTGAAACTTCATGCGTGGATAATTCTAGGTTCTTCAGCGCACAGACCCAGAGACCCACTGCCGTGAACCCCATTGTCAAATCTGCCAAGCTGGCCAGCGTGGCCTACGACATCCGCGGCCCGGTGCTGGACAAGGCCCGGCAGATGGAGGAAGAGGGCCACAAGATCATCAAGCTGAACATCGGCAATGTGGCTGCGTTCGGTTTGATGCCGCCTGACGAAATCGTGCAGGACATGATCCGCAATTTGCCCGATGCCGCTGGCTACACCGACAGCAAGGGCCTGTTCGCGCCGCGCAAGGCGGTGGTGCACTACACGCAGGAAAAGAACGTCATGGGCGTGGGCGTCGACGACGTCTACCTGGGCAACGGCGCTTCCGAACTCATTCAAATGAGCATGCAGGCGCTGCTGAACGACGGCGACGAGATGCTCATCCCCACGCCCGACTTCCCGCTGTACACCGCTGTGGTGGGCCTGAGCGGCGGCGTGCCGGTGCATTACATCTGCGACGAACAGGCCGGCTGGCTGCCCGATATTGACGACATCCGCCGCAAGATCACCCGGCGCACACGCGGCATCATCGTCTGCAACCCCAACAACCCCACGGGTGCGCTGTACCCCGAAGCGTTGCTGCTGCAAATCATCGAACTGGCGCGCCTGCACCAGCTGGTGGTGTTTGCTGATGAGATCTACGACAAGACGCTGTACGACGGGGCCACCCACACCAGCATGGCCAGCCTGGCTGACGACGTGCTTTTCGTCAGCTTCAACGGCTTGAGCAAGAACTACCGCGCTTGCGGGTACCGCGCAGGATGGATGGTGGTGTCGGGCGAAAAGCGCCATGCGCGCGACTACATCGAAGGCCTCAACATGCTGGCTTCCTTGCGCCTGTGCAGCAACACGCCCGGGCAACTGGCCATTCAGACGGCGCTGGGCGGATATCAGAGCATCAAGGACCTGGTGGCGCCCACCGGCCGCTTGTGCCGGCAGCGCGACCTGGCCTACGAACTGCTGATCCAGATCCCCGGCGTCAGTGTCGTCAAGCCGAAGGCGGCGCTGTACATGTTTCCTCGCCTGGACCCGAAGGTCTACCCGATCGACAACGACCAGCAGTTTGCCTACGAACTGCTGGCCGAGCAGAAGGTGCTGATCGTGCAGGGCACAGGCTTCAACTGGATTGCGCACGACCACTTCCGTGTCGTCTTCCTGCCCAATGTCGACGACCTGCGCGAAGCCATCGGCCGCATCGAGCGTTTCCTGTCCAACTACCGCAAGCGGCA
>JBBQAW010000094.1:0-12575 GCA_038316815.1 Burkholderiales bacterium
CGCTTCGGCAGCGGCCCGCTGGCGGGCAAGTGGCTGGAAGTGGCCGGCAGTGGCCAGGTGCATCCGAACGTCGTGCGCAACTTCGGCCTCGACCCGGAACAGCAAATCGGTTTTGCCTTCGGCATCGGCGCCGACCGCTTCGCGATGCTGCGCTACGGCGTCGACGACCTGCGGCTGATGTTTGACGGCGACCTGCGCTTCCTGCAGCAGTTTGCCTGAGAGGCTGAGAGTCTTTCGATCATGCCCACTCATCACGCCAAAAGACGCCCGCTCGTCGTTGCAAATGCGCGCCATAGCCCGAGCTATGGCTGTGCTTTGCGCCTAGATCGGCCGCCTTTTGACGCGCTGCTCCGTCACGCTCGAAAAACTCTCAGCCTCTGAGTTCCAAATTCAGGCCATCGACTCCAAAGAAGACTGTTCATGCAATTCCCCGAATCCTGGTTGCGTGAGTTCTGCAACCCCGCGCTCGACACGCAAGAGCTGGCCGATCTGCTGACCATGTCTGGCATGGAAGTGGAAGACCTGCGCCCGGTGGCGCCGATGTTCACGGGTGTAGTCGTGGCCGAGATCGTCAGTGCCGACCCACACCCCCAGGCCGATCGTTTGCGCGTTTGCATGGTGGATGCCGGGCCGTTTTCGCCCGACGGGCCGCTGCAAGTCGTCTGTGGCGCGCCGAACGCGCGGGTGGGTATGCGCGTGCCGCTTGCCACCGTCGGCGCTGAACTGCCGCCCGGGGCCGACAGCAAAGACGGTAAGCCCTTCAAGATTGGTGTGGGCAAGCTGCGCGGCGTGGAAAGCCGCGGCATGCTGTGTTCAGCCAAGGAACTGCACATCACTGATGACCACAGCGGCCTGCTCGAACTGCCCGCCGATGCGCCGCTGGGCGTCGACGTGCGCGAATGGCTGGCGCTGGACGACACGGTCTTCACGCTCAAGCTCACGCCCAATCTAGCGCATGGGCTCAGCGTCTACGGCGTGGCGCGTGAAGTCTCGGCCTTGACGGGCACGCCGATGATCGCCCCGCGCATCGTGCCGGTGCTGCCGGCGCATGATCAACAACTGCCCGTTGAAGTGCAGGCCCCCGACTTGTGCGGCCGCTTCAGCGGGCGCGTGGTGCGCGGTGTCGATACGAAGGCCAAGACGCCGGCCTGGATGGCCGAACGGCTGGCCCGCAGCGGCCAGCGCAGCGTTTCGGCGCTGGTCGACATCTCGAACTATGTGCTGTTCGAATACGGCCAGCCCACGCACATCTTCGACCTGGACAAGATTCAAGACAAGCTCGTCGTGCGCTGGGCGCAGCCTGGCGAAAGCCTGAAGCTGCTGAACGGCAACACGGTGGACCTGGACGAAAAGGTCGGTGTGATCGCCGATGCAGTACAGGTCGAATCCCTGGCCGGCATCATGGGCGGCGACGCCACGGCAGTGGGCGACGACACGAAGAATGTCTACGTCGAAGCCGCCTTCTGGTGGCCCGAAGCCGTGCAAGGCCGTTCGCGTCGCTACAACTTCAGCACCGACGCCGGCCACCGTTTCGAACGTGGCGTGGACCCATCGCGCACGGTCGAGATGATCGAGCGCGTCACGCAACTGGTGCTGCAGGTGTGTGGCGGCCAAGCCGGCCCGGTGCATGACCAGACACTGGCCTTGCCAGAAGCCAAGCCCGTGACGCTGCGCGTTGCACGTGTCGCGCGCGTCATCGGCATGCCGGTGACGCAGGCGCAATGCGCCGACGTCTTTCAGCGTCTGAAGCTACCTTTTACCCAAGTTGATGGCAGCCTGACCGTCACCCCACCCCCGTGGCGCTTCGACTTGCGGATCGAGGAAGACCTGATCGAAGAAGTCATCCGCGTCATCGGCTTCAGCCAGTTGCCCGCCACGGCCCCGCTGGCCCCCGTGACGCCGCGTGTGCGCCGCGAAGGCCATCGCCACCCCATGGCGCTGCGCCGGCAGTTGGCGGCGCTGGGTTACGCCGAGACCATCAACTTCAGCTTCGTCGAAGTGCGCTGGGAAACCGAACTGGCGGGCAACCCCGACCCGATCCGCGTGCTGAACCCGATGGCTGCGCCCCTGGCAGTGATGCGGTCCAGCCTGCTGGGGAGCCTGGTGCAGGTGCTGCGCACGAACCTGTCGCGCCATGCCGGACGCGTGCGCGTGTTCGAGCTCGGCCGCGTCTACGCACGCAACGCGAATGCGGTCGCCCACGACGGTGGCGTGGCTGGCATCGACCAGCCCCAGCGTGTGGCCGGCCTGGCCTATGGCCCGGCCGATGCGGTGCAGTGGGGAGAGCGTGAACGCACGGTCGACTTCTTCGACATCAAGGGCGACATCGAAGCGCTGCTGGCGCCGCGCTGCCCGGTGTTCGAAGCCGCCGGTCATCCGGCGCTGCACCCTGGCCGCAGCGCGCGCGTGCTGCTGGACGGGCAGGCCATCGGCTTCGTCGGCGAACTGCACCCACGCTGGCGCCAGGCTTACGAATTGCCGCAGGCGCCGGTGCTTTTCGAACTGGACCTGGCCACAGTGCTGGCCACGCCGGTGCCAGCCTTCGAACCCGTGCCGCGCCAGCAGCCGGTGTGGCGTGACCTGGCCTTGGTGTTGGGCGGGTCAGTCACGCACGACGCGCTGCTTGCCACGTTGCGCGCCGACCCGGCTGGTCTGGTGAAGTCGGCCCTGCTGTTCGACGTTTATAAGCCCGGCAGCGCAGCTGCGGGCTTCGAGCCCGGTGAACGCAGTCTGGCCGTTCGGCTGGAACTGCTGGACCCGGCCGCCACCTTCACCGAAGACCGCATCGACGCTGCCGTGGCCGCTGCCGTGGCGCGCGTGCATTCGGCTCTGGGCGGCCGGCTGCGCAGCTGAATCGCCGAACCTGAGGACAAGCCATGGACACCAACGAAGAAGCCACCCCAGCCGACCGCGTAATCCTGCCGACGCTCGAGACACCCACCCTGACCAAGGCCGAACTGTCCGAACTGCTGTTCGACCGCATCGGGCTGAACAAACGTGAGAGCAAAGACATGGTCGAAGCCTTCTTTGAGATCGTGCAAGGCACGCTGGTGGAAGGGCGCGACGTCAAGCTGTCCGGGTATGGCAACTTCAACATCCGCCGCAAGGCACCGCGACCTGGCCGCAACCCGCGCACGGGCGAAGCCATACCGATCAAGGCGCGCAATGTCGTCACCTTCCACGCCAGCCACAAGCTCAAGGCCGTCGTGCAAGGAGACACACCGCCGGCCGAAGACTTCGAGTAAAGTTTTAGGCCCTCCGCCGATCTCATTGATTTCAATGGAGAAACCTCTCAGAAGTTCGGGGCCTGTTCAACCGGCCCACCCAGTCCGCCCCGGCGCGGTGTTGGCACCGGCTTTGGCGACGTTGCCCGCCATTCCCGCCAAGCGATATTTCACTATCGGTGAAGTCAGCGAACTGTGCGGCGTGAAGCCCTATGTTTTGCGCTACTGGGAACAGGAATTCACCCAGCTCAAGCCGATGAAGCGGCGCGGCAACCGGCGCTACTACCAGCATCATGAAGTGCTGCTGATTCGCCGTATCCGCGACTTGCTGTACGACCAGGGTTTCACGATCAGCGGTGCGCGCAATCGTTTGGGCGATGTCGTCATGCCCGCTGCCCAGCCAGTGCAGGCCGCCGATAGGTTCGAGGCCTTTGTCGCTTCAGCGCCTTCAGCATCGACGGCGGCGCCCCTGGCGCTGGCGCCCGGGCATTTGCGCGCCGAGTTGTTGTCGATCCGAGACCTGCTGACAGCCTGATTGGTTGAGTTGCCTGCGGCATGCACGGCTGCCGCCGTATACTGCAAGGCTTAGTCGGGGCGTAGCGCAGCCTGGTAGCGCACTTGCATGGGGTGCAAGGGGTCGCGAGTTCGAATCCCGCCGTCCCGACCATAGGTAAAAAGCACGGGTCAGTCTTCAGAAGAGACTGACCCGTTTGCTTTTTTGGGGTCGATGTTGGCCGTTCAGTTGCCGTTTGACGTGGGCTGTGGTGGGCATGGCCGGTGCCAGGCACGGTCAGCGCAGCGAACCGCCATTAGACCAAGTCAAAGCGGTACAGGATCGTTGCCTCGGTCCAGGCGGCCACGAAGTCGTGTACGAAGCGCGCCTTGGCGTCGCTACTGGCCTAGACCTCGGCCAGGGCGCGCAGTTGCGAGTTCGAATTGAAGACCAGGTCGATTAAGTCTGCCTCGAAAGTCGTTGCTTCAATTTATCGCTACTGCACCGCCGACGGGACGCCGCGGTACCGGCGCCTAGAATTCGGGAAGCCGGCGCCTGCGCCACCCCCATTCACCAGCCCCAAGGGTCACCATGAGCCTGCACGATGTCACCCCCGGCGCGAAGGCGCCGAACGAATTCAACGTCATCATCGAAATTCCGATGAACGGGCCGCCCGTCAAGTACGAGGTCGACCACGAAACCGGCGCGCTGTTCGTCGACCGTTTCATGAGCACCGCCATGTTTTACCCGTGCAACTACGGCTATGTGCCCAACACGCTGGCCGACGACGGGGACCCGGTCGACGTGCTCGTCATCACCCCCGTGCCTTTGGTACCGGGCGCGGTGGTGACATGCCGCCCGCTGGGCATGCTGCGCATGGACGACGAAGCCGGTGGCGACAACAAGCTGCTGGCCGTGCCCATCGACAAGAAGCTGCCGATCTACAGCGCCATCCAGAAGCCCGAAGACCTGCACCCGCTGACTTTGCAGACCATCCAGCACTTCTTCGAACACTACAAAGACCTGGAAAAGGGCAAGTGGGTGAAGGTGCTGGGCTGGGCCGGCAAGGACGAAGCTGTGCAGGAAGTGGCCAGTGGCATGGCCAACTGGACGAAGAAGAACGCCTGAGGCAGGATTAGCGCGCCTGGCGCTGTTGGCGAATCAGCCAGTCGCGCCGCCGTCCTTGAACGGGTTGCGTTCGCGCAGCTCGTCCACATACGAATTGATGCCCTGGCCCTCGCTGGCCAGAAAGTCGGCCACCGCCGATGCGAAGCGTTCGTCGCGCAGCCAGTGGGCCGAGCGCGTGGCCACCGGCAGCAGGCCGCGCGCCATCTTGTGTTCGCCCTGCGCCCCGCCCTCGAAGCGCTGGTAGCCCTGGGCCAGGCACCAGGCCAGCGGCTGGTAGTAGCAGGCTTCGAAGTGCAGGCAGGGGACAAATTCGGTCGCGCCCCAGTAGCGGCCCCAGGCCACGCCGCGTTGTGCGTCGACGGCGATCAGCGAAGCCGCCACCGGGGCACCCGCGCTGCCGTTGCGCCGGGCCACGAACATCACCCAGTTCTCGGGCATCGTTGCGGCCATGCGTTGGAAGAATTCTCGCGTCAGGTAGGGCGTGCTGTGATGGGCCTGGTAGGTCAGGGTGTAGCAGGCGTAGAAGAAGTCCCATAGCGCTTCGTCAATGGCCGGGCCAACATGCGCAGTGAACACTAGGCCCTGTTCGGCCACTTTGCGGCGTTCCTGCTGGATCTTCTTGCGCTTGTCGCGCTGCATGCGCGCCAGCAGTTCGGTGAAGTCTGCCACGGGGGCTGCGTCGTCTTGCAGCCAATGGAACTGCACCCCTTGGCGAATCATCCAGCCTTGGGCCTGCAAGGCGGCGGTGTCGGCTTCGTCGGTGAACAGCAAGTGGGCGGAAGACAGCTTGGCCTGACGCGCAAACTGCCCCAGGGCAGTCGCCAGCCGCGTTCGCCACTGGCTACCCGCCGCCAGCAGGCGCGCACCCGGCACGGGGGTGAATGGCACCGCGCCCAGCAGCTTCGGGTAGTAAGCCAGGCCGTGGCGCCGGTAGGCGTCGGCCCAGGACCAATCGAAGACGTATTCGCCGTATGAATGGCTCTTCAGGTACAGCGCGCAGGCAGCCTGCAGGCCTTGCTTGTCGTGCAGGGTGATGAACTGCGGCGCCCAGCCAGTTTCCGGCACGGCGCTGCCAGATTCGTGCAGAGCCAGCAGGTAGGCGTGGCGCATGAAGGGCGTGGGCGCCGCTTGTCGTTCAAGCAGTTGGTCCCAGGCCGCAGCGTCCACGCTGGCGGGGTTGTCATGCACCTGGATGACATAATCATTTTCGTCTATTTCGACCTGTGTCATTCAGGGCCTGTGATGGTGAAAGCGGCATGAAGGCTGCATTGGCGCAGATCAACGCCACCGTGGGCGACCTCGCCGGCAACGCCAGAAAAATTGCTGCAGCGGCCCGCAGTGCGCATGCGCAAGGCGCGCGCCTGGTGCTTGCGCCCGAACTGGCTTTGACCGGCTACCCCCCCGAAGACCTGCTGTTGCGCCCCGCGTTCATGCAGGCCGCAGATGTTGCTTTGCATGCGCTGGCGCGTGAGGTGGCCGATCTCGAAGGCTTGCATCTGGTGGTGGGGCATCCGCATCAGTTTGCAGGGCAGGAGGATCTTAGGATGAAGTCCCTGTCGGTGCTGCAGCGCTTCAACGCAGCCTCGGTGCTGGCAGGGGGGCAGGTGTTGGGCACCTACTGCAAGCGCGAACTGCCGAACTATCAGGTCTTCGACGAAAGGCGCTACTTCGTATCTGGGCGCGACGCCGGCCTGCCGCCCCTGGTCTTCGAGGTGCAGGGCGTGCGCGTCGGCTTGCTGATCTGCGAAGACGCCTGGTTTCACGAACCCGCGCTTGCGGCCACTGCGGCCGGTGCGCAACTGCTGTGCGTCTTGAACGCGTCGCCCTTCCACCTGGACAAGGCTGGCGAGCGCGAACAGCGCATGGCCGATCGCGCGCGCAGCACCGGCTGTGCGCTGTTGTATTCGCATCTGGTGGGTGGGCAGGACGAGGTGGTTTTCGACGGCGCATCTTTCGCCTGCGACGCGCAGGGCGTGGTGCGCGCCCGTGCCGCAGCGTTCAAGGAAGACCTGCTGCTGGTCGATGTCTCGACTGACGGCCATGTGCAGGGCATGCTGGCCCCGGTGCCCGAACTCGAGGCGCAGGCCTGGCAGGCGCTGGTCTTGGGCGTGCGTGACTATCTGGGCAAGAACGGCTTTCCGGGGGCGCTGATCGGCCTGTCTGGCGGTATCGACTCGGCCCTGGTGCTGGCCATTGCGGTCGATGCGATCGGTGCCGACAAGGTGCACGCGGTGATGATGCCGTCGCCCTACACCGCCGAGATTTCCTGGATCGACGCACGCGACATGGCCCGACGCCTGGGCGTGCGGTACGACGAGATTGGCGTGGGGCCGATGTTCGACGCCTTCCGCGGCAGCCTGGCGCCGCTGTTTGCCGGCCGGGCCGAAGACACGACCGAAGAAAACCTGCAGGCGCGCATTCGCGGCACCCTGCTGATGGCTTTGTCGAACAAATTCGGCGGCATTGTTCTGACCACTGGCAACAAGAGCGAGATGGCCACCGGCTATTGCACGCTGTACGGCGATATGGCCGGCGGCTTTGCGGTCATCAAGGACGTGGCCAAGACCCTGGTCTACCGGCTGGCCGAGTGGAAGAACCGCCAGCCCACGCTTCGTGCCGATGGCAAGGACGGTGAAATCGGCCCGGTGATTCCAGAGCGCATCATCACCCGGCCCCCTTCGGCCGAACTGCGCCCTGACCAGACCGACCAGGACAGCCTGCCGCCCTATGAAGTGCTGGACGCGATTCTTTCGCGTTATATGGAAGAAGACCAAGGTGTGGAAGAAATCGTCGCCGCCGGTTTCGACCGCGCTGTCGTCGAGCGCGTCACGCGGCTGATCAAGCTCAACGACTACAAGCGCCGCCAGGCGCCAGTGGGCATCCGAATCACCCACAGGGCCTTTGGGCGTGATTGGCGCTATCCCATCACCTCGAAGTTCCGTGCTTAAATGAATGAACCCCACTCTCTCTGCCGGAGCTGAACATGAAACAGGTCACCGCCATCATCAAGCCCTTCAAGCTCGAAGAAGTGCGCGAAGCCCTGGGTGATGTGGGCGTCTCGGGCCTGACCGTGACCGAAGTCAAAGGTTTCGGCCGCCAGAAAGGCCACACCGAGCTCTACCGCGGTGCTGAATACGTGGTCGACTTCCTGCCCAAGGTGAAGGTGGAAGTGGTGGTGAAAAACGCCGACGTCGACCGCTGCATCGAAGCCATCGTCAAGGCCGCCAAGACGGGCAAGATTGGCGACGGCAAGATTTTCGTCACCAGCGTAGAACAGGTGGTTCGCATCCGCACTGGCGAAACCGACGAAGCGGCGATTTGAGCGTGCTCAGACGCGGCTGAAGTCGTCGGCCGCGTTGGACGCTTTCGCGGCAGTGGCCAGTGCTTCAAGCAAGGCCATTGGGTCTGTGCCCACCTGCACATGCGCTTGTTGCTCGGGCGCCAGAAAGCCTTCAGCCACCGCGTGCTGCATGAAGGCCAACAGGCTGTCGTAATAGCCTTCGGTATTGAGCAGTCCGATAGGCTGGTCGTGATACCCCAGTTGCCGCCAGGTCCAGACTTCATACAGTTCTTCCAGCGTACCGATGCCGCCCGGCAGCGCGATGAAGACGTCTGAACGCTCGGCCATCATCTGCTTGCGCTGGTGCATGGTCTGGACGACGTGCAGTTCATGCAGGCCTTTGTGGCCGACTTCGCGCGCCTGCAGCGACTGCGGAATAACGCCGACAACACGGCCACCGGCGGCCAGGGTGGCGTCGGCCACTTCGCCCATCAGCCCCACCTTGCCGCCGCCATAGACCAGTTGCCAGCCGCGTTCGCCAATGGCCTGGCCCAAGGCTTGCGCGGCCGCGGTGTAGGCGGGCTTGGCGCCGTGGCGGGAGCCGCAGTAAACGCAGATGCTCAGGGCTTTGGAACTCATGGCTTGGGTTTGGGTGTCCAGGGAATCAGTCTAGTACCGCAGACAACGTCGTGCAGAAACTGCCGCTGCGGATGCAGGAAAACCAGCAGGGCGTAAGCCAGCACGCCTGCCGTGACAGCGCCGAAGGCCGGCCCGGCACCCGTCAGTCCAGACAGCGACAGCGACAGCAGCGCCGGCACGAACCACAACCAGCACAGCACATAGCGAATGGAAGCGCGTAAAAAGCCGGGGCGTTCACCGTCAACAGTGACAAGCTGCATGCGCCAGGTGCGCATGGCCAGCGTCTGCCCTTGGCGCGTCCAGAACCAGACGAAGTACCCGCCAATGACGCAGAAGAGATAGATGCGCAGGCCCAGGCTGCCTTGCAGCGCATGGCGCTGGTTCGTGACAAGGGCATAGACGAGCCCGGCGGCCATCACGACGCCGAACAGCAGCATGCCTTCGTACACGAAACCTGCAAGACGACGCGTGAGCCGGGGCGCACGCAGGGCCGCGGCCGCCAGAGGCGCACCCGTCACGGCGCGGGGGTGCGCGGGGCGCTGGCTGGCGGGTCGATGCGTGCGGCCGCCTGGGCGCCGCGGCGCGGCAGCAGGGTAGCGGGCTCGACAAAGTCCGGGGTTGCGGCAATCTTGGGCAGACCCACCTGCTGATGCGGCGCAGCCTTCTGCCGCGTGGCCACTGTCGTAGTGGTGACCCCGGGGCGGGCCTGCACGACGCCGGGGGACACGGCCTCTGCGGTGGCAGGGCGATGCAGCGGCAGGACGTTCAGCCTGGGCTGTTGGGCAGCAAGGCTGCCGGGTTCGGTGCCCGGTTTGCGGCTGTCTGTCTTGCGCTGCTGCGCCTGGTCGGCAAGTTGCTGGCGCTCTTCTGGCGGCAAGGCCTGGTATTCAAGCCAACGGGCCTGGCGTTCGTCAGCGCTGATTCGTCGCGATTCCTGGAACTGCTGGCGCACGCGCATGCGCTCATCCACAGGCAGACGGGCCCATTCGGCCATGCGCTGCTGGATACGGGCCTTCTCGGTGCTGGGCATCTTGTCGAAACGTCCGGCCACTTCCAGCCACTTCTGTTTGCGTGTGGCGTCGATGCCAGACCAGTCCTGCCGCAAAGGCGCCAGGGCCTGCTGCTGTGCTGGCGAAAGGTTTTGCCACCCCGGCCCGCTGTCTGCATGGGCAGCCAGCGGGAAAACGCAAGCGCCCGCCAGCAGCACAAATGCCATCCAGCGGGGCGTCGCGGCAAAGGGATCGGCAGGGCGCGCAGACATCATGGCTGCGGATGGTGCAGGAATTCGGCAAACCCTGGGTCACTGTAGGCATCGGGTGGCAGGCTGTCGCCCAAAAGCACGGCATCGACGTCGGCAATGGCCAGCATCAGTTCGCGCTGGCTGGCGTGCTGAACCAAGAACAAACCGCCCACCAACACGGCCAACGGCAAAGTGGCCAACGCACGCTGCCACCAAGCAGATGGCCCGTTCAAGCTGAGCGTTCCCCCGCCGTTGCTGGCTGGCGACGAGGCGGCTGCGAGGCGCTGGACCCGGGCACGCTGCAATGCCTGCTCGCGGGCAAACCGCAAACGCTCGTGGATGTCGGGCGAAAGCCTTGTCGTACCGACAGACAGCAGGCCGGCCAGACGCAGGCCCAGACGAGCCTGATGGTCCTGATGGTCGTGATGGGCCTGATGAGCCTGGATCGTCTCAGGCGGGCGGCTGCTGGTGTTCACAATAAAATTCCCTTGGACCGAAGTGCCTTCGCCAAAGCCAAAACAGCTCTGGAACAGTGCGTCTTGACACTGCCTTCAGAGCAACCCATGGCCGCAGCGGTTTCGCTCACATCGAACTCTTCCCAGTAACGCAACAGGAAGGCTTCTCGTTGACGTGCGGGCAGGGCGGAAATTTCAACTTCCACCAGGCCCAGGGTCTGGCTGCGCGCCACGGCGTCTGCGGCACTTTCTGTGCCGGCGCTGTCTTCCAAGACGTGCAGAGCCTCCAGCAGGTCGAAGTCGCCATCTTCGCCTTTGCCTTCGAAGGCCGAGAGGTTCTGCACCACGCCAGTGCGCACCTTTTCGCGCCTGAACCAGTCCATCGTTGCATTTGACAGGATGCGCTGGAACACCAGCGGCAGTTCGGCGGCCGGGCGGTCAGCGTACTTTTCGGCCAAACGCATCATGGCGTCCTGCACGATGTCCAGTGCTGCGTCATCGATGCGCACTGCGTAAACCGTGCGCTTGAAGGCGCGCTTTTCGACGCTCTTGAGGAAGTCCGAGAGTTCTTTGTCGGTGGCCAACGCAGGCGGTGGGCGGCAGGCCCAAAGCGGGCCGGCGCGATTATGTCATCGCACCGCCACATCGCAGCACTGGCCCCTGCGCGGCACTGATTTGGAATGCCATAATCGGAGGCTATTCACGCTATCTACGGTTTGAAGCAGACCGCCCAACCCGGGTATCGGTTTCAACCGCACAGGTACCAATGCCGTCTCACGAGGACGCGCCGCAGGTACACCGATGGTTTTTCGTTAGAGAAATTCACAAAGGTTCCGAACCCCTCATGAACACGTCTTCCGTGGAAGCGAAGCGCGCCTTGTTGGCGCAGTCTTCTTCCCAAAATTCCCCCCCTTCCAGCCCTGCTGCCGAACCCAATGGTTCGGAAATCCTCGTTCGCTGCCTGCAGGCCGAGGGCGTCGAATTCCTCTGGGGATACCCCGGTGGTGCGGTGCTCTACATTTACGACGCCCTGTACAAGCAAGAGACCATCCAGCACGTGCTGGTGCGCCATGAACAGGCGGCCGTTCACGCTGCAGATGGCTATGCCCGCGCCACAGGCGAGGTCGGCGTTGCCTTGGTGACTTCCGGGCCGGGTGTCACGAATGCCGTCACGGGCATCGCGACGGCGTATATGGACAGCATTCCGATGGTCATCATCACCGGCCAGGTGCCCACTCCGGCCATTGGGCTGGACGCTTTCCAGGAATGCGACACCGTCGGCATCACGCGGCCCATCGTCAAGCACAACTTCCTGGTCAAGGACGTGCGCGATTTGGCGCTGACGATGAAGAAAGCCTTCCACATCGCGCGCACCGGCCGGCCTGGCCCGGTGGTGGTGGACGTGCCCAAGGACGTGTCACTGAAAACTGCCCCCTTCCACTATCCCGAGACAGTGGAAATGCGCAGCTACAACCCGGTCAAGAAGGGCCACGGCGGGCAAATCCGCAAGGCTGTTCAGCTGCTGCTGGCCGCCAGGCGCCCCTACATCTACACCGGCGGTGGCGTGATCCTGGGCAATGCTTCGGCCGAACTGCGCCTGCTGGTGGACCTGCTGGGCTACCCTTGCACCAATACGCTGATGGGTTTGGGTGCCATCCCGGCCAGCGACCCGAAGTTCCTGGGCATGCTGGGCATGCACGGCACCTACGAAGCCAACATGACGATGCAGAACTGCGACGTCCTGCTGGCTGTGGGCGCACGGTTCGACGACCGCGTGATCGGCAACCCGAAGCATTTCGCGTCGGTCGAGCGCAAGATCATCCACGTCGACATCGACCCTTCTTCCATCAGCAAGCGCGTGAAGGTCGACATCCCGATCGTCGGCGACGTGAAGGAAGTGCTGCTGGAACTGATCGCGCAGATCAAGGACGCCCAGGCCCGACCCGATTCGCACGCACTGGGCCAGTGGTGGAAGCAGATTGGCGAATGGCGCAAGCGCGAATGCCTGGCCTACAAGGGCAGCAGCGACGTCATCAAGCCGCAGATGGTGGTCGACACGTTGTGGCAGCTGACGAAAGACCGCGACACCTACGTCACCAGCGACGTCGGCCAGCAC
>JBBQAW010000095.1:0-12478 GCA_038316815.1 Burkholderiales bacterium
CCATCGAGATGAACGACGCGGCGCTCATCCAGTCGGCCGCGGTGGCCATGCCGTTGGTGACCGGGTGCACGCTGCCGCCGGCGGCGTAGAACTCGCTGGTGGAGCCGGCGCGGGCCCAGATGGCGATGCCGATGTAGAGCGCAAAGCTCAGGCCGACACCGATGTAGATGGTGGTTTGGAGATCCATGTCAGGTGCTCACTTTTCTTCGACGCCGAACTGGCGGTCGATGTCGCCCATCTTCTTGGCGTAATAGAAGATCAGGAAGATGAAGACGTAGATCGAGCCCTGTTGCGCAAACCAGAAACCCAGCGGCGCGCCGCCGAGATGGATGTTGTTGAGCAAGGGTGCGAGAAGGATGCCAAAGCCGAAGCTCACCAGGGCCCAGACCGCGAGGATCTTGCCCAAGAGGCCCAGCGTGGCTTTCCAGTAGCCGCTGCTGTCGTGTTCCATGAATGTCTCCCGTAGTGCGTCAGGCGCAGGGACTCCGCGCTTGACTCCAACCGGACTATCTGCAGGGTCACTGACCGTTGGCTGACGTGCGGACCCCTTTGCTGCCAAAGCAAGGGTAAGTGCTTAGACGGGCCAGGGCGACGCGTCCGGCCAGGGAACACGGCCACATCGAAGTCGCGTGCGCCATCGGGGTACGCGATGAGGGTGGGTGGTGAGGATGCGTACCTGCGGGCCGGCTACGATCTTGCAATGGCACGCCCACCCAAACCCCCTCTGCGTTTCGTCAATTGGCGGGGCGAGGCGATCGACCTCAGCGACTTGATCCCGGCTGGCAGAAAGGCATCGGCGCACGTGCCCCCACCTGCGCCTGAACCCGCCTCCGCCCCGGTCCTGGCCCCGGCCGATCTCGACACCGTCTGGGACGTTCTTTGCCTGGCCGGCTGCGCCCGCGGCAAGACTTGGCTATTGCAGTTCTTGCGTGCGCTGGAGCGGCGCACTGCGCAAGACAAGGCCTTTGACGCCGGGCAGGTCAGCGCAGCGCTGGCCGCACTGGAAAGAGCCGACCGGGTCAGCACCGATCAAGCCGGTCGCTACCTCGTGCCAGGCCCGGCGCGCGACACAGCCCTGGGCCGCGTGATGGCCGCGCCCTGGGCCGCCAAGTCGTGGGAAGCCTGGGCGCGGGCATCGTCCAGCTACCCCAGCGCCGGACGGGAACTGCCCCGGCCCGGCTTCCAGCGCCGCGAAGAGATCGTGGCACTGGCCCGACTGCTGGTTTACGGCGGGCTGAAGCTGGAAGAATTTGAAGACCTGCGCCGCCATCTGATGGCCCAGCATGCGCCGCTGATGGTGCTGGCCGAGGCCCTGACCCAGCCCTTCCTGCCGGCGATGTGGGACCGCGCCGAACCCGAACTGCGCGACGCGTTGCTGTCGGGGCTGCTGCACGCGGAACACCTTCAATCCACCGGCCTGGCCGCACTGCTGGACTGGCTGGACCGCCGCGTGGCCCAGCAGCCACGTGAAATGTCGGCACCCTTGCGTTACCTTGTCGCCGAAAGGCGCATGCACCGCGCCGACGCGGCCGGCGCCGAGCAGGCGCTGCGCGAAGTCGGCGGCCCCGCCGTACTGCTGCTGCGCGCTGCGCTGCCGGTCTTCAAGGGCGAATGGGCTGGCGTGGCCGCCACGGCCCCCGAGCTGTTGAAACAAGCCGCCAAAGACTCGGGCAGCAAGCGCAGTTTCGCGGGTCCGCGGGTGCTGCACTGGTTGGTGCTGGCCCTGCTGGCAGGCCAGGACCCGAAGCAATGGACGGTGGCACACAAGCTGTGCGTTGCCGAATCCGGGTCTCGCAAGCCGAATGCGCTGGAACATTGGGGCCTGTGGGCGCACGCCATCGCCATGCGCCTGGGTGACGCCGCGCTGCTGCCGCTGGCCTTCGAGGGGCCGCGCAGCGAATGGCAGGAGCGTGACTTCGAAACCAACGCGCACCGCCTCATCCTGGCGGCCTGGCTGGGCCTGACGCCGATGCACTGGCCCCCCAAAATCCTGAAGCTCACGCTCGACGGGCTGGTGGATGCGGGCCTGACCGCACTGGCGGCGTTGACGCAGGTGGCCATCGACCGCCTGGGCCTGAAGGCGGCGCCTGCGGCCAGCAGCGTTGCCAGTGCTGCCACCGATGCCGGCGCTGCCGCCGCTGCCATTGCCAGTGCGGCCATGCCGCCAACCGCCTGGGCCCAGGCCTTCTTCGGCGCCCCGCGTGAAGCCTGGCGCGACGCCCTGGCCGCCATCGAAGCCCTGGGTACCAACAGCGCCAGGCCGGCCGCCGAACTGGCGGATGCCAGACCGCTGCAGTGGCGGCTGAGCCTGGACAAATACGGCCGTGTGCTGCGGGTCGAGCCTTACGAGACCACGCCCGGCGTGCGCGGGCCTGGCAAGCCCAAGCGGGTGCCGCTGTTGCGCCTGAAGAAGTCCGAACGCCTGAGCCCGATCGACGCCGCCGTCGTGCGCTGCCTGAACGCGCCACGCTGGGCACCCAGCAAGCTGCGGCTCGACACCACCAGTGCCACCCAGGCGCTGGTGGGGCACCCCGGCGTGGTGTTCGACGACGCCCCCGCGCAAACGGTGGACCTGCGTGAAGGCCTGCCGCAACTGGAAGTGCTGCGCCAGAAGGCGCCAGACGGCGTCGAGCACTTTGTCTTCCACCTGGCAGACACCATTGCCACCCCAGCCACCGCCGTCGACCTGGACAGTGAATTCGAAGACGTGCCGGCCGAACGTGAACGCCGCAACGGCCTGCGCGTGATGCGCGACGCCGTCGACCGCGCCCGGGTGCTGCGCCTGAACCCGGCACAGCGCCGCGTGGCCGAACTGGTGGGCCAGAAGTGGGCCGTGCCGGTAGACGCCAAGGCTGAACTGGACGCCGCGCTGAAGGTGCTGGCCGGCCACTTCCAGCTGCACAGCGACGCCACCGCCGGGCAGGAAGTGGCCAGCGACAACCGGCTGCGCGCCCAGCTCAGCCCGCAGGGCGACGGGCTGCAGTTGCGGCTGCTGGTGCAGCCCTTCGGCGCCTTCGGCCCGATGGTGGAGCCCGGCCATGGCCGAGAACGCCTGCTGGCGCTGCACGAAGGCCTGAACCTGGCGACGCGCCGCGACCTGGCTGCCGAGGCAGCCCAGCTTGAGGCCGTGCTCGACGCCCTGCCCGCCCTGGCTGGCGCAGAAGCGGGCGACAGCACCTGGCTGCTGGCCGACCCGGAACAGGCGCTGGCGGTGCTGGAACAACTGCCGCGCCTGCCCGCCATCGGCAGCGTCGACTGGCCGCGCGGCAAGCCCGTGCGCGTGCAGCCGGTGGCCGCGCAAGCGCTGCAGCTGCGCGTCAAGACCGGCACCGACTGGCTGGGCCTGCAGGGCGAACTGCAGCTGGAAGAAGGCCGTGTGCTCAGCCTGCAGCGCCTGCTGCAGCTGGCGCACGAGTCACGCCGCGGCCGCTTCATCGCGCTGGGCGAAGGCGACTACCTGGCGCTGACCGACCAGCTCAAGCGCCAGCTGGCCGACCTGAACGCGCTGGCGCAGGCCGAAGGCGCGGGCATCAAGTTGCCGGCATCGGCCGCGGCCTGGCTGGCCGAAACGCTGGAAGACGGCACGCTGCAGGGCGACAAGCACTGGCATACCCGCCTGAAGCGCCTGGACGAAGCCGCCGCCCTGCAGCCGCAAATTCCCGCCGGGCTGCAGGCCGAACTGCGCAGCTACCAGGCCGAAGGCGTGGCCTGGATGGTGCGGCTGGCCCATGCCGGCTGGGGCGCCTGCCTGGCCGACGACATGGGCCTGGGCAAGACGGTGCAGACCCTGGCCCTGCTGCTGTACCGCGCCGACATCGGGCCGGCCCTGGTGCTGGCGCCGACTTCTGTGTGCAGCAACTGGGTGGACGAGGCGGCGCGCTTTGCGCCCGGTCTGCGTGTGCAGCTTTACGGCGAGGGCGAACGCGCGGCCATGCTGCAGGGGCTGGGCGCAGGCGACGTTCTGGTGGCGTCTTATGCGCTGGCGCAGATCGACGCTGATGCCTTCGCCGCCGTGCCCTGGGCCAGCCTGGTTTTGGACGAAGCCCAGGCGCTGAAGAACGCCGCCACCAAACGCGCCAAGGCGGTGGCGGCGCTGCAGGCCGACTTCAGGCTGGCATTGACAGGCACGCCAGTCGAGAACCGCCTGGCCGACCTGTGGTCGATCATGAACCTGCTGAACCCGGGCCTGCTGGGCAGCCAGGCCCGCTTCGCCGAGAAGTTCGCCAACCCGATCGAGCGCGACCGCGACGACGCCGCACGGCTGCGCCTGCGCCGCCTGGTCAGCCCCTTCCTGCTGCGCCGCACCAAGGCGCAGGTGCTGAGCGACCTGCCACCGCGCACCGAAATCATTCACCGCATCGAGCCCGGCCCCGAGGAACGCGCCTTTCTCGAAGCCAGCCGACGCGCGGCGCTGGAACGCATCGCCAACGCGGCCGACGCGCCCCCGGGCCAGGCCGCCTTCAACGTGCTGGCCGAGTTGACGCGCCTGCGCCGCGCGGCCTGCGACCCGCGCCTGGTGGCGCCCGAACTGGGTCTGGTAGGCGCCAAGGTGCACGAGTTCGAGCAACTGGCCAGCGAACTGGTGGCCGGCCGCCACAAGGCGCTGGTTTTCAGCCAGTTCACCGACTTCCTGAAGCTGCTGGGCGAACGGCTGGACAGCCTGGGGCTGAAGTACCAGTACCTGGACGGCAGCACCCCCGCGGCCGAACGCGGCAAGCGGGTGGCGGCCTTTCAGCGCGGCGAGGGCGACTTGTTCCTGATCAGCCTGAAGGCCGGCGGCTTCGGCCTGAACCTGACCGCGGCCGACTACGTGCTGATCGTCGACCCGTGGTGGAACCCGGCCGCTGAAGACCAGGCTCTGGGCCGCGCCCACCGCATGGGGCAGCAGCGGCCGGTGACGGTGTACCGGTTGGTGACGGCCGGGTCGGTGGAAGAACGCATCGTGGCGCTGCACCGCGACAAACGGAAGCTGGCGGACGGAATTTTGGACGAACAGGACAACAGCGCGCCGCTGGCGGCCGCCGATCTGCGCGATCTGTTGCGGGCCGACTGAAGGCCCCGGCCCCGGCCGGTCTTGCGCCTGGCGTTCAGTGCCGCTGCACGCCAGGCCTGGCCGCGCCGGCTTCGGCCCAGTCCGGGCCGTCGAACCAGGGGTCGCCCAGCAGCGCTTCGCGCAGCATCGGCAATGCGTCCAGGCCCCAGAAAACCCGGCCATCCATTTCGAAGCTGGGCACGCCGAAGACACCGCGGACCAAGGCGGTTGCGGTGGCCTCTTGAAGCTCGGCCTTGACATCGGCGCTGGCCGGGTCGCGCGTTGGCGCCAGCTGCTCGGTCAGGGCCGCCAGACGCGACGGGTCAGCGGCGTCTGCACCCTGGGCGCACCAGACATGCCGAAACACCGTTTCCACGACCTGCCGGTTGGGCCCGCAGGCCAGAGCCAGGCGCAACAAGGCCAGGGGGTTGAACGGGTGCACGGCCGGCGCCTGCAATTGAACGCCGGACTGGTGCGCCAGCCACTGCACCTGGCGCAGGGTCCACTGGCGTTTGGGTTCGATCTCGGCCGGTCCCTTGTGGGCGTGGTGCCGCAACAGGCCGGCCAGCAACACCGGGCGGTAGTTGACGACGTAGCTGCAGCCTTCGAGCACTTGCGGCAGGCGCTCGAACGCCAGCCAGGCGTAGGGCGAGATCGGGTCGAACCAGAAATCGATGGTCTTCAAGGCTTGCTGGCCGGCTGTGCCTGCAGTGCCTGCAGTGCCTGAAGCGTCTGCAGCGCCTGGATGCGGCGCGCCTCCAGTTGCCGCCAGACTTGTCGCTTGTCCTCTTCGTCCAGCACCGACCAGAAGGCAATTTCATCCAGCGTGCGCAGGCAGCCGCTGCACAGGCCGCTGGTTTCGTCCATCTGGCAGATGTTGATGCAAGGGCTGGCGGCAGGCGCGGTCATGCTGCCACCTGCGCGCGCCGCGTCAGCAATGCCTTGCCGGCGCGGGACGCCGGCGGCCGGCCCAGCACCTGGCTGATGAAGGCACCGGCATCGACCAGGGCCGCCAGATCGTGCCCGGTCTCGATGCCCATGCCTTGCAGCATGAAGACCACGTCTTCGGTCGCCACGTTGCCGGTGGCGCCCTTGGCATAAGGGCAGCCGCCCAGACCGGCGATGCTGGTGTCGAAGGTGTGCACGCCCAGTTGCAGGCTGGCGTGGATGTTGGCCAGGGCCTGGCCATAGGTGTCGTGAAAATGGCCGCTGACTTCGACCAGGGGGTAATGTTTCAGGGCGCGCTCCAGCGCTGCCTGCACCCGCCGCGGCGTACCGACGCCAATCGTGTCGGCCACGCCGACATGGTCCACCCCGATGCCGCGCATCAGGCGCACGACGCGCTCGACCTCGTCCAGCGCCACTTCGCCCTGGTACGGGCAGCCCAGCGCGCACGAGATGGCACCGCGCACCTTCAAGCCGGCTTCGTGCGCAGCGGCCACCACGGGGCGGAAGCGTTCGATGCTTTCTTCGATGCTGCAGTTGATGTTTTTCTGGCTGAAGGCCTCGCTGGCGGCGCCGAAGACCACCACTTCGTCAGGCCACTGCTCGCGTGGCGCGGCAAGCGCGGCCTGCAGGCCTTTCAGGTTGGGGACAAGGACGGAAATTCGCACGCCAGGCGCTCGTTCGATGCCGGCCATGACGGCGGCGTTGTCGGCCATCTGCGGTACCCATTTCGGGCTGACGAAGCTGGTGGCTTCGATCTCGCGGCAGCCGGCGGCCTGCAGGCGGTGAACGAGAGCGATCTTGTAGTCCGCAGAAACAGGCTGTGCTTCGTTCTGCAGTCCGTCGCGGGGGCCAACTTCGACCAGGGTGACGTGGGACGGGGTCATGGCGCAGCGGGGAAATTGGGGGAAAGCCCAGGAACGGACGCGTGAAAGAAGGGGGAGTGCCGGTGGAACGACGCTGGATTAAGGCACGACTTCACACCCAGTGTGCCGCAAACGACACCCCCCCGCGAATGCGCGGGTATCGCCGCCTCGTACAGGGCTGGCGCGACCCGCGGCGCGCAGGCAAACTGGCCAGAGTTGCCCTTCGTTACCTTTATGAACACCCGCCGTTGCCTGCGCATTGCCGAACGCATCCTGCTGCCTTTCGAGGAGCAGACAGGCTTGGCCATCGACCCGCAACGCATGGTGGCCGACAGAGGCTATGCCATGGACGTGCTGACCGTGTGCGAAGCGAACCCCGGCAGCGTGCTGGCCGCCCTGGCCCGGCAGTACCAACTGGCAGCTTCCGAGTCCGGCGGGCCTGACACAGCGGCTGGTGCCGACAGCACAGCGGGCGAGGCTGACAGCACAGGCTTCGACAGCTCGCGCACGCAGACGACTTCGGTGTTCGAACAGGAACGCCAGGCCGTCCGTGCGGCGCGCAAATCAGCCAGCTGGATGACGCCCGGCCGTTGGCTGGGCCACGACACCTGATACGGGATTAAACCGGGCGGATGCCGTGCTTAGAGGCTGAGAGTTTTTCGAGCGTGACCGAGCAGCGCGTCAAAAGGTGTCCGGTCCAGGCGCAAAGCCCAGTCATAGCTCGGGCTATGGCGCGAATTTGCAACGACGAGCGGGCGTCTTTTGGCGTGATGAGTGGGCATGATCGAAAGACTCTCAGCCTCTCAGCCCTGCTGCGCCAGGCGCAGCAGTTCGTCGCCTTCCTTGACCAGGTCACCCACGGCGTACAGCAGTTCAGCCACGACGCCGTCTCGCGGCGCGTGCAGGGTGTGCTCCATCTTCATCGCTTCCATCACCGCCACGGCCTGCCCGCGCTGCACGGCTGCACCCGCGGCCACCAGGAAGCTGATCACCTTGCCAGGCATCGGCGCGGCCAGGCGGCCGCCCACACTGGCACCGTCGCCGGCATGGGCCAGCGGGTCGACGATGCTGACGAGCGCACTGCCGTGTTCGCCGAACACCGCCACCCTTTCGCCACGGGCATAGACGGCCAGGGTGTGGCGGGCTGCGCCCAGGGTGATGTCGTAGCGCTCGGCGCCCAGCGGCTGGGCTGAAAAGGGCCAGGTCTGGCCCACCTGTCTACCCGCCTGTTCACCTGTAGGTTCACCCACGCTCAAGGCCAGGCCGCCGACATGCTGGCGCAACAGCGCGGCGGGCAGCGGCTGGCCATCGACTTCCAGGTTCAGCGGGCGCTCGGCCGTGCCGAACAGCCGCCAACCATCGCGTCGCGACCAGGGGTCGGCGTCTTCCAGCAACGCCTCGGCGGCCAACTGCTGCGCTGCCACGCCGGCGGCGGCCAGTTCGGGGGCCAGCGGCGGGGCCTCGAACAGCGCAGTGTGTTCGCGTTCGATCAGCGCCGTGTCGAGATCGGCCGTGCTGAAGGCGCGCGTGCCCAGCAGCCGGCGCAGGAAAGCGACATTGGTGTGCAGGCCCATCAGGTGCGTGTCGCGCAGGGCCGCGTCCAGGCGCGCCAAGGCCTGCGCGCGGTCGGCACCCCAGACGATGAGCTTGGCGATCATCGAGTCGTAGTGCGGGCTGACCTCGTCGCCTTCGCCGAAACCGCTGTCCACGCGCGGCAAATTTTCGCTGCGCGTGAAGGCCACGTGCGCTGGCCAGCGTGCCACCTGCAGCGTGCCGGTGGCGGGCAGGAAGTTGGCATCGGGGTTCTCGGCGCAGATGCGCGCTTCGATGGCGTGGCCTTGCATCTGCAGGTCTTCCTGACGCAGCGGCAAAGGTTCGCCCCCGGCCACGCGCAGCTGCCATTCCACCAGGTCCAGGCCGGTGACGGCTTCCGTCACCGGGTGTTCCACCTGCAGCCGGGTGTTCATTTCCATGAAGTAGGCGCGGATGTCGCCCCCGCGTCCGGCGGAGCCGGGCGTGCCGTCTGCTGCGTCGATCTCTTCAGCGACGAATTCCACCGTGCCAGCGCCCACGTAACCCACAGCCTTGGCCGCAGCCACGGCAGCAGCGCCCAGTTCAGCCCGGCGCGCAGCGCTCAGGCCGGGCGCCGGCGATTCTTCCAGCACCTTCTGGTGGCGCCGCTGCACCGAACAGTCGCGTTCACCCAGGTGGATGACATGGCCGTGGGTGTCGCCGAAAACCTGAATCTCGATGTGCCGCGGGCGCAGTACATAACGTTCGACCAGCACATGGGCGTTGCCGAAACTGGCCTGGGCTTCACGCTGGCAGCTGGCCAAGGCGGCCTCGAAGTCGGCGGGCTCATCAACGCGGCGCATGCCTTTGCCACCACCGCCGGCGCTGGCCTTGATCAGCACCGGATAGCCAATGCGTGCGGCTTGTTCGGCCAGGAAGGCGGGCTCGTTGTTGTCGCCGTGGTAGCCGGGCACCAGGGGTACGCCGGCCTTTTCCATCAAGGTCTTGGCGGCGCTCTTGCTGCCCATGGCGGCGATGGCAGCCACCGGTGGGCCGATGAAGACCAGGCCGGCGTCGGCGCAAGCCTGGGCGAAGTCCTTGTTCTCGCTAAGAAAACCGTAGCCCGGGTGTACCGCCTGCGCGCCGGTTGCCTGGGCGGCTTCGATGATGCGCTGCCATTGCAGATAGCTCTCACGCGGGGCGTTGCCGCCCACGTGCACGGCTTCGTCGCAGGCGCGCACATGGCGGGCATTCGCGTCGGCGTCGGAATACACCGCCACCGTGCGCACGCCCAGGCGGCGGGCAGTGGCCGCTACGCGGCAGGCGATCTCGCCGCGATTGGCAATCAGGATCTTCTTAAACATGGTGTTCCTCCGCGGCAAGATCGCCTGCGCTCGCTTCACTCGCCATGCGTTCTGGCTTCGCCGCAATGGCTTTGCCGCTGTCGCCGCGGTTGGCGATCAAGATCTTCTTGAACATCTCAGTAGCTTCCGGTTTGACCAGGCAACGGCCTGGCCGCAGGGATGAACCGCCGCAGCAAGCCGCGCAGGAACTTGAACAGCACGACGGTCAGCACCACAGCAACAATCAGCGCCAGCGCCAGCGCCGGGAAGAACAGCAGCGGGTGTTGCCAGGCCAGCCACAGCATGACGGGCACGGCCGCGTCGTCCAGCAGCGACAGGCCGATGTTCGAGAACGGCTCCGGGCTGGTGTTGACCGCTGCGCGCGTGGTGGCCTTGGCGGTGTGCGCGGTGGCGGCCAGGGTGCCGCCAGCCAGGGCTGCGATCAGCATCCAGGCCTGCGACACGTCGCTTTCGCCCATGCCGCCGACACCGCTGAACACGCCCGCCGCCAACGCCGCGCCGGCAGGAATGCGGATGAAGGTGTGCACGGCGTCCCAGAGCGTGTCGATGCCCGGCACTTTGTCGGCCACGAATTCGAGCGCGAACATCAGGAAGCTGGCGCCCAGCACCAGCGGGTGCTGCAGCAGCTTCAGGCCGTCCGGCAGCGGCACCCAGCCCAGGAAGCCGGCGCCGCCCACCAGAAACACCACGGCATACAGCCGCATGCCGCTGGCCCAGCCCAGGGCGGCGGCCAAGGCGGCCAGGTGGGTGAGGTCGAGGTTCATCGCCAGGACGGGTCGCGCTTGGCCAGGAAGGCCTGCACGCCTTCGCGACCTTCAACGCTTGCGCGGATGTCTGCGATGCGGCGGGCGGTTTCAGAACGAAGTGCGGCGTCGATGGGCCGACCGGCGATGTCCTGCACCAGTTGTTTGCAGGCCTTCACGGCGGCTGGACCGTTGGCGACCACAGCCGCCACGATCTCGGCCAACTTGGCGTCCAGCGCTTCGGCGCTGACGAGTTCGTGCACGAAACCCAGCGCATGGGCCTGCGTGGCGCTGAAGCGTTCGGCCGTCGTGAAGTAGCGGCGCGAGGCCTGTTCGCCCAATGCCTTCACTACGTACGGGCCGATGGTGGCCGGCAGCAGGCCGAGCTTGGCCTCGCTCAAGCAGAAATTCGCGGCATCGCTCGCCAGCAGCACGTCGCAGACCGCCGCCAGCCCCACGCCGCCGGCATAGCAGTCGCCATGGATGCGGCCGATCACCGGCACCGGGCAGCGGTAGACCGTCCACAGCATCTGCGCCAGCGCGGCGGCATCGGCTTCGTTCTCGGCCCAGCTGTAGCCGGCCATCGCACGCATCCAGGACAGGTCGGCGCCGGCGCAAAAGGCCTTGCCATGGCCGGCCAGCACCACGGCGCGCAGGTCGCTGTCTTGCGCGAAGCCAGCGAAGGCCGCGGTCAGTTCCTGGATGACGCCGTCGTTGAAGGCGTTGCGCACCTCGGGCCGGTTAAGCCAGACCTCGGCCACATGGGCGCTGGGGCGGCGGATGTCCAGGGTGCTGGTCATGACTGTCTTTCAGTGACGCCAGCCGCGCAGGCCGCGCAGGCGCTCAAAGGCCGTGTAGTCGCGGTCTCGGTGCAACAGCAGGTAGTCGCGGTCGATGCAAAAGGCTGCGATCAGCACGTCGATGTTGCTGCGCACGGTCACGCCCTGCCGGCGCAGGTCGCGGTAGTGCTGCACCGCTTGCAGGCACAGGTCGGTGCCCATCACGGCTTCGATGTCAAAGGCCATCATCAGGCTGCGCGCTTGGCGCTGTTCGCGTTCGTCGCGAAAGCCGCGCAGCACTTCGTACAGCACCAGGTCGGGCACGACGATGCGGGCATCACCGTCGTCCAGCAACTGCCGCAGCGTGTCACGCGCCGGGTTCGCGTTGGCGTTGAACAGGTCGATCCAGACGCCGGAATCAGCGACGACCACGGCGCGAACCTGTGTTCTTCGTGGAGCCGGCGGCAGCGGGCTCGGCGGCCAGAACGGCCGTGCTGGCGACGGCATCTTCCGCCGGCTGCGTCCAGTCGATGGCTTCGTCGCCTTCCCACCGCAGCTTGCCCTGCCACTTCAAGACTTCCTTGTACGCGGCCTGCCGGGCCAGCAGTTGAAGGCCGGCTTCGACCGCGTCCTTCTTGGTCTTGTACGGCCCGGCCTGCATCGCCCGGGCGATGAGATCGTCATCGATATCGATGTTGGTGCGCATAATGTGTATGAAACCTATATTGTGCGCACAATATACACTACATGCGGAAAATGCCGAAGCGAGGCACTTCAGGAATAGGCGCGTTCAGGCTGGCGCTGATGGCCAGGGCCAGTACGCGGCGCGTGTCGGCCGGGTCGATGATGCCGTCGTCCCACAGGCGCGCACTGGCGTAGTACGGGTGGGCCTGGGTGTTGAACTGGTCCAGGATGGGCTGCTTGAACTTCGCCTCCTCGTCGCTGGTCCACCGCCCGCCCTTGGCTTCGATGCCGTCGCGCTTGACGGTGGCCAGCACGCTGGCCGCTTGCTCGCCGCCCATCACGCCGATGCGTGCGTTTGGCCACATCCACAGCAGGCGCGGGCTGTAGGCGCGGCCGCACATGCCGTAGTTGCCAGCGCCGAAGCTGCCGCCAATGATGACGGTGAACTTGGGCACCGTGGCCGTGGCCACGGCCGTGACCATCTTCGCGCCATGCTTGGCAATGCCTTCGGCTTCGTACTTCTGGCCGACCATGAAGCCGGTGATGTTCTGCA
>JBBQAW010000096.1:0-12459 GCA_038316815.1 Burkholderiales bacterium
CGTGCAGTCGTCCTGGATCAGTTCAGGCACGATGAAGTCTCGGCACAGGATGTTGGGCAGGCCCACCCATGGCTGGTAGCGCATGCGCTTCATCAGCTGCCAGCTCAGCGGGTGCATACGGTAGCCGATGACCATCGGGCGCTTGAACAAGGCCGCTTCCAGCGTGGCCGTGCCGCTGGCAATCAGGGTCGCGTCGCAGGCTGCCAGCGCGTGGTGGCTCTGACCATCCAGCCACTGCAGGGGCACGCCTGGCGCATGTTCAGCCGCCAGCGGGGCCAGCAGTTCACGCAAGCCCGGCACAACGGGCAGCACGAAGCGCAATGCTGGCCGCGCGCGCGCCAGCCGCGCCACGGCTTGCAGGAAGACGGGCGCGATGTACTGGATTTCGCTGCGCCGGCTGCCGGGCAGCACGGCCAGCACGCTGTCGCCTTCGCTCAGCCCCAAGGCCTGACGCGCCGCAACGCGCGGCGCCACCAGGGGAATAGCGTCAGCCAGCGGGTGGCCCACATAGCTGGCAGCCACGCCATGTTGGTGCAGCAGTTCGGGCTCGAAGGGGAACAGGCACAACACATGGTCGCAACTGGCGGCCATCTTCTTTGCCCGGCCACCGCGCCAAGCCCAGATCGAGGGGCAGACGAAGTGCACGGTCTTGATGCCGCCCGCCTTCAGCCGTCTTTCCAGGCCCAGGTTGAAGTCGGGCGCGTCGACACCGATGAAGGCGCGCGGCGGCGACTTCAACAAGCGCTGGGCCAGCGCTTCACGAATGCCGGAAATCTCGCGGTAGTGCCGCAGCACTTCCACATACCCGCGCACCGCCAGCTTCTCATGCGGCCACCAGGCTTCGAACCCCTGTTCCGCCATGCGCGGACCCCCAATGCCCACTGTCTGCAACGCAGGCCAGCGTTGACGCAGGCCACCCATCAGCAGCCCCGCCAGCAGGTCGCCGGAGGCTTCACCTGCCACCAGGGCCAGCTGCATCGGGGCCAGTGCGGCGCGCCTAGCGCGCCAGGCCGCGCGTCGACGCGGCGATGAAATCCAGCAGCCGCTGCACGTCGGCGTCGGCCGCCGGGTCGCCAGGCGCGCCCTTCAACGCCGCAATGGCTTCGGTGGCTTGCGCCAAAGCCAGGCCATCGCGGTAGAGCAGCTTGTGCATCTGCTTGACCTGTGCGATGCGTTCGCTTGAAAAACCGCGCCGGCGCAGGCCCTCGACGTTGAAGCCGCGCACGCCCAACGGGTTGCCCGAGACCATCATGAACGGGGGCACGTCTTGCGAGACATGGCTCTGGAATCCGGTCATCGCATGCGCGCCGATCTTGCAGAACTGATGCACCCCCGTCAGCCCGCCGACAATGGCCCAGTCGCCCACATGCACATGGCCGGCCAGCGTGGCGTTGTTGGCCAGAATGGTGTGGTCGCCCAGCTGAACGTCGTGCGCCAGGTGGACGTACGCCATGACCCAGTTGTTGTTGCCCACGCGCGTGACGCCGCCGTCCTGCGCCGTGCCGCGGCTGAAGGTGCAGAACTGGAAGATGGTGTTGCGGTCGCCAATGTGCAGCTCTGTCGGCTCGCCGCGGTACTTCATGTCCTGCGGTGCGCCGCCTAGCGCCGCGTGGGCATGGATGGTGTTGTCGCGCCCGATGGTGGTCGGACCGTCGATCGTGCAGTGCGAACCCACCACGGTCCCGGCACCGATGCGAACGCCAGCACCGATGACGGCAAAGGGACCGATGCTGACGCTGTCGGAAAGCTCAGCAGCGCTGTCGACCAGCGCTGTGGGATGTATACGCGCCACGGCTTTCAGGCCACGCGGCGCACAGTGCACATCAGGTCGGCCTCAACTGCCAGCACACCGTCTACCGTGGCGCGGGTCTTGTACTTGTAGATGCCGGCCTTCATGCGGTCGATTCTGGCTTCCAGGATGAGCTGGTCGCCCGGGCCCACCGGCCGCTTGAAGCGCGCGCCGTCTATGCCGGCGAAGTAGACCACCGTCTGGTCATCGGGCTCGGTCTCGGCCGACTCGAATGACAGCAGGGCCGCTGCCTGGGCCAAGGCCTCGAGCATCAGCACACCCGGCATCACCGGGCGGGCCGGGAAGTGGCCGCTGAAAAAGGGCTCGTTGAAGGTGACGTTTTTCAGCGCTTTGATGCGCACGTTCTTTTCGATCTCGAGCACACGGTCCACCAGCAGGAAGGGGTAGCGGTGCGGCAGCTTCTGCAGGATGCGTTGAATGTCCATCATCGTTCGGGCTTGTCAGCTTCTCTTTTCCAGCGCACGTAATCGTTCGCGCATGGCGTGCAGGTTGCGCAGCGTGGCCGCGTTCTTTTCCCAGGACGCATTGTTGTCGAAGGGGAACAAACCGCTGTACTGCCCCGGCTTGAGGATCGAGCGCGTGATCACCGTTGCGGCACTGATGTGCACATGGTCCGCGATCTCCAGATGGCCCAGGATGATGGCACCGCCGCCGGCCGTGCAATGGCGCCCGATGCGGGCACTGCCCGCCACGCCCACGCAGCCGGCGAAAGCGCTGTGCGCACCAACGCGCACGTTGTGACCAATCTGCACCAGGTTGTCAAGCTTGACGCCATCTTCAAGCACGGTGTCGTCGAGCGCGCCGCGGTCGATGCAGGTGTTGGCGCCAATTTCCACATCGTCGCCAATGACAACAGCACCCAACTGCTCGATCTTCTCCCAGCGCCCGCCTTCGGCCTTCACGGGCGCAAAGCCGAAGCCGTCAGCGCCAATGACCACGCCACTGTGCAGGATGCCGCGCGCCCCGATGACGCAGCCATCACCCACCAGCGCGCGGGCCGCAAGCCGTGTGCCCGCGCCAATACGGGCGTCTGCGCCAACATGCGCCTGCGCGCCCAGGACCGCCGATTCACCGACCTGCGCACCTGCTCCCACATAGGCCAACGCCCCGATGCTGGCGCTGGGGTGAATCTGCGCCCCGGGTTCGACAACGGCCGTGGCGTGCACGCCGGGCTGTACCCGCACCCGCGTTCGCGCCGCCCACCACTGCGTGAGACGGGCAAAAGCCAAATAGGGGTCTTCGCAGACGATGGCTGCACCGCGCGCCGCCGCAGCATCCCGCTGCGCTTGGCCGACGATCACGCACCCGGCCTTGGTTGTGAGCAGTTGGCCAGCGTAGCGCGGGTTGGCCAGAAAGCTGATGGTTTGTGCATCGGCAGCCTCCAGCGTGCCAATGCGGGTGACGATCAATTCAGCATCACCAAGCAGTTCACCCCCCAAGGTGCGACAGAGGTCCCCGATGCGGGCTTGCACAGCCACCGTCGCCTCGGCCCGTCGTGCGCCTTTACCTGCCGCCGGGGGCAGGCGCTGCGTTCAGGCCCTTGATGACCTTGTCGGTGATGTCGACCTTGCTGCTGGCGAACACGACTTCCTGCAAGATGACGTCGTACTTCTCGCTGTCGAAGATCTGTTTGATGACGCGGTTGGCGCGTTCGACGACGGCGGCCAGTTCTTCATTGCGGCGCTGGTTCAGGTCTTCCTGGAATTCGCGGCGCTTGCGCTGGATGTCGCGGTCCTGCTCGACCAGTTCACGCTGTCGGCGCTGCTGTTCGCTGGGGGCGAGCGTGGGGCCGTCCTTTTCCAGCTTGTCGGCAGCGGCTTTCAGGCGCTGGGCCAAGTCGGTGAGTTCGCGTTCACGCTTGCCGAATTCGGCTTCAAGCTTGGTCTGTGCGGCCTTGGCAGGCACGGCTTCGCGCAAAACGCGCTCGCTATTCACATAGCCTATTTTCAGCTCTTGGGCTTGCACGGTCGCGGTGCTGGCAACAAGCACCGCCGCAGCGGCCAGCCATTGGATAGCAAAAATCTTCATCAGAACGCAGTCCCGATCTGGAATTGGAATCTTTGGATTCTATCGTTGCGCAGGAACTGCACAGGTTTACCGTAGCTCAGCTGCAGCGGGCCCACCGGAGAAATCCAGCTCAGACCCAAGCCCACTGAGCTGCGCAGCGAATCGGTAGAAATTTTTTCACCCTCGCGCCAGACGTTGCCGGTGTCAGCAAAGGCAAAGATGCGCAGCGACTTGTCGTTGCCCGTGCCGGGCACCGGGAAGTACAGCGAAGTGTTCAGGTTGAAACGCTTGGCGCCACCGATGTAGGCGCCTGTGGGGTCCACCACGCCCAGCGAACCCTGTTCGAAGCCGCGTACCGTGCCCAGGCCACCGCCATAGAAGTTCTTGAAAACCGGGAAGGGGTTGCCGCCCAGGCCGACACCGAAGCCGACCTCTGCATTGACGCCCACCGACATGCGCAAAGGCAGCGGCCAGAATTCTTGGTATTGCAGGTTCGTACGCGTGTAGCGCACATCGCCGAACAGGCTGGCTTCAAGGTTCACGCGCTGGTAGCGGCCAGCGCTCGGTGTCAGCACGCTGTCACGCGCGTCGCGGGCCCAGCCCAGGGTGATGGGGAAGGCGTTGGCGCTGTTGCCGTACAAGGCCCGGTAGTTCAGGTAACTCAGGGGAATGCCGGCGCTGGTGCCGATCTCGGTGCGTTCGAAGCCGATGCCCATGAAGACCGTGTCGTATTCGGAGAACGGCACACCAAAGCGGACGGCCGCGCCAGGTGTCGTCAGGTCGTACTCGTCGCCCAGGCTGTTGAAAGGCCGGCTGACGCGGTAGTACACATCGATGGCGCGCGAGATACCGTCGACGGTGAAGTACGGGTCGACCGTGCTCAGCACCAGCGCGCGGTTGTTGCGGCTGGTGTTGACTTCCACACCCAGGTAGTTACCTGAGCCGAAGGCGTTGTCTTGCTTGATCGAGGCAGTGAAGGTGAACCTCTCGGCGTTCGAATAGCCCGCGCCGACAATCAGATTGCCGGTGGGCTTTTCAGTGACGTTGACGACCAGATCGACCTGGTCGGGCGCGCCCGCCACTTCGTTAGTCTCGACATCGACGTCCTTGAAGTACCCCAGACGTTCGACGCGTTCTTTCGACAGCTTGATCAGCCCGCCGTCGTACCAGGCCGATTCAAGCTGGCGAAATTCGCGCCGGATGACTTCGTCGCGGGTGCGCGTGTTGCCGGCCACGTCAATGCGGCGCACATAGACGCGGCGCTGCGGGTCGGCGCTCAGCACCACGGACACCTGGCCCGTCGCTCGGTCGATCTCAGGGCGCTGGTCGATGCGCGCAAAGGCATAGCCGTACAGGCCGAACAGGTCGGTGAAACGGCGCGTGGTCTCGGCCACGGCGTCGCCGCGGTAAGGCTGCCCTGGACGCAGGGCGACGAAGGCGCGGAACTCGTCTTCCTTGCCCAGGTAGTCGCCTTCCAGTCGCACAGCAGTGACGGTGTAGGGCTGGCCCTCACGCACCGAGATGGCCACCGAGATGGTCTGCTTGTCGGGCGAGATCGTGACCTGGGTCGACTCGATCGCGAATTCCAGGTAGCCGCGGTTCACGTAGTAGGCGCGCAGCTTTTCCAGGTCAGCATTCAGCTTGGTGCGCGAATAGCGGTCGGTCTTGCTGTACCAGGTGAACCAGCCTGAAGGCGTCAGCTCGAACAGACCCAGCAGGGTGGATTCGCTGAAGACCTTGTTGCCGCTGATGCGGATGTCGCGAATGCGCGCGGCGTCGCCTTCTGTCATCGTGAAGGTGACGTTGACACGGTTGCGTTCGATCGGGGTGATGGTCGTCACAACCTCGGCGCCATACAGGCTGCGGCCCAAATACTGGCGCTTGATTTCCTGCTCGGCGCGGTCGATCAGTGCACGGTCGAAGGGCAGGCCTTCGCCGATGCCGGCGTCGCGCAGCGACTTCGAAAGCGGGTCCTTGTCGAACTCTTTCAGGCCGACAAAGGTCACGCTGGAAATGATCGAACGTTCGTCGACGATGACGACTGCAACATCGCCCTCGATTTCGATGCGCACGTCTTTGAACAGCCCCGTAGCGAAGAGCGAACGCAGGGCGGTCGAGGCCTTGTCGCCGGTGTAGGTGTCGCCAATGCGGAAGGGCAGCGCCGCGAACACCGTGCCGGGGTCGGTGCGCTGCAGGCCCTCGATGCGGATGTCCTTCAGCACGAAGGGCTGCACGCCTTGGGCAAAGGCAGGGGCCGCGAAGACGGTCGCGGCGGCGGCGGCAGCGCCAATGACGACCAGGGCCGCACAGTGGCGGGCAGGCCCGAACGGGGAAACAGGGAGCATGGGATTCAGTTGGCGCCCAACAGGCGGGCCACGTCGTTATAGAGGGCGACCGACATCATCAGCATCAAGACGGCAATGCCGCCCCGCTGCAGCCGGGCCAGCCAGAGATCGGACGGCGGGCGCCCGGTTACGGCTTCGAAAATGTAATACATCAGGTGTCCCCCATCGAGCATGGGCAGGGGCAGCAGATTCAGCACCCCCAGGCTGACGCTGACCAGGGCCAGGAAGCCCAGGTAGTAAGCCAGACCCAGGTTGACGGACTGACCGGCGTAGTCGGCAATGGTCAAAGGGCCGCTCAGGTTCTTGATCGAGGCTTCGCCAATGAGCATGCGACCCAGCATCTTGACCGTCAGCGCAGACACTTCCCAGGTGCGTGTGACGCCAAGTACCAGACCATCGATGGGCCCGTGCTGCACGTTCACCATCTCGGGCGGTTGACCGACGAAGGCATCGATGCGGCCCACGCTGGCGCCCTTACCGTCGTTGGCTGCAGCATCTGTGGCCACGCGCGGCGTCACGTTGACGGCCATGCGCTGGCCGCTTCGTTCCACCTGCCAGGCCTGAACCTTCACCTGCCCGTCGCGCACCGCGCCGCGAATGCGTTCGCGCAAGGTCTGCGCATCGGCAATGGCCTGGCCATCGACGCTGAGAACGCGGTCGCCGGCCAGCAGCCCGGCCTGGGCCGCCGGGCCAGCGGGCCTGACTTCGCCCAGCACCGGCTCACTGTAGGGGCTGCCCAAACCGATGGTGCGCATCAGGTTGGCGTCGACTTCGCGTGTGGACAGGCCCGACAGGTCCAGTGCCACCGTGCGCGAACCTGTACCGTCGCGACGACTGATCTGCAAATCGATACTGCCTTGCCGCAGCGCGGCCTGCGTCACTTGCCAGCGCAGGTCGGTCATCGAACTCACTTCCTGCCAGT
Organism: Burkholderiales bacterium; assembly: GCA_038316815.1. GTDB lineage: Bacteria > Pseudomonadota > Gammaproteobacteria > Burkholderiales > Burkholderiaceae_C > Rubrivivax. The sequence continues at coordinate 7,085 of JBBQAW010000096.1, forward strand.
CGCCGCCGTCATGGGCCAGCGCGCGCACCCAGTCACCGGACTGCATGCCGGCACGTTCGGCAACGCTTTGCGCCACAGGCGGCCCGAGAACGGCCTTGGCTTCGTCGATGCCGATCCAGTGTGCAGCGGCGTACAGCAGCACAGCCAGGGCCAGGTTCGCCAGCGGGCCGGCAGCCACGATGGCCGTGCGCTTGCGCAAGGGCTGACGGTTGAAAGCCTGCTTCAGCTGTGAAGGCGGCACGCCACCTTCACGCTCGTCGAGCATGCGCACGTAGCCTCCCAGCGGCAGGGCGCAAAGCACGAACTCGGTCGAATCTGGCGTCTTCTGGTAGCGCCAAAGCACTTTGCCGAAGCCGACCGAGAAGCGCAACACCTTCACGCCACAAGCCACCGCCACCCGGTAGTGGCCGTACTCGTGGATGACGATCAATATACCCAGCGTCAGCAGAAAGGCCAGAAGGGTGGTGATCACGCGGCAAGCTCCTGGATGCGCTGGCGCGCTTCGGCTCGGGCACGTTGGTCGATGTCGAGCAGGTCGCCCAACACCCGCGCCGGGCCCAGTCGGGCGGTGAAGGCGTCCACGGTGCCGGCGTTGACGCGGTGGATGTCCGTGAAGCCAATGCGCCCGGCCAGGAAGGCGGCCACTGCTTCTTCATTGGCAGCGTTCAGAACGGCCGTGCTGCCCGCGGGCGCGGCCAGGGCGTCGTAAGCCAATTGCAGCCCCGGGAAACGAACGGGGTCGGGGGCCTCGAAACTGAGTGACTGCAGCTTCAGGAAGTCGAGCCGTTCAGCGCCGGATTCAATGCGCTCGGGGAACGACAGGCCGTAAGCGATGGGCACCTTCATGTCGGGCGTGCCCAGCTGGGCCAGCACCGAGGCGTCGCGGCAGACCACCATCGAATGGATGATGCTTTGCGGGTGCAGCACGACCCGAATGCGTTCAGGCGTGAGGTCGAAGAGCCAACGCGCTTCGATGACCTCAAGCGCCTTGTTCATCATGGTCGCCGAGTCGACCGAGATCTTCTGCCCCATGACCCAGTTCGGGTGCGCCACGGCTTGGGCCGGCGTGATGCTGCCGAAGGTGGCCGGGTCGCGCTGGCGGAAAGGGCCGCCACTGGCGGTCAGGACGATGTGATCGATGCGGCCGGCCCAGGCACTGCGGTCTTCGGGCAGGCACTGAAAGATGGCCGAATGTTCGCTGTCGATGGGCAGCAGTGTGGCGCCGCCTTCGTGCACGGCCTGCATGAACAGGTCTGCCCCCACCACCAGGGCTTCCTTGTTTGCCAGCAGCAGGCGCTTGCCAGCACGCGCCGCTGCCATGCAGGGCGGCAAGCCGGCGGCACCGACGATGGCGGCCATGACGCTGTCGACGTCGCTGGCCGCGGCCAGATCGCACAACGCTTGTGGGCCGACCTGCACTTCGGTCGCCACGCCATGCTCGGCCAGGGCAGCGCGCAGGGTTTGGGCACGCTCTTGCGTGGGCAGCACGGCCACACGCGGCCGCCAGCGCAAGCATTGCTGCAGCAAAACGTCCACACGGGCATGCGCCGTGAGACCAACAATTTCGAAGCGCTCTGGATGGCGGGCCACGACGTCCAGGGTGCTGACACCCACCGAACCGGTGGAGCCCAGCACCGCCAGGCGCAGGGGGCGGGGCGGTACGGTGTTCGTCATGGCGTGTTCAGCGAGGTCAGCGAGGTCAGGGCCAGGGCCAGGGGCAGGACGGGCAGCAGCGCATCGACCCGGTCGAGAACACCACCATGGCCGGGCAGCAACCGGCTGCTGTCCTTGGCGCCGGCAGCACGCTTCACCAGGGATTCGATCAGATCACCGCCGACGCTGAAAGCCACCAACGCCACCAAGGCCAGCATCATGCCGATCCAGCCCAGGCCTTGCTGCAGCCGGGTATAGAGGCTGGCGCTGTCGACGCTGAAATGGCGGTCGATGGACAGCCACAGCAAGGCCAGCAGCACGACGCCCAGCAAACCTGACCAGACACCTTCCCAGCTCTTGCCGGGGCTGATGGTGGGAGCCAGCTTGCGACGGCCAAAGCGGCGGCCGCCGAAGTAAGCCGCGACATCAGCCATCCAGACCAGACACAGGGCCGAGAGCAGAAAGTTGATGCCCAGCGCCCGTGCATGGGCCAGCGCCAGCCAGGCTGCCCACAGGCCCACCAGGCCCAGGCTCCAGCGCGCGGCGCGCGGCAGCCGGGGCCACGCCAGCGGCCCACTGCGCAGGGCCAGGCCGCCACCCAGCGCCCACGACGCCACCACAGCCCACCAAAGCCCGCCCGGGGCATGCCCGGCCCATGGCCCTGACAAGGCCGCCAAGCCAGCAGCAGCCACCAGCCCACCGAAAAACCAGGCGACCGCTGCGCCGGCGCCATTCAAACGGCCCCATTCCCAGCCAGCTGCGGCCATCAAGCCCAAGGTGAGCAAGGCAAAAGGCCACACCGTGTTCTGTGCCACCGCGAGCAGCAGCAAGCCGACCAGCACCAGGGCTGTAATGACACGTTGCAGCAGCATGGCGTCAGTCGCGCCGGGGCTGCAGACGGGCACGGCCACGGGCAAGTACCGCCCCGCCATGACGTGCCATGTCATGTGCCTTCAGGCACGACTTCCGGCGCACGAATGCCACCAAAGCGGCGGTCACGTTGTGCGTAAGCCAAAAGGGCGGCATCAATTTCGGCTTCGCCAAAGTCGGGCCACAGGCATTCAGTGAAGAACAGTTCTGAATAAGCCGCCTGCCACAGCAGGAAATTGCTCATGCGCATTTCGCCGCCCGTGCGGATGAACAGGTCGGGATCGGGCGCGAAATTCAAAGCCAACTGGCGCGACAGGAACTGCTCGTCGAATTCTTCGGGCTTCACACCGTCGGCCAAGGCACGGCGGCAGGCCTGCACAACGTCCCAGCGGCCACCGTAATTGAAGGCCACGGACAGTGTGATGCGGCTGTTGTTCTCGGTCAGTTGTTCGGCATGTTCCCAGGCCGCACGCAGCTTGTCAGAAACCGCCGAGCGGTCGCCAATGATGCGAATGCGCACGCCATCGCCGGCCAGCCTGGTGAGGTACTTCGACACTGCCACCAGCACCAGACTCATCAGGCCCGAGACTTCCTCGGTGGGGCGCTTCCAGTTCTCGGACGAGAACGCAAACACCGTCAGGTACTGCACGCCGCGGTCGGCAAATGCATTGACAGCCCGCACCAGAGCGTCCACGCCCTGCTTGTGGCCGAAAAAACGCGGCATGTAGCGCTGGCGCGCCCAGCGGCCGTTGCCGTCCATGACCACGGCCACATGGCGGGGCACTGCGGCGGTGATATCGGCCTCTGCGGCCGGGGATGTTCTGGGCATGGGGTGGCTGAACGCTGAGGGCGGTGTCAGACGGCCAGCACTTCCGCTTCTTTGGCCTGCACCAGGCGATCAATCTCGGCGATGGTACGGTCGGTCAAGCGCTGCACTTCGTCCTGGGCGCGCCGCTCGTCGTCTTCTGCAACGAGTTTTTCCTTCAGCAACTTCTTGAGCTGCTCGTTGCCATCACGGCGAACAGAACGGACGGCAATCTTCGCGTCCTCGCCGGCGTTACGGACGACCTTGGTCAGTTCCTTGCGTCGTTCCTCGGTCAGGGCGGGCATCGGCACGCGCAGAAGGTCGCCCTGGGACGAAGGGTTCAAGCCCAGATCGGACTCGCGAATCGCCCTCTCGATCTTCGGCCCCAGGCCCTTTTCCCACGGCTGCACGCTGATCGTGCGGGCGTCGAGCAACGACACATTCGCCACTTGGCTGATGGGCACCATCGACCCGTAGTAATCAACCTGCACCTGGTCCAACAGGCCGGGGTGGGCGCGGCCGGTGCGTATCTTGTGCAGGTCGCTCTTGAACGCCTCGATGGACTTGCCCATCTTCTGCTCAGCGGTCTTCTTGATATCGGGAATGCTCATGGCTGCTCTATTGCCTCCTCAAACATGCACCAGGGTGCCTTCGTCCTCGCCCTGCACCACGCGCTTCAGTGCGCCGGCCTTGAAGATGCTGAAGACCTTGATCGGCAGACGCTGGTCGCGGCACAACGCAAAAGCCGTGGCGTCCATGACCTGCAGGTTGCGCGAGATCGCCTCGTCGAAACTGATGGTCGAGTAGCGCGTGGCGTTCGGGTCTTTCTTGGGGTCGGCGCTATAAACACCATCGACCTTGGTCGCCTTCAGCACGATCTGCGCGCCGATTTCTGCGCCACGCAAGGCAGCAGCCGTGTCGGTGGTGAAGAAAGGGTTGCCAGTACCCGCCGCAAAGACCACGACTTTGCCTTCTTCCAGGTACTGCAAAGCCTTGGGGCGCACATAGGGTTCGACGACCTGTTCGATGCTGATGGCCGACATTACACGCGCGGTCATGCCTTCTTGGCGCATGGTGTCGGCCAGGGCCAGCGAATTCATTACTGTGGCCAACATGCCCATGTAGTCGGCTGTGGCTCGGTCCATGCCGACAGCACCACCTGCCACGCCGCGGAAGATATTGCCGCCGCCAATGACAACGGCCACCTCGCAGCCCAGCTCTGTGACTTCCTGGATTTCCTGCACCATGCGCACGATGGTGGCGCGGTTGATACCATAAGTATCTTCGCCCATCAGGGCTTCGCCGGAAAGCTTGAGCAGGATGCGCTTGTATGCGGGCATCAGGTGCGACCTCTGGTAATGGGTTTCACGGTACTTCGGCAGTGTAAGGCGAGGCGCTGACGACGACGTGTTGGCAGCCTGCCTTTACCGGCCATTGCTGGCCATTGCTGGCCCTTGCTGACCCCTACTGCCCTTTCGCCGCAGCGACCTGGGCCGCGACTTCCGCTGCGAAGTCGTCCACCTTCTTCTCGATGCCTTCACCCACGACGTAGAGCGTGAAGCCAGCCACCTTGGTGGCCTTTTCTTTCAGCATCTGCTCGACGGTCTGCTTGTCGTTCTTCACGAAGGTCTGGTTCAGCAACGAGACCTCCTTCAGGAACTTCTGCACCGAGCCATCCACGCGCTTGGCGACGATTTCGGGCGACTGCGCAGCCTTGCCTGCTGCCACGGCTGCGGCCGAGTCTTCAGCGGCCTTCTCGGCTGCCACTCGGCGCTCGACCTCGATCAATTCAGCCGGCACGTCGCTGGTGGCCAGCGCCTTCGGTTTCATCGCAGCCACATGCATGGCCACGTCCCTGGCGGCGACGTCGTCCCCGGTGAACTCGACGATGACACCGATGCGCGTACCGTGCAGGTAACTGGCCAGCTGGCCACCGCCGCTGTAGCGCTTGAACCGGCGGATCGCCATGTTCTCGCCGATCTTGCCGATCAGGCCCTTGCGCACGTCTTCCACCGTCGGGCCGAAGCCGTCTTGCGCCAGCGGCAGC
>JBBQAW010000097.1:0-12389 GCA_038316815.1 Burkholderiales bacterium
TGGTGACGACGACGCGGCGCGCGAACTGCAGTGCGCGCGTTTCGCTGGCCAGCAAGTGCTGGCGCAAGGCCGGGGCCAGCCCGGTTTCCAGATGCAGCGGGTGGTGCACCAGGGCCACCCAGCGCAGCCGGTCGGCATGTGGGGCGACGCTGTCACCCATCCCCCCGAACGCCAGCCCGTCGGCCACCACCCGCGTGCCGCTGGGCAAGCTGGCCAGCTGCTGCGCCGCATGGGCCAGGGCTGCCGCGTCGGGCGTGGGCCAGTCGGCGTCCAGGCGCAACACGTCGGCGGCCCAGCCCGCCGCGCCCAGCGCCTGCGCCAGGCGTCGGTCGTACTGGTAGCCGCCGGTCGGCGTCGACCAGTCGCCAGGCACTAGAAAGGTGAATGCGCGCACAGCGGCCATCAATGGCGTTTCATGCTGCTTGACGCCGGTTCAGGCCGCTTCACGCCGCTTGACACCGATTCACGCCGCTTCACGACGGTTCGCGCCGCTTCATGCCGATTGAGGCAGCGCGCCTTCATACGACGCCCAGGCCACGTGCGATTCATTCAGCGTCACGCGAATTTGAGCCAGGCCGGGCGCCCCGGCGCTGGGCAAGGCATGCGGGCCCAGCGCCCCGGTGACAATGCGTGCCGCGACGCGGTCGAAGATCTCGCGCGCCAGGAATTCGGTGGTCGTGTTGCGGCCGGTGAACGCGGGCAGGTCGTCGAGATTGCGGAAGTTCAGCGCCGTCAGCTCTTCGCGCAGCACCTGGGTGGCCAGGCCGATGTCGACGACGATGCCGTCGATGTCCAGCGCGGCGCGGCGCAGTTCCAGGTCGACGACGTAGGTGGCGCCATGCAGGCGCTGCGCGGGCCCGAAAACTTCGCCGCGAAAGCTGTGGGCGATCATGAAATGGTCTCTGACGTTGACGGCGTACATCGGGGCGGGCCTTTCTGGCGCGGGTTCGGGGTGGGGTGGGGTGGGGTGGACTGCAGGCGGGGCTCGGCCCAGTGCTTCACAGGGGCGGATAGTCGATGCGCTGGCACAGGACGTCGGACGCATTGCCCGTCGGGCTGGCCAGTCGCGCCAGTACCTCGGGCAGGTCGTCGAACGTGGCCTGGTGCGTCAGCAGGCGGTCCAGCACCGGATCAACCAGCAGCGACAAGGCCAGGGCCAGCCGCCGCTGGTGCGTCCAGCTGGCACGCTGCGCCGGGGCCACGCTGCCAACCTGCGAACTGCGCAGCACCAGCCGCTTGGCATGGAAGGCCTGGCCCAGCGGCACCTGCACTGCGCGGCTACCGTACCAGCTGAGTTCCAGCACGGTGCGCTCGAAGCCGGCCAGTTGCAGCGCCGTGGCCAGCCCGGCGGCCTGGCCGCTGGTGTGGACGACAAGGTCGGCCTCGGGCTTGGCTAAAGCGGGTGAAGCGAAAGCTGCGCCCAGAGCTGAGGCAACCGCGGCGCGCGCCGGTTCGGTATCGACCACCTGCACCGTGCAGCCCGGCACCTGCGCTGCCAGCCAGGCCACCAGCAGGCCCAGCGTGCCGCCGCCGACCACAGCGACATGGTCGCCGACGCGCGGTGGGGCGTCCCACAGGGCGTTGATCGCGGTCTCCAGCAGTGCCGCCAGCACCGCCCGGCCTGCAGGCACGCCGGGCGGCACAGGCAGCACGGCGCTGGCCGGCACCTGGTACAGCGTCTGATGCGGGTACAGGCAGAAGACCGTGCGGCCCAACAAGTCCGCTGGCCCCTGTTCGACCCGGCCGACGTTGACGTAGCCGTACTTCACTGGCGCCGGAAAGTCGCCGGCCTGGAACGGCGCGCGCATGCGCTGGTATTCGCTGGTGGGCACTTCGCCACGCCAGACCAGGCCTTCGGTGCCGCGGCTGACGGCGCTGTGCAGGGTGCGCACGCGCACCTGCCCTGGCGGCAGGGCCGGCAGTGTCTCGGTGCGCAGTTCCGCGCGGCCGGGCGCAATTACCCAGCAGGCGCGGGCTTCGCATGACGGGGGAAGGGGTGCGGTGCTCAAGCGATCAGGAGATGGACGAATTGCCGGGTCAGGTCGCCGACCGAGGATGACGGGGATGTCAACGAAGACGGGGATGTCAACGAAGACGGGGATTACGGCTAAGACTGGAGTAACGGATGTGGGATGGCGGGGATGACGGGGATGACGGGGATGACGGCTAAGACGGGGGTAACGAGGGTGACGAGGGTGACGGGCTTCTGGCTTCAGTGCCCCCGCGCCGCCCGCCGATGCCCGCTCGCCGCACGGAGATGACATTCAGATGGTACGGTCATGGCCATGAACCCGCCGCTGCAGCCCCTTTCACCCACGCGGCCCACTGGGCCCGGGGGGCCCAGTGGGCCCAGCGGCGTGCACGCCACGCGCCGGGCCCTGACGCGCGGCGTGTGGCGCGACGTGGCGCTGGTGGCTGCTGTCTTGCTGCTGGCGGCGCTGGCAGCAGCCTGGGCCGCAGGCCTGGGCGCCGACTACGTGTTCAAGGCGCTGGCCTGGCTGGCGGCAGGCGCCATGGGCATCGGCGCGGGCTTGCGCGCCGGCACGCATCCCCACGCCCGCTTTGGCAACGCCAACCGAATCACACTCGTGCGGCTGGCGCTGGCCGCTCTGCTGGTCGGCCTGCTGGGCGAAGCCGCCTGGTCCAGCCCGAAGGCGGGGCCGGGCGCTCTGGCCTGGGTCGTGGTGGTGCTGGCGACAGCCACAGCGCTGCTGGACGCGGCCGACGGCGCGTTGGCGCGCCGCAGCGGCCTGGCCAGTGCGTTCGGCGCCCGCTTCGACATGGAAACCGACGCGGCCTACACCCTGGTGCTGTGCGCTCTGGTCTGGCAGGCCGGTCAGGCGGGGCCCTGGGTGCTGCTGGCCGGGCTGCTGCGCTACCTGTTCGTCGCCGCCGCTTGGTACTGGCCCTGGCTGGCCGCACCGCTGCCACCCAGCCGCCGGCGCCAGACGGTGTGCGTGGTCCAGATCACCAGCCTCATCGTGTGCTTGGTGCCCATCGTGTCGCCAGCCTTGGCTATGCTGCTGGCGGCGGCCAGCCTGGCTTTGCTGGCCGGCTCGTTCGCTGTCGATGTGAGCTTCCTGGCGCGCACGCGCCGACTTTGTCTGGAGACTTGAATATGGCCTTGAACATCGCAACACCCACACCCGCGTCCGGACCCACACCTGCCAGCACCTGCAGCCCGCCCCGCCTGTGGCGCAGCAGCCAGCGCAGGCGAATGTCCGGTCTCTGTCTGGCTGCCGCCCTGGGCCTGCTGGCAGCCGTGCCGGCGCACGTCCACGCGCAAGCCGCCGCGCAGACCCAGGCAGCGCGCTACGAGATCGACGCCGACCACCTGACCGTGGCCTTCCTGGTGGACCACATCGGCTACGCCAAGACCTTGGGCATGTTCCGCACCGCCCGCGGCAGTTACAGCTTCGACGAGGCCAGCGCCCGGCTCTCGGCGGTGCGCATCGAGGTCGATACCGCCAGCGTCTTCAGCAATCAGCGCAAGCGCGACGAACATCTGAAGGGCCCCGACTTCCTCAACAGCGGCGAGTTTCCGCGCATGGTTTTCACCGCCGAAACCGCGCGTCGCACTGGCGATCGCACGTTCGAAATTGCCGGCCAGCTGCAGCTGCTGGGCAAGAGCCAGCCGCTGACGCTGCAGGCCACCTGGAACAAAAGCGCCGAGTCCCCGATGGGCAGCATCGGCCGCAGGCCTTACCTCATGGGCGTGTCAGCGCGCGGCAGCTTCAAGCGCAGCGCTTTCGGCATGAACTACGCGGTGGCCAATGGCTGGGTGGGCGACGAGGTGGCGCTGATCATCGAGTTCGAGGCCGTCCGTCAGTGAGCCCGGGCGTGCCGGCCGCGCCCGGCGCGTCGGGTGGCAGAGCGCTGTCGCGAACCCTGATCTGGCTGCTGCAGTTCGGCCTGGCTTTCGCTTTCCTGAACAGCCTGCTGACTTTCGAGAACCGCTGGCCGGGCTTCGGCGTGCACTGGATGCCCAGGCTCTCCTTCGAGCTGTGCCTGGGCCTGGCGGCCCTGCTGGGCTGGGTGGCCTGGCGCGGAGCACTGGGTGCGCGCAGTGCCACCGCGCTGGCGCTGGGCTTCATGCTGCTGGTGGCAGTACGCTATGCCGACGTCACTGCCCCGGCCGTGCTGGGCCGCCCGGTCAACCTCTACTGGGACGGCCGCCATGGCCTGGAACTGCTGCGGGTGGCGGCTGCAGCCTTGTCGCCCGGGCAGGTGGCAGCGCTGTTGCTGGGCGGGCTGGCCGGGCCAGTGCTGCTGACGCTGCTGGTGCGGGTGGCCATCGTGCGGCTGGCTCTGTGTCTGGCGTGGCCGCGGCCCCGGCCGCTGCTGCTGGCCACGGTGGCGGCCTTGAGCTTGAGCTTCGCCGCCTATGCGCAGGACGGGCGCGACACACGCTGGTTCTTCTCGCTGCCGCTTTCGCCTACGCTGCATCAGCAGGCCCGGCTAATGCTGAGGGTGTTGCTGCCTGCCCATGGCGCGGCAGTGCTGGGTGAAGGCCCCGCTTTCGACGGCACGCTGAACGGGCTCGCCACGCTTGACGGGACGGGCGCGCAGGCCGACGTGCTGCTGCTGTTTGCTGAATCCTATGGCGCTGTCAGCTTCGACCTGGCGCCAGTGGCCGCGGCGCTGGCGGCGCCCCGGGCCCGGCTCGCACAGGCCCTGGCTGACAGCGGGCGCGGCGTGGTTTCGGCACGCGTGCGTTCGCCCACTTTCGGCGGGGGTTCCTGGCTGGCCCATGCCAGCCTGCTCAGCGGGCTGCCCATGGCCGAGCCCGGGCACCACGACTTGCTGCTGGCCAGCCAGCGGCCGACCTTGGTCAGCCACTTTGCGCGCCATGGCTACCGCACGGTGGGCTGGCTGCCAGGCATCAAGCGCGCCTGGCCCGAAGGCGCGTTCTACGGCTACACCCGGCTGGCCGACGACGCCGGCATCGGCTACGCCGGGCCCGACTTCGGCTACTGGCGTATCCCTGACCAGGCGGCGATGGCGCTGCTGCACGATCAGGAACTGGGGCGCAGCGATGCGCCCGTCTCGGGCTTGCAGCCCTTGGCCCGGCAGCCGCGTTTCGTGGTCTTTCCCACCATCAGCACCCATGCACCCTTCCAGCCGCTGGCACCCTTCGTCGATGACTGGGCGCGGCTGGGCGGGTCAGCGGCCTACACGGCAGAACAGGCCGCTGCGGCCCTGGCCGCGCCGCTGGCATTGCAGCAACCGCTGGCGCATTACATCGACGGCCTGCGCTACCAGTTCGACTGGCTGGCCAGCTATGTGCAGCACCTGGCGCCGCGGCCGCTGGTTTTGGTGCTGGTCGGCGACCACCAGCCACCGGCACTGGTCGCCGGCCCGGGCGCCAGTTGGGACGTGCCGGTGCACGTGATCAGCGACGACCCGGCCTTGCTGCAACGTCTGCAGGCGCTGGGCTTCCTGCAAGGGCTGCAGCCGCCAGCCAGCGTGCTGGGGCCGATGCATGAACTCACCCGTGTGCTGCTTCGGGCTTTCGATGGTCCGGCCCCTGCGCCGCCCCAGGCAGATTCGCCGGCCGGCCGCAGCACCCATCCTGCGCGGCTGGTTCGGCGAATGCAGAAAGAGCCGACCACGTCTTCAGCCGCTGGCGCCTGATACAAGGTCTGGCGCCCACCAGGCATGCACGTCGCCCGACGGCGAGTTCGCAGTCAGGGCCAGCAGCCAGGCGCGCATCGCTTCGGCCGGCAGGCCTTGCGGCTGCAGCAGGCGCTGGCGTTCACCCAGCGACACGGCGTACAAATAGCGCTGCGCGCCGGGCGCGGCGAGCGCCTCAAGCCGGTCGATGCAGCCCAGAGCAACATCGCGCACCGCGGGCAGAAACTCGAACGAAAGCGCCGGCAGCGGCTGGCTCAAGCCCAGCAGCACCGCCAGTTCGTAGCCCTCGACATCGATCTTCACGAAGTCGGGGCGGCCGTGGCGCTGGATCAGCGCGTCCAGCGTGTCCACCTGCACCACCGGGCCGGGATCCCAGCGCACGCCGCGGAACGAGGCCGTGGCGGCAGCCCGCCGAACGAAGTCGGCCGACAGCGTCGACACCGTGGGCGTGCGCACACTGGCCAGCAGTTGCGCCTGCCCGGGCGCCTGGCCCAGCGCCAGCGGCAGCACCGTCACCCGGCTGTCGTTGCCGAAGCGGCGCTGCAACAGGCGCACGAAGTCGGGCTGGGGTTCCACTGCCACCACGCGGGCGCCCAGGTGCAGGAAAGCGGCCACGCGGTTGCCGGTATGCGCGCCGATGTCGAAAGCCAGGCCACCCTTGGGAACGAAGCGGCGGTAAAAGCGCCGCAACTGGCCGCCGCGCCAGGGGATGCAGCGGTACACCAGCAGCGAGCGCCACAGGCCGATCTGGCGGTTGATCTGGTGGCGAAGCGAATGCGCGGTGGACATGCGGCGTGCGGCGTGCGGCGACGGCGGGCCGGCCCGCGTTACACCGCCACCGGCGCCTTGATCAGCGGGTGCGGGTCGTAGCCTTGAAGTTCGAAGTCTTCGAATCCGTAGTCGAACACGCTCGGGGGCCTGCGCTTGAGCACCAGCTTCGGGAAAGGCCGGGGCTCGCGGCTGAGCTGCAGCGCCACCTGTTCGCGGTGGTTGCTGTAGATGTGGCAGTCGCCGCCGGTCCAGACGAAGTCGCCCACTTCCAGGTCGCATTGCTGGGCCAGCATGTGCGTCAGCAGGGCGTAGCTGGCGATGTTGAAGGGCACGCCCAGGAAGATGTCGGCACTGCGCTGGTAGAGCTGGCAACTGAGCTTGTTGTCTGCGACATAGAACTGGAAGAAGGCGTGGCAGGGCATCAAGGCCATCTTCGACAGTTCGGCCACGTTCCAGGCGCTGACGATGATGCGGCGGCTGTCGGGGTTGGTCTTCAGCGCCTTCACCACGTCGGCGATCTGGTCGATGTGCCTGCCGTCGGGCGTGGGCCAACTGCGCCACTGCACGCCGTAGACCGGGCCCAAGTCGCCGTCGGGCCGCGCCCATTCGTCCCAGATCGTCACGCCGCGTTCGCGCAGCCATTGCACGTTCGAGTCACCGCGCAAGAACCACAGCAGTTCCAGCGCCACGCTCTTGAAGTGCACTTTCTTGGTGGTGATGAGCGGAAAGCCCTGGCGCAAATCAAAACGCATCTGGTGGCCGAAGACGCTGGTGGTGCCGGTGCCGGTTCGGTCGGCCTTGGCCACGCCGTGGGTGGCGACATGGCGCATGAAATCTTCGAAGGCAGTGTTCATGTCGGCTCAGTAAGCGCCGAACAGGGCGTCCAGCGCGGTTTGAATCTGGTCACGTTGGCTGCGCAGGCTGGCAACGGCTTGCCGCAGTTCGCTGGCGGGCACGGCGCCGATGGTGGCGGTGTCGAGCACCACGGCATCGTCGCCCACCCGCAACAGGGGATTCAGCCGCTCAGGCCGCGGGCCGAAGGCCGCTTCGCGCCGCAGTGGCAAAACGATGCGCGTCTGGAGGTCGCTGATGAAGTCGTTTTGCACGTCTAGCAAGTACGGGGTGTGCCGGCGCTCAGCGGCTTCCGGGTTGCGATAGACGTCGAATCTGGCCATGCCGGTGGTCGCTGGGTCGCAGGCGGGTTTGCCGCCGCTCAGCTGCCCTTCATGAAGCTGCGGTACCTGGCCAGCGGCAGACCTTCCTTGGCGACGCGTTCGTTGTAGTGGGCAATGGCAGCCTGGTTGTCTTCGTTCCAGCGTTGCCAGTAAAGGCGCTCGACCTCGGCCGCCAGCAGTTCGTCCACCGTCTGCGAGATGTTCAGGCCCAGACCGCGGGCAACGTCCAGCACCTTGGCATTCAAGGACAGGTTGATGGCCCGCTTGGCGGTGTCACGCGTGCTCAACATGGCTCGACTCCTTCGCTGATTCCCGCAGATTGTGCGCCAAAAATATGCGCACAGGGTGTGCGCAAAGGTTGTGCGCACGGGTGTGCACAAGTCGCCTGCGCATCGGCTAAGCCAAGGCAGGCGCCGCAGCGTCGAACTGCATCGCCGCCAGGCGCGCGTACAGCCCGCCGCGCGCCACCAGTTCATGGTGCGTGCCGGTGTCGACGATGCGCCCGGCTTCCAGCACCACGATGCGGTCGGCGCGCAGCACGGTGGCCAGGCGGTGGGCGATGACGAGCGTCGTGCGGTCTTTCATCGCCGCTTCCAGGGCGGCCTGCACTACGCGTTCGCTCTCGGCGTCCAGCGCGCTGGTGGCTTCGTCCAGCAACAGCAGGGGCGGGTTCTTCAACATCGCGCGGGCGATCGAAATACGCTGGCGCTGGCCGCCCGACAAGCGCACGCCGCGTTCGCCCAGATAGGTTTTGTAGCCCTCGGGCAGGACGCTGATGAAGTCGTGCGCGTAGGCGGCCTTGGCGGCGCGGATGACGTCTTCGTCGCTGGCGTCAGGGCGGCCGTAGCGGATGTTTTCCAGCGCCGTGGTCGAAAACACCGTGCTGTCCTGCGGCACGATGCCCACGCGCTGGCGCAGGATAGCCAGCGCGGTTTCGCGCACAGGCACGCCGTCCACGCGCACCGTGCCCTGCTGGGCGTCGTAAAAGCGCAGCAACAACTGGAAGACCGTGCTCTTGCCGGCGCCGCTGGGGCCGACCAGGGCCACCGTTTCGCCCGGGCGCACCTGCAGGTTGAAGTCGATCAGCGAAGGCTGCTTCGGGCGCGACGGGTAATGAAAGCTCACACGATCGAAGCTGAGCGCCGAGCCGCCCTGGGTGGCCGGCAGCGCCAGCGGCGCAGGCGGGTCTTCGACCGGGGACTTCGCCGACAGCAGCTCCATCAGCCTTTCGGTCGCGCCGGCAGCGCGCAGCAGGTCGCCGTAAACCTCGGACAGCACAGCCACGGCGCTGACGAAAATGATCACCAGCACAACCGTCTGCCCCAGGTGGCCGGCACTGATTTCGCCCGCAATCACGGCCTGCGTGCCCTGGTACAGCCCCCACAGCAAGGCGCCAAACGTGGCGGTGATGATGAACCCGACCAGGAATGCGCGCACCCGGGTGCGCTTGATGGCGGTGTCGAAGGCGGCTTCTGTCGAATCCTGAAAGCGTGTGGATTCGCGCGCTTCCTGCACGTAGCTTTGCACCACCGGGATCTCGCCCAGCACTTCGGCCGCAATCGCGCTGCTGTCGGCCACGCGGTCCTGGCTGGCGCGGCTGAGCTTGCGCACGCGGCGGCCGAAATACAGCGTCGGCAGCACCACCAGCACCAGAATGCCCAGCACCTGCGTCATCACCAGGGGGTTGGTGATGATCAGCGCGATCAAGGCGCCAATGCCCATCACCACGTTGCGCAGGCCCATGCTCAGCGACGAACCCACCACTGTCTGAACCAGCGTGGTGTCGGTGGTCAGGCGGCTGATGACTTCGCCGGTCTGCGTGGTTTCGAAGAATTCCGGGCTCTGGCGCACCACATGCGCGTAGACGGCGTCACGCAGGTCGGCGGTGATGCGTTCGCCCAGCCAGCTGACCATGTAGAAGCGCGCGGCCGAGAACAGGCCCAGTGCCGCGCCGACGGCAAACAACAGCAGGAAGTGGCCACGCAGCGCCAGCAGGCGCTGGCCGGGGTCGGCGGCGATCAGGCCTTCGTCGATCAGCACTTTCAGCGCCACCGGAAACGCCAGTGTGCTCAGCGCGGCCATCACCAGAAACACGCCGGCCAGGGCGATGCGGCCACGGTACGGGCGCATGAAGGGCACCAGCCCGGACAGCGAACGAGGGCTGGCCGCGGCTGGGCGCGAGGTGTCTTTGGGCATGCAACGAGTCTATGGCAGCGCTGAAAGAGGCCCCTTGTGGTGGCCAGGCTTGCCGGCCCTGGCGCTTGTGCAGCGCAACCCGAACAGGCGGGTGCTTGCACAGGCCATGGGGCCGCCGCCGATGCCGCGGCTTTCTTCCACGGAATGCGGTACCACTTGAATCCTGGCCCACAAACGCGGGGTTGGGGCCTAAAGTTGGCGGTCTCTGTGGTCGAATAAGGCACTGCGAGCCTGCCCATGCTGCCCCATCCCCCACCGTCCTCTCCGCCACCTTCCTCCCCCCGTTCGCGCCCGGGTTCGGCACCGGCGGCTTCGTTGCTGCGCCGGGGTTCCGACCAGGGCCTTCAACCATCGGCCACGTCGCCATCGGCCCTTGGGGCCCTTGCGGCCCTTGCAGCGCCGGCCGCAAGTGCGCCATCGCCAAGCTTGTTGTCCGCGCGCTGGCCGCTGCCGGCAGTGGCCGCACTGCTGGCTGTCAGCGGCGCGGCCTTGGCCGCTGCCAGTGCGTGGCTGCTGTCGGCCGTGCTGGGTGTGCCTGCCGCCCTGGCCGCCGCTACAGGTGCGGCGCTGGCCCTTTTCGCGACCGCTGTGCCCACCCTGGCCATGGCCTTGAGCCGCCTGCGCAGCGCGCCTCCAGCCGCGGTGGCCGATTACGCGCCAGTGCGCGACCTGGACACCGGCGCCTTCCGGCACGACTTGTTCATGGAACTGGCCGAACGCGAATGGGCGCGCGCGCGCCGTTACGGCACCGGCGCCGGTCTGCTGGTGGTCGACCTCGACCGTTTGGCATCGGTAACTGAAACCCATGGTGCAGCCGCGGCCGATGCGTTCCTGAACGCGCTGACCCGCCTGACCAGCCCCACGTTGCGCGGGGCCGACCTCGTCACCCGGCTGGCCCCCACGCAGCTGGGCATCTTCCTGGCCCAGGCCGACCCCACCGGCGCACTGGACGTGGCCGAACGCATCCGTGAACGCGCCGAGGCCCTGGACCTGCCCTGGCCCGCCGCGGCCAACGGCAAGGCCCTCAGCCTGCGCTGCACGGTCAGCGTCGGCGTGGCACCGCTGCGCCCGGCGCAGCCGAACCTGCAGGCCCTGCTGCACGACGCTGAAGACGCCGTTTTTGCGGCGCGGCTGGCCGGCGGCAACTGCGTGCGCACGGGCCCGGTCTATACGGGGGCTTCGCCGCTGTCCGGTTCGTCGCGCAACGACTACCGCTCGCGCCCGCAGTAGCCTGCTTGCTCTGGGTTGTTGTGGGTGCTTAGCTCATGCGCAGCGGGCCGGTGTAGCCCGTCATCTCCAGGTAGCCCAGGCCCACGCGCCGCCCGCTGGCGTCCAGCAGTTCGCTCAGGCCTTCCCAGTAGATCGACCCGGTGCTGCCACGGCTGTCCAGTTCCTGCGCGTCGGCCAGCGCGCGCACTTCAAAGCGGCCGGCCGGCGTCTGCACCGTCCACTGCACCGGGTAGCTGGCAGCGGTGGCCGGGCTGCGCCAAACGCGGCCGGGCTGCCAGTTCACCTCTTGCGGGCCGAAGCTGCGGCTGGCCCCGGCGGCTGCGAAGCTGCCGCCTGCCCACAGCGTGCTGCCGTCTTGCCGCCGCAGCACGAAGGCGGTCAGCGCGCTGCCGTCGAACAGGTTCATGCCGATCCAGTCCCAGCCCACGGCCTCGGGGTGCAGGATCTCGTCGCTCCATTCGTGGTCCAGCCAGCCCCGGCCGGCCAGCGGCAGGCTGCGCCGGCCGATGCGCAAGGGCCCGGCTGCTGCCAGCTGCGGCAGGCTGTAGTAGTGGCTGGCCTGCCGTTCCTGCGGGCCCTTGCGCGAAAAGCCGGCGTCGCCCTGCAGCACGGGCGGCTGGGTCACGTCCAGGCTCAGTTCGATGCCGAAATCGCGCGATGGCAGCCGTGCCTGCCAACGGCTTTGGGGCAGGGTGCCTTCGCGGCGGAGCGACCAGTCGCCGATGTGCAGTTGCCCGTCGGTCAGCGCGGCCGCGCCAGTGGCAGCGGCCGGGTTTTCCGACCAGCGCAGCAGGCGCTGGTCGTGAAGGTGTTTCTGTCCGTCCAGATCGGTGACGGCGGCATGCGCAAACAGCAACTGGCGTGGCGCGAAGCGGCCGGGCAGGTTCATCGCCAGGCCAGTACGGCTGCGGAAAAAAGTGACCTGAAAGCCGAACAGGCCCACCGTTCCGGTGGCTGGCGCGTCGCCTTGGGTCGACAGCCAACCCGTGGCGTACCACCACTCGGTGCGTTGGCCCAGGTGCGCGCCGTGGTCACGCGGAAACTGCAGCGGCCGGCCACGGCGCACCGGGTCGGCGGCTGGGTCTGAAGCTGGGCTTCCAGCCGGGTTCACGGCAGAAGTCGAGGCCAGGTTCGCAGCTTTCGCAGGTTCCTTGGCTGGCGCCTGTGCCTGAGCCTGTGCCTGAGCCTGAGCCTGAGCCAGTGCCGTGCCGGCCCCCGTCAGCCGAGCGATCTGCAGCAGCCATTGCCTACGCCGCGGATTCACCAGTCCTCCTTCACCGACAACACCGCCGCCCGGCCCGCCGCACGGCGTGCGCTGAAAGCCGCGGTGGCCACGCCGGCCACCCAGACAGCAGCGCACAGCGCCAGCAGACGCCACACAGG
>JBBQAW010000098.1:0-12191 GCA_038316815.1 Burkholderiales bacterium
ACGCCAACGCCAACGCCAACGCCAACGCCAAAGATCACGAACGTTTGCGACCCATCGCCATTCTTGGAACCCCGGAGCCCCGCGCATGAAATGGATTCGTCGCGTTGCCTTTGCCCTGTTGCTGCTGCTCGCATCGCTGGCGGCAGCGGTGTTTTGGTATGCCCAGCGCGTGCTGCCGGTCGTCGACGGCACGTTGCACCTGCCCGGTGCACGCGCCGAGGTGCGCATCGAGCGCGACGCTCAGGGCGTGCCCACCATCCGCGCCAGCAGCGAACACGACCTGGCCTGGGGCCTGGGCGTGGCGCATGCACAAGACCGCCTGTGGCAGATGGAAACCCATCGCCGCATCGGCGCCGGCCGCCTGGCCGAAGCCTTCGGCTCTGGCGCCCTGGCCAGCGACCGCTTTCTGCGCGCCCTGGGTGTGCGCCGCGCGGCGCAGGCGCAATGGAACCAGTTGGCGCCCGAGTCGCGCGCGCAGGTGCAGGCCTACACCGACGGCGTGAATGCCGTGCTGACGACCGCGCTGCGCGCCCGGCCGCCCGAATTCATCTTGCTTGGCGTGCAGCCCGAGCCCTGGACGCCTATCGACAGCCTGTCGTGGGCTCTGATGATGGCCTGGGATCTGGGCGGCAACTGGAACAGCGAATTGCTGCGCCTGCGCATGGCGCTGCAGATGCCGGTGCACCGCATCCAGCAGATGCTGCCGCCTTACCCCGGCGAAGCACCGCTGCCCGTGGCCGACTACGCCGCGCTTTACCGCAGCCTGAATCTGGGCCCACCCGCGCAGAAGCAGGCCTGGCTGGACCGCCTGGACCGGGTTGAAGACGCCGCCCCGCCTTCGGGCGTGGAAGGTGTGGGCTCGAACAACTGGGTGCTGGCCGCCAGCCGCAGCGCCACCGGCGCCCCGCTGCTGGCCAACGACCCGCATTTGAAGCTCAGCACCCCGGCGCTGTGGTACTTCGCTCGGCTGGAAGCCCCAGGCCTGAAGGTGGCCGGTGCCACGCTGCCTGGCCTGCCCGGCGTTGTGCTGGGGGCCAACGAACACATCGCCTGGGGATTCACCAACACCGCGCCCGATGTGCAGGACCTGTACCTGGAGCAGGTCGACCCCACCGACCCGACCCGTTACAAGACCCCCACGGGCTGGGCCAGTTTCGAAACAGTGACCGAAGTCATTCGCGTCAAGGGCCAGCCCGATGTCACGATGAGCGCCCGCCGCACGCGCCATGGCCCCGTCATCAGCGATGCTGGCAATGTCGAAGACGTGCTGGGCCAGCCCGGCAGCCCTGCGGCCGTGCCTTACGTACTGGCGATGCGCTGGACGGCCCTGGACCCTGACAACGATGCCCTTGGCCCGGCCCTGGCCTTCAACCGCGCGAAGTCGGTGGACGAATTCCTGGCCGTCAGCCGCAGCTGGGTGGCCCCGATGCAAAGCATGGTGGTGGCCGACCGCGGTGGCCGCATCGGCATGGTGGCCCCGGGCCGCGTGCCTGTGCGCGGGCCCGATAACGACCTGATGGGCTATGTGCCGGCCCCGGGCTGGGAGGCGCGCTACGACTGGCTTGGTTTCATACCCGTTGACGAGACCCCGCGCGTGCTGGACCCTGCCGAGGGCTTCATTGCCACGGCCAACCACCGCATCGTCGAGCCCGACTACCCGCACTTCCTGACCAGCGAATGGGCCCAGCCCTGGCGCCAGCAGCGTATTGAGGCGGTGCTGCGTTCACGCCCGCAGCACACGCTGGACGAGATGGCGGCGCTGCAGATGGATGTCAAGTCGCTGGCCGTACCGACATTGCTGCCCTGGTTGCTGAATGCGCAGTCGGTGCACCCGCTGGCGGCCAGTGCGAAGGCACAACTGGCCGGTTTTGACGGCGAAATGGCGGCAGACAAGGCCGCGCCGCTGATTTTCTGGGCCTGGCAGCGGCAAATCAGCCAGGGTATCTTTGCCGATGACGCCGGGCAGGCACTGTGGAAGCGCAGCCTGCAGGGCCGCAGCTACACCGACACCCTGGGTACCGTGCTGGCAGCCAGCGACAACAGCTGGTGCGACGACCGCACCACACCCGTACCCGAGACCTGCGCGCAACAGTCTGACGCCGCTTTCACCCGCGCGCTGGACGAACTGCAGGCCCGATTCGGCGGCGACCCTTCGCGCTGGCAATGGGGGCAGGCGCACCAGGCGCGTTCAGAACACCGGCCCTTCAGTCGTGTGAAGGCCCTGGCCGGCCTGTTCGAATTGCGCGTGCCGGTGGGCGGGGACACCCACACCGTGAACGTCTCGCGCGTGGGCTTGCGACCTGACGAAACCACGGGTGAGCTGTATCTGGACGAGCACGGCCCCAGCCTGCGAGCGCTGTACGACCTGGGGAACCCGGCGCAGTCGCGCTTCATGCATTCCACCGGGCAAAGTGGCATCGTGTTTTCGCCCCTGTACCGAAGTTTTTCCGAGCCCTGGCGGCGCGGCGACTATGTGCCTTTGTGGGGCGACGGCCCGCCGGCGCTGCATGTGCTGGTGCTGCCGGCTTTGACAATGTTGACGCCAGCGGGACGCTGAGCGCTGGGCGGCAGCTGTCCTGGCGGGCCTTCTGCAAGACAGGTAAGAACAGTCAGACCGTTCCGACCGTTAAGACCGTTCAGACCGCGCCGAACTGCTTTTTGCGCTGTGCCGTGTAAGTCCACCAGGGGCGGGGTTCGGCGCCCCGCATGAAGTCGGCAGCGGCCAGAAAGGTGTCAAGCACGCAAGGGTCCTGGCGCTTGCCACTGGCCTGGCACAGCGCCTGGTACAGGGCGAAGGCGTCTCGAGTCACCAGGTCTTGCGGCTGCAGCACGCCGATGCTGCGCAAGTCTTCAGCCAGACTGGGGCCGATGTTGGGCAACTGTTCGAGCAGTTCGCATTCAGCTGCCCTGCGGGCCTTGCGCGGCTTCAGCGCGCGCGGTGGCGAGAGCAGAAAAGTGCCGGCGGCGGTGGAGGTTGCGGAGGCGGAGGCGGGTGGCATGTCTGGACCCCGGCTTACATCAGCAAAGTGTTGCGGATCAGGCCGACCGCAATGCCTTCAAGTGCAAAGTCGCTGCCCGGGGGCACGACGATGGTCTTGAAGTCGGGGTTTTCGGCCAGCAGTTCGATTTGCGTGCCCGTGCGGCGCAGGCGCTTGACAGTGACGTCGTCGCCCAGCCGGGCCACCACGATTTGGCCGTTCTTGGCTTCGCTGGCTTTTTGCACCGCCAGCAGGTCGCCGTCCATGATGCCGGCGTCGCGCATGCTCATGCCGCGCACTTTCAGCAGGTAGTCGGGCTGGCTCTGGAAGAGGGCAGCGTCGAACTGGTAGGTCTGGTCGACGTGTTCCTGGGCCAGGATGGGGCTGCCGGCGGCCACGCGCCCCACCAGGGGCAGGCACAGCTGCGACAAGCCCGGCAAGGGCAGGCTGTATTGCTTGCCGAACTGGCTGAACCGGGCTTCTGCCAGCGAGCGCAGGGTGTTGGTCTTCAGCCGAATGCCGCGCGAAGTGCCGCTGACGAGTTCAATGACGCCTTTGCGGGCTAGCGCCTGCAGATGTTCTTCGGCGGCATTGGCCGATTTGAAGCCCAGTTCGGCCGCGATCTCGGCGCGAGTGGGTGGCGCACCCGTGCGTTCAATGGCGCTTTGCACCAGGTCCAGAATCTGTTGCTGGCGGGGCGTCAGCTTGGGGCTGTCGCTGACGGCGCTGTTGAGCTTGTCGTTCATGCGTATCTTCCTTCCTGGCGGGCGTTCGTGGCGTGATGGCCCAGAAGCGGCTGACTGAACTGTATTTTCGTCCAGATACTGTATTTTCATCCATAAACCATGGTCATGGCAAACCCTGTTCCGCACCCGCACCCGCACCCGCACCCGCATCCCCATCCAAATCCGCACCTGCTGCTTGTCGCTACCGGCGGCACCATCGCCGGCCGCGCCGCTTCAGACCAGGACAACCTGGGCTACCGCGCCGGCGAGCTCTCGGCTGCTGATCTGCTAGCTGCCGTTCCGGGCCTGGCCGGGGTGCCGCTGCGCACCCTGCAGCTGGCCCAGGTGGACAGCAAAGACATGTCGCACGCGCTTTGGCAAGCGCTGGTGCGCACCCTGGCCGCTGAACTGGCCCGTGAAGACGTGGCGGGCGTGGTCATCACCCACGGCACCGACACGCTGGAGGAAACGGCCTTTTTCCTGCAACGGGTGCTGGCGCCAGCCAAGCCGGTGGTGCTGACGGCCGCCATGCGGCCGGCCACTTCGCTGCAGGCCGACGGGCCGCAAAACCTGCTGGATGCCGTCACGGTGGCGCAGGCACCCGACGCCCGCGGGGTGCTGGTCGCTTTCGGTGGGCAGGTGCATGCAGGCGACGAAGTCCGCAAGATCGACGCCTATCGCCTGCAGGCCTTCGATTCGGCCCCGGCCGGCCCCTTGGCCTTGCTGGAAGACGGACGGCTTGTGCCCTTGCGGCCCTGGCCCGCGGGCCAGGCGCTGGGCGCTGCCCTTTGCGACAAACCGCTGGCAGCCTGGCCGCGGGTGGCCTGGATCACCAGCCACGCCGGGTTCGACGCCGCTTTGGTGGACGCGGCGGTTGCCGCCGGCTTTCACGGCCTGGTGCTGGCCGGCACCGGCAATGGCAGCCTGCACACCGAGCTTGAAGCCGCCGCCGCGCGCGCCCTTGCTGCCGGCGTAGCGCTGCGCCTGAGCACCCGTTGCGCCAGTGGCCGTGTGATAGGGCAGGGCGGGGGTGCGGTGCCCGTCAGCCCGACGCACAGTGCGGCGCAGGCGCGCGTGGCCCTGTTGCTTGAGTTGCTGGCCGCCGTTTGAGCCTGGCCCCTGGCCAGTCGATCAGCAACAAAAAAACTGGCGGGAACGACCCTGCGCCTTGAGGTGGTTGGCGGGCGCGCGGGCGCCGGCTGGGGAAACACCCGCAGGGCTCTCGATCTGCAACACCACTGCGGTCTGCTCGTTCGCGCTGGTTTCCATGAAAAGAGTCAGGAAATCGTAAGAGGCGGCGCGCTTAAACGGCGTGCGGCGCACCGTCCACGCCAGCTCTGACCACCTCACCGGCATTGATGAACAGCGCCTCACCATGGCCCCCATCGCGCCCATCGCGCCCATGCGGCCAGGCGGCTTTTAAGGCCTGTCCAAAGCTTTCGGCGAAAACCTGGCGCAGTTGTACTTCGACCGCTGGCGCATCGAGACCGTGAGCCTGCGCATCGGTTCAAGCTTCCCCGAGCCGGTCGACCGTCGCATGCTAGTCAGCTTGGCTGGCCTACGACAACCTGCAACGCCTGGTGCGCGCGGCTTTGACCGCGCCCCACGTAGGCCACAGCGTGATCCATGGCGTCAGCCACACCGGCATGCGGCCGCAGGAAAGATCAGTGCGCTTCACGGTTGCCGTTGAGGCGCATTTGCCTGCGGGTCCGAAGTGTTACCTCAGCGCACGACGACGCCGTCGGTGAAGCGGCGCAGCATCGCACGCAGCTGCCGAAGGTCCAGTGGCTTCACCAGGAAACCGTCCATCCCCACGGCGCGACAGGCCGCCTCATAGTCGCCGTTGGCGGTGGCCGCGATGACCGGGAACAAGGGCAACTCACCGGCGCGTTGCAGTTCGCGCAAGCGGGCCGTGGCGTCGATGCCGCCCAGCACCGGCATGTCCACGTCCATCAGCACGCAGGCCGGCGGGCGGCGACGGCAGCTGTCGATGGCGTCCAGCCCGTCATGTGCGCTGTCGGCCGCATAGCCGAGAATTTCCACCAGGCTGCGACCCACCAGCCGATTGACGTCGCTGTCGTCCACCACCAGCACGCGTGGCCGGTCGTCCAGACCCGGATCGGTCGGACGCGTCAGCCCGGCTTGAAGCGTGTCCTGCGTCCAGCCAGCTGCAGCTGCAGGCTCGCCGGCATCAGCGGCATCAGCGGCATCGGCGGTGTCACTCAGATGTGGCTTGCACAGCCCAGCCAAGTCCAACGGGCTGAAGGGAGAGGTGCAAAGTTCGAATCCCGGCAGCTCGTCCGGTGCGCCAAGCCAAGCGTGGCCGCTGGTGAGCGCCATCAAGCAACGGGTGGTAGCCGGCATGGCGCGCGCCAGCGACAGCACATCAGCCAGCGCCAGGCCATCTTCACCAAATACCACCAGCAAGTCCGGTGCGCTCGATGACTGCGTGTGGGCATCGGCGAGCGCAGCCTTCGCCTGTGCGCAGTTGTCCATTGGCGTGACGGCCCAGCCCAGCCGCCGCAGCCTCAAGGTCTCGGCGGCCATTGGCAACACATGGCGGGCCACCAGCCAGGCATGGGCATCGCGCACCAGCGGCCGTCCCACAGCCTCGTTGCGGGTGGCCTGCGAGTAATGCAAGGTGGCGCGCAGCAACAGGCCCTCCTTGGCATCGAGCCAGCAGCTCAGCTGCGCGCCAGTGCGCGCGCAGCGGCCCTGGCGCAAAGGCGATGGTGTCGCTCCTGCGCCTTCAGACGCAGACGCAGACGCCGCGTCGTGGCGCAGCCCCAGTCCGTCCAGCCAGATGGCGATGCGCCCGCTGTCGACGAAAGGCCCGGTGGCAGCGGCGTCCACCGTCAGCGTAGCCGTGCCGGACGGCCGCAAATCGGCCCGTGTGCGCAACAGGATCGAACCGCCGCGCACGACATCCAGCAGGCTCAGCCACATCGGATCAAACGCGCGGTGCAGCTGCACAGCGTCGTCAAGCACCAGCACGCTGTCTCCGACATGGTCGTAGCTCAAGTCCAGGCCGCGGGCAGCCGCCAGCGGGGCAACCTTGCGCGCCGCCCGCGTAAACACCTCGGCCACATCGACGAAGGCCTTGTCGCTGGGTTCAACGGGTTGCCCATTGCGGGCCAGCCGCTGCAGGCTGCTCAGCAACTCCTCAATGTCCAGCGGCTTGGCCAGGACGCGGTCGAACACCTGGTCCATCGCCGCCAGATCTTCCACCTCTTCGGCGCAGCCAGTCACAGCAATCAGATAGGGCGCGTTGCCGGGATACTGCGCACGGATCCGCCGCGCCACTTCCAGCCCGCCCATCACCGGCATGCGCAGGTCCAACAGCACGACATCCGGGCGGCGGGCGCAGGCCTGGCGCAGGCAGTCGCCGCCGTCATAGGCCACGTCGGCTATCCAGCCGGGGCACAGGCTCAGCAGCTCTGCGGTGCTGTCTGCTGTGGCGCGGTTGTCGTCGACAACCAGCACATGCCGTGGCGGTGCTTGGTCAGGATGGATGGGGTTTGCGGTCATGGATCGTGTTGCCCGGCAATTGAGATGCCCGACGGCTCCAGTGTGGACAATACCTGTCCCGGCAGGCAACATCACGCCATTTTGCTGTGGACTAGGCGGCGCGCCATGAACAAGAAGATCGACCCGCTCACGACACCCGGTCTCGCCAAATCGCCCACCGGCATCGCCGGCCTCGACGAGATTACCGGTGGCGGGCTGCCTGCAGGCCGGCCGACGCTCGTCTGCGGCAGCGCAGGCTGCGGCAAGACGATGCTGGCCATGGAATTCCTCGTGCGTGGCGCCGCGCAGTACGGCGAGCCGGGCGTGTTCATGATGTTCGAGGAAAGTGCAGCCGACCTGACTGCCAATGTGCGCTCACTCGGCTTCGATCTCGACCGGCTCGTGAAGCAGAAGAAGATCGCGCTCGACCATGTGCGCATCGAGCGCAGCGAGATCGAGGAGACGGGCGAATACGACCTCGAGGGCCTCTTCATCCGGCTCGGGCACGCCATCGATTCCATCGGTGCCAAACGCGTGGTGCTCGATACCGTGGAGGCGCTCTTCGCAGGGTTGCCCAATCACGCCATCCTGCGCGCAGAATTGCGGCGGCTCTTCGGCTGGCTGAAAGATCGAGGCATGACGGCCATCATCACTGGCGAAAAGGGCGAGGGCAACGCCATCACGCGCTACGGGCTGGAGGAGTACGTGGCCGACTGCGTCATCACGCTCGACCACCGCGTGCATGAGCAGATCTCCACCCGCCGCTTGCGCGTGCTGAAGTACCGCGGCTCGGTGCACGGCACGAACGAATACCCGTTTCTCATTGGCGAGCGCGGCATCTCGGTACTGCCCATCACGTCGCTGCGGCTCGATCACGCTGCGCCTACCGAGCGCCTTTCCACGGGCATCCTGCGGCTGGACGAAATGCTGGGAGGCCGCGGTGTCTTCCGCGGCAGCAGCGTGCTTGTTTCCGGTTCGCCCGGCACCGGCAAGAGCAGCCTGGGCGCGGCTTTCGCGGAAGCGGCGTGCCGCCGCGGCGAGCGGGTGCTGATGTTCCCCTACGAGGAATCGAGTGCGCAGGTCGTCCGCAACATGGGCTCCATCGGTCTGGAACTCGCGCCGTGGCTGAAAAAAGGCCTGCTGCAGATTCATGCCTCGCGGCCCACATTGCAGGGTCTGGAGCAACATCTGCTGGCCATTCATGACACGGTGAAAGAATTCCGTCCCGCGGTCGTCATCATCGATCCGATCAGCAATCTCTCACTCGAACGCAGCGAGGCAGAGGTAAAGCCCACGCTGATGCGGCTCATCGACTTCTTCAAGCAGCAGCAGATCACCACACTGTTCACCAGCCTCACCACGGGCGGCAGCGGCACGGGCACGCTCGAGGATTCGCAGGTCGGCGTGTCGTCGCTGATGGACACCTGGCTGCTGCTGCGCAATGTCGAATCGAACGGCGAGCGCAACCGCATGATCTTCGTGCTGAAGTCGCGTGGCATGGCGCACTCGAACCAGATGCGCGAGTTCGTGCTCAGTGACGCGGGCATCGATCTGGTGGACGTATATCTGGGCGCAGACGGCGTGCTCACCGGCAACGCACGCCTGGCGCACGCAGCGCAGGAGCACGCCAACGCCGAACTGCAGCGGCGGGATCACGAGCGCAGTCTGGTGCGGCGGGCCAGCACGCAAAAGGCCATCGAGGCGCAGATCGCCGCACTGAATGCGCAAAGCCAGGCGGAAGAAGCCGAGGCGAAATTTGCCATGGCGCAGGACAGTTGGCAGGAGACGAACTCCCGGCAAAACAACGCAGCCATGGCGCAACGGCGTTCAGGCGGGAAAACCACCGAAGCCAAGACGAAGAGCAAACGATGAGCAAGCCCGAGATCATTGAACTTCGCCTCTACGTCGCCGGCCAGACCGTGAAGTCGCTGGCAGCCTTTGCCAATCTGAAGCGCATCTGCGAGACGCACCTGGCCGGCCAGTACCGCATCGAGGTCATCGACTTGCTGAAGACACCAGCGCTGGCCGCAGGCGACCAGATCCTGGCGGTGCCCACGCTGGTGCGGCGGCTGCCCGAGCCGATCAAGAAAATCATCGGCGATCTGTCCAACGAAGAACGCGTGCTGGTCGGCCTGGACGTGCAACCGGTCAGACCGTGAGCCGCTCATGAAAAAACCGGACGCTCCCAGCGACGAAGTGGCCGCCTTCGAAGCCGCCGTCACGGCGGCGCAGGGCACGGCGCAGGACGCGGCGCATTACGTCCTGAGGCTCTACGTCACGGGGACTACGCCACACTCCACGCGCGCCATCGTGAACATTCGAAAAATCTGCGAGGAGTATCTGCAAGGGCGCTACATGCTGCAAGTCGTCGACATCTCCCAGCACCCCATGCTGGTCGAAGGAGAACAGATCATTGCGGCGCCGACCCTGATCAAGCAGCTGCCGCTGCCATTGCGCCGTTTTATCGGCGACATGTCGCAGACCGAGCGCATTCTGCTTGGGCTCGACTTGAGAAAGTCGGCGGGCTGACTCCCCTCCACGCCAACCGCACGCACAGCATGGATACCAACATCTCGTCCGAAGAACAGCTGCGCGCCGAGAATGAAACGCTGCGCCTGAAGCTGGAGGAGGCCGAGGACACCCTGCGCGCGATCCGCACGGGCGACGTGGATTCGATCGTGGTCGAGACCAAAGACGGCCCGCAGCTTTTCACGCTGCAAGGCATCGACGCTGAGTCAAACCGCTTCCGTGGCGAGATCCTGGAACAGGTCGGCGACGCCGTCATCGCCGTGGATGCAGAGCAGCGCGTGATTTACCTGAACGCCGCTGCCGAGCGGCAATACCGCGTGGCCGCCAGCGACGCGCTCGGGCGCCCGCTTGGCGAGGTTTACACCCAGCAGTGGTCGGATACGGAGACGGAAGCCGGAATGTGGGCCGCCATCGGCGAGCTCGGCGAGTGGCGCGGCGAGAGCGTCCACCGCACCCATGATGGCCGTGACATCGCCGTGGAAACGAGTGTCACGGCCTTGAGCGAAGCCAGCGGCGGGCCAGCCGGATACGTCAGCGTCTTTCGCGATATTACCGGGCGCAAGCGGATGGAGGATGAGTTGCGCCGGAGCACGGCGATGCTTTGCGCCATCAGCGAATCGACAGGCGACGTCATCTTCGCCAAGGACTTCAACGGCGCATTGACCTATGCCAATCCGGCCACTCTCGAACTGATCGGCAAGTCGCTGACGCAGGTGCTGGGCCAGACGGATGCCGACTATCTGAGCGACAAGGCCGCCGCCCGCCAGATCATGGTCAACGACCGGCGGGTCATGGACAGCGGCATCGCCGAAGATGTGGAAGAGGTGGTGCCCCTGCCCGACGGCACGCAGCGGACATGGCTGTCGCGCAAGATGCCTTACCGCGATGGGCAGGGGAATGTGGTGGGGCTGCTGGGCGTCTCGCGCGACAACACCGAGCGCGAGGCGGCAGAGAATGCCCTTCGTGACAGCGAAGCCAGGTATCGCGCGCTGTTCGAGAACATGCTGGACGGATTCGCCTATTGCCAGATGCTCTTTGACGAGCAAGGCCAGCCAGACGATGTTGTCTATCTGGCGGTGAACGACGCCTTTGGGAAACTGACTGGCCTGGAGAACGTGACCGGCAAGAAAATCACGCAAATCATGCCGGGCATCAAGGAACTGCACCCGGAAGTGTTCGAGATCTATGGCCGGGTTGCCTCGACAGGCCAGCCAGAGCGATTCGAGATCGATCTCAAGCCTTTGGGCCTGCGTCTGTCGGTCTCGGTTTATTGCCCGACGACAGGTTACTTCGTCGCCGTTTTCGATGACATCACCCAGCGCACGCGGTCGGAAGCGGCGTTGCGGGAGAGCGAGCAACGCTTCCGCATCATGGCCGACGGCCTGCCGCTGATGATCTGGGTGCACGACGCCCAAGGGGCGTTGCAGTTCGTCAACCAGACCTATCGTGATTTTTTCGGCGTGACGACTGAGCAGGTTTGCGGTCCGAACTGGCAACCGCTGGTGCATCCCGACGATGTGGCGGCTTATGCCGGCGAGTTCAGCGCCTGCGCTCAGGATCGCCGCCCCTTCCACGCCCTGGTTCGTGCGCGCCGGCTCGAAGGGGACTGGCGATGGCTCGAGTCCCGCGCCCAGCCGCGTTTCTCCGCCTCCGGCGAGTTTCTGGGCATGGTGGGCAGCAGCACCGACACCACCGAGCGCAAGCAGGCAGAGGACACGCTGCGTGAAAGCCAGCAGTTCACTCGCAGTATCCTGGAAAATCTTTTTGCCTTCGTCGGCGTGATGGCGGCAGACGGCACCTTGATCTACGCGAACCGCGCGCCGATCGATGCGGCCGGCATTCCGGCCAGCGAGGTACTCGGGAAGAAATTCTGGGATTGTTTCTGGTGGAGCCATTCCCCCGAAATCCAGGTGCAATTGCGGGACGCGTGCGAACGTGCGGCCAGCGGTGAAGTCGTGCGCTACGACGTGCCCGTGCGCATGGCAGGCGACACGCGGATCTGGATCGATTTCCAGGTCGCGCCGCTGCGGGATACCGAAGGGCGCATCACGCATCTGATTCCATCGGCGATGGACATTGCGGTGCGCCGCGCTGCCGAGGAAAAGCTGCGCGCGAGCGAGGACCGCACGCAGCTGGCGACCGAGGCCACGGCGGTGGGCGTCTGGGAGCGGCACGTCCACACGGATGCGCTCCGCTGGGACGCGCAGATGTTTCGCCTCTACGGCATCGCGCCGACGGCGGATGGTTTTGTGCACTACAGCGACTGGAGCGGCGCCGTGCTGCCGGAGGATTTGCCCGAACAGGAACGCATCCTGCAGGAAACCGTGCGCCACGGCGGAAAAAGCCGCCGCGAATTCCGCATCCACCGACGCGACGACGGCGCAGTGCGCCACATCGAAAGTGTCGAAACCGTGCGGGCGAACGCGCAGGGCGAAACCGAGTGGGTGGTGGG
>JBBQAW010000099.1:0-12125 GCA_038316815.1 Burkholderiales bacterium
GACCCGCAAGCCACGAAGGGCGAGTTCCCCAAGGTCTTCGTCGCATCAGGCAAGCAGGCCGCGGCGCGCGTGCCAGCAGGCCGTGTGGTGGCGCTGCCCTACACCGAACTGTTGAACGCCGACGGCACACCCAAGACCGCTGCAGACCTGTGGAAACGCATTGCCCAGGCTGGCGTGCCGCGCCACGCCGAGGTGATTCTTTTCGCCGACGACCCGGCCGAAGCGGCCGTCAACTACTACCTGTTCAGGCTGATGGGCTGGCCCGACCTCAAGGTCTGGGTGAACTAAGGCACCCAGGTTCGACGGGGCTGGGTGGGCTGATCCGCCGCCGCGGCGGCAGCGCCGAGCCAACATGGGCATCTGGCCACTTGCTAATGCGAACGATTCGCATTACATTCGCTGCATGATCATTTGCATCTGCCACCGCATCTCTGACCGCGACATCACGCGCGCCGTGGGCGAGGGTTGCGCCAGCTTCGACGAACTGCAAGACGAAACCCGCGTAGCCACAGCCTGTGGGGCTTGCCATCACAGCGCCCACCATAGCTTCCACGCGCAAGCTGCGGCCGGTTGCGGCCGCAGCGGCGGGGCGCAGGCCGGCCACGCGGCGCTTCAGATGGCGGGGGGTTGACCGATGTCCGCCAGCCGTACTGGCCTGCTGCCGCAGGCTGCACCCGCCGAAGCGGTTGAACCTCTGACTCGCCGCACGGCCAGCCAGCCCGCCTTGCAGCGCCGCTGGCTCAGCAGCGAACTTTTCGGCACCGAGCATGAAGTGGAAATCGAGCACGGCCACTCGGTCTACCGATTGCGCCAAACCGCATTGGGCAAACTGATCCTGACGAAGTAGCCCGCCTGAGCCAACGAGCCAGCCAGCCAGCCAGCAAATCAGCAAACCATTTCACCCAGACCATCCCAAACACCTTCTCGTTCGGACCCCGACCCCGCTTTTCGCGTTACCCACCCTCCCCTTCCCCCTTTCGCACCAGCCAGCCACGCGCCAGCCCGTGCTTCCTCTCACCAGGATGCTTTCGTGCTGCGCCAGACACCCGTCACGCTCGCTTTGCTCGTCGCCTGGGGCCTGATGGCCTCGACCGTTCATGCTCAGGCCCCTGCCCAGGCTAGGGGCCCTGCCGCCAATGCAGACCTGGCGGCTGCCGCGGCCCTTCCGGCCATCACCAACAGCGCCACGCGCACCGACCGGCGTGTCGACGATGTGCCGGCCACCGTCACGGTGCTGCCGGCCTCGGCCATTGAAGCTGCCGGCGCACGCGACCTGAAGGACCTCTTTCGCAACCAGGTCGACCTCAGCGTGCGCACCGGCCCCACGCGCTTCGGCGCGGCGCTGGGCAGCACGGGGCGCGCTGGCAACGAAGGGCTGAACATCCGCGGCCTGGAAGGCAACCAGGTTCTGATCCTGGTCGACGGCATCCGTGTGCCGTCCACTTTCACTTTCGGTGCGCTGTCCACGGGCCGCGGCGACTACCTGGCGCTGGAAGCCACCCAGGCCGCCGAAGTACTGCGCGGCCCGGCTTCGACGTCCTTCGGCAGCGACGGCCTGGCCGGCGCTTTGAGCCTGCGCACGCTGGACCCGGCCGATGTGCTGCGCCCAGGCCAGGGTTCGGGCGGCTTCGTGCGACTGGGCGCATCGCAGCTGGATGACAGCACCGTTCTGACCGCGGCCGCCGCCATGCGCCAGGGCCCCTGGCAGGCGCTGCTGCTGTTGAGCCAGCGCGATGGGCACGAGACCGGCAGCCAGGGCCGAAACACCGCCCTCGACAACACCCGCACCGCCCCCAACCCCCTGAACTACCGCCAACAGGTGCTGCTGGGCAAGCTGATGTTCGACGCCAGCCCGACGCAGCGTCTGGGGCTGACCCTGGAAGCAGTCGCACGCCGGCTGGATGTCGAAGTGATGTCAGGCCGTGCTGTGAACCCTGCGGCGCCGGCAGCGTTGCCGGCCACCGCCGTCGTGGGCTTGCTCGCCAAAGACCGGGTCGAACGCCAGCGCGTTTCGCTCGAACACCGCTTTGAGGACATCAACGGCACGCTGCTGCAAAAGGCCGAAACCCGGTTGTACGCCCAGGACGCCGACACCCAGCAGTTCTCGGCCGAAGACCGCAACAGGGCCGCCGACCGCACCCGTTTCGGCCGCTACCGCGAACGCCTTGTCGGCGTCTCGACGCAGGCGCAGGCCAGCCTGTCTGGCGCGCTGAACCAGCGCGTCAGTGGCGGTGTGGACGCCAGCCGCACGCGCATCAGCGCGCTGCGCGACGGCACGCCCAACCCCAGCGCGCCCCCGCCCTTCGGCGAGAACTTTCCCGCCAAGCCCTTTCCCGACACCGACTACACGTTGAGCGGCGCCTTTGTGCAAAGCGAGATCGAACTCGGCGCCGGCGCTGCCATCACCCTGATTCCCGGCCTGCGCTGGGACCGTTACAGCCTGAAGCCTTCAGCCAGCGGCTACAGCGGTGATCTGGTGTCATTGACTGACGACGCCATCACGCCGCGGCTGGGCGCGGTCTGGCGCCTGGCGCCCGCGCTGGCGCCTTATGCGCAATGGGCGCGCGGCTTCCGGGCCCCGGCGCCGGGGCAGGTGAACAACGGTTTCACCAATGTTGCCTCGGGCTACCGCAGCGTTGGCAACCCGAACCTGCGGCCGGAAACCGCCAACAGCATCGAACTCGGCCTGCGCGGGCAGGCCGGCGCCTGGTCGTGGCAACTGGCCGGTTACGACAATACTTACCAAGACTTCATCAGCCAGGCAGTCACCTCGGGCGCCGGTACTGCGGCCGACCCCACGGTCTTCCAGTTCGTCAACCTCACGCAGGCGCGCATTCGTGGCCTGGAAGCGCGCGCTGAATGGCGCTTTGCGCCAGCCTGGCGGTTCACTGTGGCGAGCGCCGCGGCGCGGGGTAGCAGCGAACGCAACGGCACCCAGGAGCCGCTGGACAGCATCGACCCAGCCCGCACCGCGCTGGGCCTTTTCTACAGCGCTGGGCCCTGGGCCTTGGGCGCCGACCTGCTGCATGCCCGGGGCAAGTCTGCCGGCCGCATACGCGCCACCACACCCGCGGCTTATGCCCCGGGCAGCTACACGGTACTGGACCTGCAGGCGCGCTGGCAGCCTGCGCCGCGCTGGACGCTGCTGGCCCAGTGGCACAACGCGCTGGACGCGAATTACACCCCCTGGGCAGACGTGCGCGGCCTGGCGGCCACCAGCGCCGTGATCGACGCCTACACCGCCCCGGGCCGCCACCTGCAGCTTGCGCTGCGCCACGACTTCTGAAGGAGAACCGAGATGAACACTGCCACCCTGCTGCGCACCGCACACCCACCCGCCGACCCCTGCGCCCACCTGCGCCAGCGCTACGCCGAGGCCCGCCGCGCCGGCGCGCGGCGCCACCGCGACATTGCCGACCTGCTGGGCGCCAGCGAAGGTGAATTGATCGCCGCGCACGTGGCGCCATCCGGCAGCCCGTCCACCATCCCCTCCAGCAGCACGTCCAGCAGCATGTCCAGCAGCCCATCCGCCAGCTCATCCGGCAGCACGCACGGCAGCCCGTCCAGCACCCCAATCAGCGGCTTATCCAGCGGCTTATCCAGCGGCTCATCTAGCGGCTCATCCGGCAGCCCATTCAGCAGCCCTTCCCGCAGCCAAGCCGGCAGCCAAGCCGGCAGCCAACCCAGCGGGCTGCAAGCGACCCGGCTACAAGGCCCGTGGCCGGAGCTCGTCGCCGCGCTCGAAGGCGTCGGCGAGGTGATGGCGTTGACGCGCAACGTCTCCTGCGTCAGCGAGAAAACCGGCATCTACCGCGCCGCCAGTGCCAGCGGCCCGGCCGGTCGCGAAATGGGCCTGGTGCTGGGCCCCGAGATCGACCTGCGCATCTTCTACAGCCGCTGGGTTCACGGCCTGGCCGTTGCCGAAAGCGGCGAACACGACACGCAGCGCAGCCTGCAGTTCTTCGACGCCCAGGGCGTGGCAGTGCACAAGGTGTTTGCCCGTGTCGGCACCGACCTGCCCGCCTGGGCCGCGCTGGTGGCGCGCTTCGCCAGCGCCGATGCCGTGCCGGGCCTGGACGTCTTGCCCGCACCCGCCGCAGCCCCGACCGAGAAGCCTGATGCCGAGGTCGACCGCGCTGCCTTCCACGAGGGCTGGACAGCATTGCGCGACACGCACGAATTCTTCGGCCTGCTGCGCCGCCACGGCCTGTCGCGCACGCAGGCCCTGCGCCTGGCCGAGCCCCGCTTCGCGCAGCCGGTGGAAACAGACAGCGCCCAGGCGCTGCTGCTGGGCGCGGCCACGACCGGCACGCCGGTGATGGTTTTTGTCGGCAACCCCGGGGTCATTCAGATCCACACCGGGCCCGTGCAGCGCGTGCAGGTGATGGGACCGTGGCTGAATGTGCTGGACCCCGGCTTCAACCTGCACCTGCGCGAAGACCACATCGCCAGCGCCTGGGTGGTGCGAAAGCCCACCAGCGACGGGCTGGTCACTTCGCTGGAGCTGTTCGACGCCCGCGGCGAGACCATTGCGATGTTCTTCGGCGAACGCAAGCCCGGCCGGCCCGAGCTGTGCGCCTGGCGCAGCCTGGTCGAAAGCCTGGCCGGCGACAGCCGCAGCCCCGAGGCGTCGCCATGCACCTGCTGAACCGCCGCGAATGGGCGCGAATGGTGGGGGCATGCGGTGCGGTTGGCGCGTCCGGCGCGTCCGGCGCGCTCAGCGCATTCGGCGCGTTCGGCACGTTCGGCGCATTGGCCGCCGGGCAGGCCGCGGCGCAAGCGCCCCCAGCTGGGGCACCCGGGGCACCGGGCGCACCACGGCGCATCGTCAGCGTTGGCGGCGCATTGACCGAAACGCTGTATGCACTGGGCGCGCAGGCCGAACTGGTAGGCGCGGACACCACCTCGCTGCACCCCGAAGCCGCGCGCCGGCTGCCCAGCGTGGGCTACGCCCGGGCGTTGTCGGCCGAAGGCTTGCTGTCGTTACGGCCCAGCCTGGTCGTGGCGACACAGGACGCCGGCCCGCCGGCGGTGCTGCGCCAGCTGGAAGCCGCGCGCGTGCCGCTGGTGCTGCTGGACGCCGACCACCGCTTTGAAGGCGTTGTCGCCCGCACGCTGCGCCTGTCCGAACTTTGCGGCCGCACGGCCGCCGGCCAGGCCCTGGCCGGCCAGCTGCAGCAGGACTGGCGGGCCACGCAAGCGGTGGTGCTAGCGGTGGTGCAAGCAGCTGTGCAAGCGGCGATGCAAGTGGGGATGCAAGCGGCGATACAAGGGGCTGTGCAAGCGCGCCAGCGCAGCCCCGCCGCCCGGCTGAAGGTGCTGTTCGTGCTGTCGCACAGCATGGCCCAGGTGCGCGTGTCCGGGCGCAACACCGCGGCCGATGCGATGCTGGCCTATGCCGGTGCCGCCAACGCCTTGACGGTCTTCGATGGCTACAAGCCCCTGACCCCCGAAGCCGCCATCGCCGCCGCACCCGACATCATCCTGGCGACCGATCAAGGCCTGCAGGCCGCCGGTGGCATTGACGGCCTTCTGGCCGCGCCGGGCCTGGCGCAAACCCCGGCCGGGCGCGCGCGCCGGGTGGTGGCACAAGACGCCTTGCTGATGCTGGGCTTCGGCCCGCGCCTGCCGCAGGCCGTGGCCGCGCTGGCCAACGCGCTGCACGCCGCAACCTGAGAGGGCGCCGATGTCCATCCGCAATTTGCCAGCCATGCCGCAGGCGCCACGACAGCCGCACACCTCGTCGGCGTCTCCGAAGCCACGGACGCCAGCGAAGCTACCGACGCGACCGACGCCTCAGTCGCAGCAAGCGCAGCAAACGCAGTACGTGCCGCCATCGCCACAGACACCGCAGACACCGCAGACGTCACATCGCGCGAAGCTCTGGCACCGTTGGCAAAGCGCACCGGGCAGGGTGCTGGCCGTGGCGGGCCTGGCGGCCCTGTTGCTGGCCGTGCAGGTGGGCGCCGTGCCCGTGGCCGCCAGCGACTGGTGGGCTTGGGCTGGCGACGGGCCGGCCACGGGCGGCGCTTATGTGTTGTGGGAACTGCGGCTGCCCCGCGCCCTGATGGCCGCCGCCGTGGGCGCGGCCCTTGGCCTGGCTGGCGCTTTGGCCCAGGGCCTGTTTCGCAACCCGCTGGCCGACCCCGGCCTGCTGGGCGTGACGAGCGGCGCGGTCTGCGCTGCAGCCCTGGTGCTGACCGTTTTTGCGGCCGCCGCAGCCACGTTGCCGCCAGCCGCCCGGCTGTGGGTGCTTCCGGCTGCAGCCTTCGGTGGCGCGCTGGCCGTCTGCCTGGGGCTGGACCGGCTGGCCCGTTGGCTCACGCCAGGCTCGGTCAGCGGCCTGCTGCTTACCGGCCTGGCCTTGAACGCGTTGACGATGGCGGTGGTGGGCCTGTGCACCTATCTCGCCACCGACGAACAGCTGCGCAGCCTGAGCTTCTGGACCCTGGGCTCGGTGGCCGGCGCCAGCTGGCCCGTGGTGGCGGTGCTCGCCACGGCGCTGGCCGTGGCACTGTGGCAAGGGCGGCAGCTGTCGCGGGCGCTGAACGCGCTGGCACTGGGCGAGGCCGCGGCCTCGCACGTGGGCGTGGACGTACCGGCGCTGCGCTGGCGGCTCATCGTCACGGTGGCCTTGCTGTGCGGGCTGGCGGTGGCATGGTGCGGCCTGATCGGCTTCATCGGCCTGATGGCGCCCCACCTGGTGCGGGGTGTGGCCGGGGCCGACCAGCGCCGCGTGCTGCCGCTGGCCGCTGCCGCTGGCGCCGTGCTGCTGCTGCTGGCCGACACCGCCGCCCGCACCGTGGCGATACCGGCCGAAGTGCCGGTGGGCATCTTCACCGCGCTCATTGGCGCGCCGATGTTCTTGGCACTGCTGCGCGGCATGGCACGCCGGCAAGGGGGGCATGCGTGAAAGCGCCGCTGCTGCTTCCACCCTTGTTGACACTGGACCGGGCCACGACGCGTGTACCCGGCCGCGAGTTCGGCCCCTTCAGCCTGAAGCTGAACCCTGGCGAACGCGTTGCCATCCTCGGCCCCAGCGGCGCAGGCAAGAGCACTTTGCTGCGCCTGATGGCCGGCGAAGGCGCGGCCCATGGCGGGCAGGTGATCTGGCGCGGCGAGCCGCTGGCCGCGCTGCCGGCACGCACGCTGGCCCGCCAGCGCGCGGTGCTGCCGCAGCAGCATGGCGTGGCCTTCGGCATGCCGGTGGAACTGGTGGTGGCCCTGGGCCGGCTGGCGTTCGAGCCCGACCCGGGCCAGCCCGGCATCGTCGCCGGCGCGCTGCAGGCCGCCTGCGCCAGCCACTTGGCCGGCCGTCGCATCGACACGCTGTCGGGTGGTGAACAGGCGCGCGTGCAACTGGCGCGGGTGATGGCCCAGCTGTGGCAGGCCCACGACGGCCTGTTGCTCGTCGACGAGCCCCTGGCCGCTCTGGACCCCGGCCTGCAACTGGCGCTGCTGGACGCATTGGCCCACTTCACGGGCCCCCGCGGGCACGCGCTGGTGGCGGTGCTGCACGACATCAACCAGGCATTGGCCGGCTTCGACCGGCTGTGGCTGGTGCAGGGCGGGCAGGTGGTGGCCGACCTGACCGCAGGACGGGCGGCGCTGCCGGCACTGGAAGCCCTGTTCGGCATCGCACTGCACTGCGTGGACCTGGCGCCTGGGCGCATTGGGGTCTTGGCGCAGCGCGCAGCGCAGGTGCCGGCCTTGCCGGCCTGAAGAGAGTCCCGCATGTTGAACCTTTCAATCTGGCGCCCCGGCATCGGCACTTTGGTCGTGCTGGTGCACGCCGTGCTGGCGTTGGCAGCATGGCGCACGGGCCTGACGCTGGTGCCATCCAGCCAGCCCAGGCAGCTGGCATGGCAGATGCAACCAGCGTTGCAAGTGCAGCTGCTGCCCGCCGTGGCCAACCGGCTGCCGCCCACCTTGCGCACAGAGGCAAGCCCGCAACGCAGGGCCGCGCCCGCCTGGCAGCCCCTGCCGGCCCCGAATCTGCGGCTGCCAGTGCCCGCAGGGACTGCAGCGGTGAAGCCGGCCGGAACCGCGGAGGCCCCACCGGCCCCATCGGCCCCATCCGCCCCATCCGCCCCATCGGCACCGTCCACCCCATCCATCCCCTCCACCCCACCCGCCCCACCCGCCCAATCCACGCCATCGGCACCATCCACCCCATCGGCCCCATTGGCACAAGTGGCACAAGTGGCGCAAGTGGTCCAAGTGGTCCAAGTGGTCCAAGTGGCCGCCGCCGCCGCTGCCGCTGATGCCGCCGGCTCGCCTGCTGCCGAGCCGCGTCTGCCGAACGCTGCGCCTGCTCTCACTGCAGACACCCCGCCCCTGCGTTCTGCCCAAGCCGACCACCGCCACTGTCCGCCCGCGCCGTACCCGCCTGCACTGCGCGAACGCGGCATCGAAGGCGCCGTGACCCTACGCGTTCGCATCGACACGCAGGGCCAGCCGGCCGACGTGCAGGTGCTGTCTGGCAGCGGCTTCCGCCTCTTCGACGAAGCCGCCTTGCGCCAGGTGCGCAGCTGCCGCTTCCAACCCGCGACGCGCGGCGAAGCGGCGCTGGAAAGCTGGGTCGAATTCCCCGTGCGCTTTGCACTGCATGCCAGCTGACCGGCACAACCATGTCGACACCCGAAAACTCCAACCCACCCGCGGGCCCCGCGCGCCGCCGCCTGCATCAGCTGCCCGGTGAAGCGCAGGAATGGCTGGTTGCACTCAGCTGGACATCCCCGGCCCTGCGCAGCCTGCTTGAACACGCGCTTGGCCGCGTGCGCGGCAATCCGGTGCGTCTGCAGGGCAGCGATGCCGACGTGTTGGCCAGCCTGCGCCTCGACCTGGCGCAGCGCAACGCCATCAGCGAAGCCCTGCACCGTCAGCTAGGCCTGCGCCACACGCTGGCCGTGCAACGCCTGGCTGCAGCACGTCAGCCGGACGCCTTGCACGCCGCCTGGAACGAGCGGCCCGAAAACGAAGCGCCTGTCGCCACCCTGTGGGCACTGCTGACGCATACGCACGGGGCTGCGCTGCAGGACATGGCGCTGCGCGAACTGCGCCTGAGCTTGGCAGCACAGGCGCGCAGCGCCACCACCCGCCAGCCACTGCAGGCAGCGCTGCAGGCGCGTGTGCAAGCGTTGCAAGCCGAGGCCGACACGCTGCGCCAGCGCCTGCTGCGCCAGCAGGCGCAGTCCGACCAGGCGCTGCAGGCCGCAAACGCGGCCCTGGCGCAGGCGCGGGGAAAAGCGGCCGCTGCCGCCGCCGCTGCGCTGCGCGACCCCACCCCACCCTGCGTGCCGCGCCCAGCCATGACCGCTGCCGCGCCGATGTCCGCCAAACTGCCAGCCAGCCCGCCTGCATCCCCCGCGCCATCCACACCGGCCCCGCCCTGGCCCCGCCAGCGGGCCGATGCAAGAGCGCCAATCGAGCTGACGGTTGCAACCCCGCCGGGCGATATCTCGCCAGTGCAGGGTCAGCGTGTGCTGTGTGTCGGCGGCATCCAGCATGCCGTGGCGCGCTACCGCAGCCGTGTCGAAAGCCTGGGCGGGCGCTTCGAACACCACGACGGCGGCCTGCACGACAACGCCCATGCGCTGGACGGCCGGCTGGCGCGTGCCGACCTGGTGATCTGCCAGGCCGGCTGCATCAACCACAGTGCCTACCACCGCATCAAGCAGCATTGCCAGCGCACCGGCAAGCCCTGCCTGTACCTGGAACGGGCCAGTCTGTCGCGCTTTGACCGCGCACTGCAAACCTTGCCTGTCGTCAGCGCACAAACGGCAGGGCCCGC
Source organism: Burkholderiales bacterium (assembly GCA_038316815.1). GTDB lineage: Bacteria > Pseudomonadota > Gammaproteobacteria > Burkholderiales > Burkholderiaceae_C > Rubrivivax. Next base: position 9,794 of record JBBQAW010000099.1, read on the forward strand.
TGTCGCGGGCCCTGTGTAACACCCGCCGAAGCGGCTGCGGGTTCAGTGCTGGCGGCGTGCCGCCTGCATGCGCCAGCCCAGCACCGCCAGGCCCAGAGCCAGCATCAGGTAGGTACTGGGTTCGGGAATCGGCACCACGTCGCGCAGACCCACGCGGTTGACCAGCGTCTGGAATTCGCCATAGGAAAAGGCACGGTCCTTGATGCGCTCGACGCTCGGCATCGAAGAAGGTGAAGCGCCTGTGGCCATGATCGACCACAAGGACTGACCGGGGTTGGGCGCCTGGCCGGTGGGGTGTACCAGGCCCAGGGCGTGGCCTACCTCGTGTGCCGACGTTCCAGCCAGCAGGTTCAGGCGGTGCGCATCCGTACTGGCCAGCGACAGCAGGCCGGCAATGCTGTCGGTCAGGGTTGAACCGAAGATCGTTCCGACGGGTACCGTGGCCACGCCGCTGGCATTGCGAACGCAGCCCAGGCAGGCCTGCCCCAGGAAGCCCTGGTTCGGGCTGGCGTCGCCAATGTTCATGTAGAAGAACTCGGGGTCGCCGTTGCCAGGGCCGGTCACACCGTTGCTGAACGTGAAGTTGATGTTCAGTTCCTTGCCGGCGGGCAAGGGGCTCAGCGGGTCCTGCACGTTGTTGGGGTAGCTCAGGTAGTCGGCAGTCACCGACGCCAGAACTGAAGTGCGGATGAAGTTGATGTCGCCTGAGAAGCCCCAGGCCGCAAAGGTCTCTGGGATCGATGTGACGCCATTTCGGTCGGGGGTCGGCGCGTTGACGAAATTCAGCACGATCGTCAGAGCCTGTGCAGGCTGCGGCGCGGCCAGGGCGACGCTGGCAATGAGCGCCGCGCCCAAGACGGCAAATTGGCCGCGCTGGACGACACGTGAATACAGCGAGCTGAGGTTCATCGGGTTCCTTTTCGCCCGCGGGGCGATGCTGTGTTGCGCAAATATCCCGCAAATTCCCTTGATTGATGAGCTTCGTCCGACCCCTTAAACGCGGGGTGTGGTGGGCCCCCAACCGCATAATCGGACAAACCCTGACCCGGAGCCTACCCGTGCATGCATTCGCCAAGACCCTGAAGACCTTCGAGACCGCTTCCGGCCGCAGTGGCCAGTATTTCTCGCTGCCAGCGCTGGCGCGCCAGTTTCCTGGCATCAAGCGTTTGCCGGTCAGCCTGCGCATCGTGCTGGAAAGCGTGCTGCGCAATTGCGACGGCAAGAAGGTCTCGGCCGAACACGTGCAGCAACTGGCCACCTGGCAACCGCATGCCGCGCGTACCGAAGAGATTCCGTTCGTCGTGGCGCGTGTGGTGCTGCAAGACTTCACTGGCGTGCCGCTGCTGGCCGACCTGGCCGCCATGCGCAACGTGGCCGCCAAGATGGGGCAAGACCCGGGCCGCATCGAACCTCTGGTGCCGGTAGACCTGGTGGTCGACCACAGCGTGATGATCGATTACTTCGGCACCAAGAAGGCGCTGGACCTGAACATGAAGCTGGAGTTCCAGCGCAACCAGGAACGCTACCAGTTCATGAAGTGGGGCATGGGCGCCTTCAGCACCTTCGGCGTCGTGCCGCCGGGCTTTGGCATCGTGCACCAGGTGAACCTGGAATACCTGGCGCGCGGCGTGCACAAGACCGCTGACGGCGTCTTCTATCCCGACACCCTGGTGGGCACCGACAGCCACACCACGATGATCAACGGCATCGGCGTGGTCGGCTGGGGCGTGGGCGGCATCGAGGCCGAAGCCGCGATGCTGGGCCAGCCGGTCTACATGCTGACGCCTGACGTAGTCGGCTTCGAACTGACGGGCCGGCTGCGCGAAGGCGTCACCGCCACCGACCTGGTGCTGACCGTCACCGAAATCTTGCGCCAGCACAAGGTGGTGGGCAAGTTCGTCGAATTCTGCGGCGAAGGCACGCGCACGCTGAGCCTGCCCGACCGCGCCACCGTGGCCAACATGGCGCCTGAATATGGCGCGACGATGGGCTTCTTCCCGGTCGACGAGAAGACCATCGACTACTTCGAAGGCACCGGCCGCACGAAAGCCGAGATCGAAGCCTTCGAGGCTTACTTCAGGGCGCAAAAACTCTTCGGCGTGCCGCGCGCGAAGGACATCGACTACAGCCAGCTCATCAGCCTGGACCTGGGCACCGTGGCCCCCAGTCTGGCCGGCCCGAAGCGCCCGCAAGACCGCATCGAACTGGGCCGTGTGGGCGCCAAGTTCAGCGAACTGTTCAGCGCCGGCGCGGCTGAGAACGGCTTCAACCAGCCGGCCGAAAAGCTGGGGCAGACCTTCAAGACGGCATCGGGCCTGGCATTGAAGAACGG
>JBBQAW010000100.1:0-12123 GCA_038316815.1 Burkholderiales bacterium
CAGCCCTTTCGAACTGGAGTCGGTGCTGATCGAGCACCCTGCCGTGGCCGAGGCCGCCGTGGTGCCATCACCCGACCCGCTGAAGCTGGCGGTGCCCAAGGCCTTTGTTTCCCTGGCCCCCGGCCATGCGCCGGACGCCGCTACGGCACGGGCCATCCTGGCCTTCTGCCGCGAGAAACTGGCCCCTTACAAGCGCGTCAGGCGACTTGAATTTGCCGAACTGCCCAAGACCATCAGCGGCAAGATCCGCCGCGTCCAGTTGCGGCGGCAAGAGGAATCGCGACCGATGCCGGCCGCTGCGGGGCCGGGCGAGTACTTCGACGACAGCCTGCGCGACTGAGCAGCCGCGCGGGGTTAGCTGGCAACGGGCACTTTCCGTGCAGCCGGCAAGTGTTCGCCCGATGTGATGCCCATCGACACATAAATGCTGGTCACGGCCTCGATGCCCACGGCCGCAGGGCGCACCCAGTGCTGTGGAACGTAGAGCAAAGCGCCGCCCACCGGCACCGGCGCGGTGGGCACGATGACGGCCAAGTAGGCGCGGTCATCGATCAGCACCGGCTCGCGCGTGGACAGCAAGGCCAGCACCACTACGCCCTGGTTGGCTGGGGCGTCGCCGTCACGCTGATCAGGCGGGCCGCCGAAATGGCACCAGACGGCGCTCATCGAATTCATGCCGCCGTCCTTGCGCTGCGCAAACAGGCCCACCATGCGCCGGGCCAGGTCGTAAACACTGCCCACCAGCGGAATGCGCTTCAATGCGCTGCTCAGCAGCCGCGCCAGGCCACGCTGCAACCCGTTGGTGACCAAGAGGCCCAGGCCGAAAACGGCCAACAGCATGACGCCGATGCCGAACAGGTAGCCAATGATTTCTGAGCCGGTGACGCCGAAACCGATGGCCACGAAGACACGGCCGACACCACTGTTGGGGCCCAACCACCCAAACAGGAAGCTGAGCGCCCACCAGAAGATGGCGACCGTGGCTACCAGCGGCAAAGCCGCCAGCAAGCCGGTGACAAAAATGCGCAGAGGGCGCGCTGTGTGCTGTTTCATGGGCGCCAAGTGTCAGGCCAAAAAGGCCCCATGTTTGCTGAAATAGCGCAACGCGCCGGACCGTGAGGCAGCTCCCCCAACAACACCTTCAAACAAGACCTTCGAACAAGACCGTCAGTCGGCAGCACGGCTGCTTACAACCAGCCTTTCCACAAAGGTGCGCCGAACCTTCTTCTGCGCCGCCGAGCCTTGCCGGCCCAGCAGGGAATCGGCTACTTCTTGGCTGTAAAGCAGAAAGGCCCGGTGCTGCGCCTCTTTTCAGCGACACCCAGCCCGGCGAAAAGGCTGGCGTGGTGACCAATTCCCGCGGCATCGGCTTCGTCCACCGCTTCGCGCGCCAAGCCGTCGCGCCTGGCCCAGGCGCGGATGGCTTGTCCGGTGCGCGCCGCACGGGCGGCAGCACGGCCAAGAAACGGCAGCGAAATAAGATCCTGCAAATGTTCAGCCGGGCTGCTGCGGGCGTTGGCCAGCCGGCGCGTCAACTGCACCGTTGCCGTTTCACGCCAAGTAGCCAGCACGCGGCGCAGCAGGTCCTGGCGGCCGCGAAAGTGCCCCTAAAAGCTGCCGCGCGTGACGCCCGGCTGGGTGGCCAGAAGACTAACGCGCACGTGGTCGATTCCCTGGTCCACCAGCACGGCGGTGGCGGCTGCCCGCCAGCTGTCAGGCGTTGGCGGTGTGCGGGCAGGGTCGGCAGCCAGCTCCGGCCCGGCAGCGGTGGCGCTGCGGCGGGGTTTGCGCACCGGTACGGCCGGGCGGCTGGGGCTGGGGCTGGGGCTGGAGCTGGAAGGCAGGGTCATCACGCTCGGTTCCGAACCACTTTCAGCCGGCGTCATGCCATGCAGGTGTGTGTGTACGGTCGTGCAAACCCGGATGCTGGGCTACGCGGCTGCACCTAGCATCAATTGCAGGCCCATACAGCTGTGTCTGGCGTGAACAGAGACCCGTCCATGACCCCCGCCCAACAAGACTTCTGCAGCGACCCGCGCATGCTGGCCCCGGCCGCCACTGTGCGTACCGATCTGGGCGCCGGCGCGTTCGTTCTGCGTTCACCCGAGGCACTGCAGCCCTATGCACGTTGTGTAGGCGAATGGCTTGAACACTGGGCCCGCGCAACGCCCGACAGTCTGGCCTTCGCAGAACCCGACAGCCACTCGACAGCCGGCTGGCGTGGCCTGAGCTGGGCCGAACTGCGCCAACGCACCGGCCGCCAGGCGCAGGCCCTGCTGGACTTGCAGCTGCCAGCCGGCAAACCCATCGTCGTGCTGTCTGACAACAGCCTGGACCACTTGGTGCTGCTGCTGGCGGGCATGCACGTGGGCCGCGCGGTGTGTACCGTCAGCAGTGCCTACTGTCGGCTGGCTGGTGGCGACTACGGGCGCATCCACGCCATCCTGTGCGCGCTCGATCCAGCCCTGGTCTACGCCAGCGACGCCGCGGTCTACGGGCCGCCCTTGCTGCAAGCCGGCATCCACGCATTGACAGTATTCAGCCAGGGCGCAGACACCCACCCAGGCGCACTGGCCCTGGCGCAACTGGACGCGGCCGAAACCCCGGCCGTGATGCAGGCCTACGCCGCCATCACGCCCGAGACGCACGCCAAATACCTGCTGACCAGCGGCAGCACGGGCCACCCGAAGGTGGTGATCAACACCCACCGCATGCTGTGCGCCAACCAGCAGCAACTGGCCCAGACCCTGCGCTTCCTGGACATCGAGAAACCAGTGCTGCTGGACTGGCTGCCCTGGAGCCACACCTTCGGCGGCAACCACAACACCCACCTGGTGCTGCGCACCGGCGGTACGATGTACCTGGACGACGGCCGCCCGCTGCCAGGGGCCATCGATCGCACCCTGGCGCACCTGAAGACGGTTCAGCCCACCGTCTACTTCAACGTGCCCCGGGGCTACGAAATGATGCTGCCAGCGCTGGAAGCCGACCACGACTTGGCGCGCCGTTTCATGTCACGCCTGCGCATGGTGTTCTACGCTGGCGCCGGCATGCCGGTATCGACCTGGCAGCGCCTGCAGACGCTGGCTTTGAAGGTACGCGCAGAACCGCTGTGGCTGACGACGTCCTGGGGCAGCACCGAAACCGCACCGGCAGTGACGTTACCGACCTGGCGGCTGGAAGGCCCGGGCGTCATCGGCCTGCCGATGCCGGGCGTGGCGCTGAAGTTCGTGCCTCTGTCCGGGCCCGGCGGCAAGCTGGAAATGCGGGTGAAGGGCGACAACATCTTTCCCGGCTACCGCAACAACATCGACGCCACCCGTGCCGCTTTCGACGAAGAAGGCTACTACTGCATCGGCGACGCTGGGCACTTGCTGGACGAGGCCGACCCATTGAAGGGCGTGGTCTTCAACGGCCGCGTGGCTGAAGACTTCAAGCTCGGCAGCGGCACCTGGGTCAGCGTGGGCACCTTGCGCGTGAAGGTGGTGTCGGCGCTGGCGCCCTGGGCGCAAGACGTGGTCATCACCGGCCACGAACGCAGCGAAGTGGGTGTGCTTGTCTTCCTTAGCGAAGCCGCACGCCGGCTGCCGGTGGCCCAGGCGCAGCAGCACATCCGCGCTGGTCTGCAGGCCCTGCGCGATGAAGGCGCTGGTTCGTCGCAGACCCCCACGCGCGTCCTGCTGCTGCCCGACGCGCCAAATGCCGCCACGGGCGAGATCACCGACAAGGGCTACGTCAACCAGCGCGCCGTGCTGTCCGGGCGGGCTTCAGACGTCGATGCGCTCTACGCCACGCCCACTGATCCACGCGTCATCACGCCTTGAGAGAGAACCTGCCCTGCCATGAGCACCCTGCCCCCACTGTTGGCCACCCTGGCGCTGCTGCGCATCGAACTTGAAGGCCCGGTACTGCATGTGCGCCTGAACCGCCCCGCCAAGCGCAATTCGATCAGTGACGAATTGCTGGGCCAGCTGCATACCGTGTGGGTCAACATGCCGGCCGAAGTGCGCGTGGCCGTGATCAGTGGCGAAGGCCCGCATTTCTGCGCCGGGCTTGACCTGAGCGAGCTCAGCGAACGCAACATCACCGAAGGCATGCAGCACAGCCGTGCCTGGCACGCCTGCTTCGATGCCATCCAGTACGGGCCCGTGCCCGTGCTGGCGGTGCTGCACGGCGCGGTGGTCGGCGGCGGGCTCGAGCTGGCCAGTTCGGCCCACCTGCGCGTGGCCGAAGACAGCAGCTTCTATGCTCTGCCCGAAGGCACGCGCGGCATTTTTGTCGGCGGCGGCGGTTCGGTGCGCATCAGCCGCTTGATCGGTGTGACGCGCATGACCGACATGATGCTGACAGGCCGCGTTTTCGACGCCGACGAAGGGCAAAGCTTCGCCATCAGCAACTATCGTGTGCCTGATGGCCAGGGCCTGGCCAAGGCCTTCGAACTGGCGTACAGAATCGCCGGCAACGCGCCGCTGAGCAACTACGCCATTACCCAGGCGCTGCCACGCATTGCCGACCTGTCGCACAGCGACGGCCTGTACATGGAGTCCCTCATCAGCAGCATCGCCCAGGGCGATGAAGCCGCAAAAGAACGTGTGCGCGCCTTTCTCGACAAGCGTGCCGACAAGGTTTCGAAGCAAGACTGACCGTCTTTTTAGAGCGCATCAAGGCCATCCCCGTGCCTGAAGACATCCGCGCCTTGTGTCGTTGACGCAGCCGATACGGCTGCACTTGATCCTTACCACTCTGGAGACCATTTGATGAACATCACCCGCCGCCAAACCCTGGCCCTGGCCGCCCTGGCCACCGGTGCCGGCCTGCCCTGGCGCGCCAGCGCACAAGGCTTCGAGCAGCCGAAGTTTCTGTACGGCTTTCCGGCCGGCAGTTCAGGCGACATCGCCTGCCGGCGCATCGCCGAACGCGTGGGGGGCAGCGCCTACGCGCGCAATCCCGCCATCGTCGAAAACAAGCCTGGTGCCGGCGGCCGCATCGCCCTCGACACGCTTAAATCCTCGCCCAGTGACGGCTCGGTCCTGGCGCTGAGCCCCTTTTCGACGACATCGATCTACCCGCATGTCTACAAAAAGCTCAGCTATGACCCGGTGGCCGACTTCGCCCCCATCAGCATCGCAGCCATCATGCACCACGGCCTGTCGGTGGGGCCGGTGGTGCCCGACAGCGTCAAGGACGTGAAAGGCTTCGTGGCCTGGGCCAAGGCCAACCCGGACAAGGCCAATTACGGGTCGCCGGCGCCGGGCAGCACGCCGCACTTCCTGGCTGCCCTGCTGGGGCTGAGCCAGAACATGGAGTTCAAGCACATTCCTTACCGCGGCAGCGTGCCTGGCCTGATCGATGTCATGGGCGGGCAGATCGCCTGCATGTTCTGCCCCGCCGGCGACCCCCTGCCCCACCACCGCGCCGGCAAGTTGCGCCTGCTGGCCACCAGCGGCAGCAAGCGGCTGCCTTTCGCGCAAGACGTGCTGACCTTCTCTGAACAGGGCTTCGGCGAACTGACCACCGAAGAATGGTTCGGCTTCTACGCGCCAGCGCGCATACCGCCCGCGGTGCTGGCCGCTGCCAATGCGGCCATCAACAACGCGCTGAAGGACAAGGCGCTGAGTGAAGGCCTGGCCGTCGTCGGCCTGCTGGCCCAGGGTTCCACGCCCGAAGAAATGGCCCGCAGCCAGCGCGCCGAATTCGAGCGCTGGGGCCCGTTGGTCAAGCGCATCGGCTTCACTGCCGAGAGCTGATGCGCGGGGCCAGCAAATGAAGGCAGGCCCCAGCCGGCAGGCTACAGTGGCTCCATGAAGTCACAGTTCCTGCTCCGGCCATTTCCGGCCATTTCTGGCCATGTTCCTTCCGCTTGCCAGCATGCTTGCCGCGGCCAACCCGTTTGAGCCGAATTCACCCAACGCCCCCTACACGGTCACGGTGCAGGCGCGGGTGCTGTTCGGCACCGACGGCCGCGCGCAAGAGGTGGGTGTCGTCGACAGCGAAAGCCAGCCCGCGGCTTTCGTCGCCGCGGTCAAGGACCGGCTGGCCAAGGCCCGCATCCAAGCGCCCAGCGACCAGGGCCTGCCCGCCACGCTGGGAACAGGCGTCAGCATGACTCTGGAAGTCACCCCGGGCGTCAACGGCGGGCAGTTGCGGGTGCTGGGGCTGCAGATGCACCCCTCGGCGCTGGCAACGCGCCTGGTGGCCTTGCCAGACGATGCCTTCATTTCTGGCGAAACCGAACGCGAATTGCTCATCCTTTGCGACATCGACCTGCAGGGCCGATGCGCCCAGGCAACCGTCAAGGGCGCACCAGGCATGCCCGAATCGGTGCGCCGCTGGGCCCGGCTGAGCACCGAAGCCTGGCGTTTCGAGCCACAGACGCTGAACGGCAAACCCATCACTGGCAGCTACGAAACGCGGCTGCACATCTCTACAGACCCCAGCCTGCAGCCCGAAGACTTCCGCGCATCCAAGTTCAATCGCGCCACGGGCGGACGATGAATGCCACATCGAGGCTGAGCGAATCCTAATATTCGTCAGTCCAGATATACTGATTTATAGGCGGCATTCGGGCCGGTCGGAGCTCTTTCTTGAACATTGCGTGGAACCTGTTCACCCCCTGGCATGCGCTGGCCGGCGGTGTCCTCATCGGCCTGGCCACGGCGCTTTACCTGCTGGGCAACGGCCGTGTCGCCGGCATTGCCGGCATCGTCAGCAGCCCGCTGCGCGCCGTGCTGAAGGGCAAGAGCCTGACGCCAGAAGCGCCCCGGATGGTGTTCATCCTGGGCCTGCTGCTGGCCCCTTGGCTGTGGCGTCTGTTTGCACCCCTGCCCCCCGCTACGCTTGACGTGGGCTGGGCCGGCCTGGTGGCAGCAGGCTTGCTGGTGGGCGTGGGCGTGCGCATGGGTAACGGCTGCACCAGCGGGCACGGCGTGTGCGGGCTCAGCCGCTTCAGCGGGCGTTCGCTGGTCAATGTGCTGGCGTTCATGGGGGCGGGCTTCGCCACCGTCTACGTGCTGCGGCACGTGTTCTGAAGGGCGCCGCAACGATGCGTTATCTCATCGCACTTTCAGCCGGCCTGATTTTCGGCCTGGGCCTGATCGCAGGCGGCATGACCGACCCAGCCAAGGTGAAGGGCTTCCTCGACCTGTTCGGCGCCTGGGACCCCAGCCTGGCCCTGGTCATGGGCGGCGCCATTGCCGTTGGCGTCTTCGCCTTTGCCGCCGGCCGCAAACGCAGCCTGTCCTGGACTGGCGAACACATGGAGATTCCCGGCAATACCGTCATCGACGCGCGCTTGCTGGGCGGCGGTGTGCTCTTTGGCATCGGCTGGGGCATCGGCGGCTTCTGCCCGGGCCCGGCCCTGGTGGCCCTGGGCAGCGGCATGGCAGAAGCGGGCATTTTCGTGGCGGCGATGCTGGCCGGCATGGTCTTGCACGACCGCATGTTCGCCAAGACCTGAGACCTGATGCCTGAGGCCTGATGCCTGAGGCCTGTTACCCAAATTCCACGGAACCCACGGAACCCCCGGAACCCACCATGCTGATCTTTCGCCAACTCTTGGACGCGCCGTCTTCAACCTACACCTACCTGCTGGGCAACGGTGGGCAAGCGGTGTTGATCGACCCGGTGTTCGACAACGCACGGCGCGACGCCGCCTTGCTGCGCGAGTTGGGCCTGACGCTGGTGGCCACCCTCGACACGCATGTGCACGCCGACCACATCACTGGTGCCTGGCTGCTGAAGCAGCAATGCGCGTCGCGCATCCTGGTGTCGGCCGACGCTGGAACACAGCATGCCGACCGCTGGCTGCAGCATGGCGACCGCATCGAATTTGGTGACCGCTGGCTGCAGGCCCGGGCCACGCCGGGCCACACCAGTGGCTGCATGAGCTACGTGCTGGACGACCAGAGCATGGCCTTCACGGGCGACGCGCTGCTCATCCGCGGCTGCGGCCGTACCGACTTCCAGCAAGGCAGCCCGCAGCAGTTGTTCCGTTCAGTGCGCGAGCAGATCCTGAGCCTGCCGCCAAGCTGTCTGCTTTATCCCGCCCACGACTACAAGGGCCTGACGGTCACCAGCGTGGCCGAGGAACTGCGCTTCAACCCGCGCCTGGGCGGCCAGGCCAACGAGGCAGACTTTGCGGGTTACATGAACCACCTGGGCCTGCCGCACCCGAAGCTGATGGACATCGCGGTGCCGGCCAACCTGCAGTGCGGCCGGCCCGAGGGCGGCGAGAACTTGCCCGCCGAACCCGGCTGGGCGCCATTGACCTACACCTTCGGCGGTTTGTGGGAGATTCAACCCTTGGCCCTGGAAGAACGCCTGAACGAGGTTCAGGTGATAGACGTGCGCGAAGCCGCGGAATTCAACGACGCCCTGGGCCATGTGCCAGGCGCGCGGCTGATGCCCTTGGCTACGCTTAGCCAGCACCTGGCCAGCCTGGACCCGACGCGGCCCGTGGTCACCGTCTGCCGGTCTGGCGCCCGTTCTGCACAGGCCGTGGTGCTGCTGCAAAAAGCCGGACTGACGCAAGTGGCCAACCTGGCGGGTGGCATGCTGCGCTGGCACGCCGAAGGACAGCCAGTGGCAGGCGTCACGGCCTGACAGCCGCGCCAGGTTGGCTGTGCCTTTGACCAGCCAGCGGATATCGCTCAGGCGATGGAACGCGCCAGCGGTGGCCTGGCCTGGCCTGCCTGGCGCACCAGGCTCACCGTCCACAACAAACCCAGCGCCAGCGCCAACGCCAGCAGGCCCCAGCCGGCGGCGATCTGGCTTTCCAGGCTGTAGGCGTTGCACAAACGCAGGTTGGTGGTGGCCAGGTACAGGCCCAACCAGGCCATCATCGGCAAGCCGTACCCCAGGAAGAACAGTTGCACCGCCAGCGGCGCGCGGGCATGGCCTTGCTGCAGTGCCACCCCGGCCAGCCACAGGGTGACCAGCTTGGCAGCGTCGGCGCCGTAAATGACGACGGCGCGGTCCACCAGGGCCGGGATCATCCAGTAGGCCAGCAGGCATTGCGCCAGCATGTAGCCGCTCAGCCCGAAGCGGTTCCAGCGCGCCAGCCAGCCTTTGCCGGGCGGTGCCCAGGCCAGGGCAGCGCAGGCGCCCGCCAGCACCAGCAGTGGCATCTGCACCAGCATGTGCCAGACCATGCTTTGCTCGATCAGCGGGCGCAGTGGTGGCAACGACAGCGCGACTGACAACAGCGCCAGCAGCACCGCAGTTGGCTTCAGCCAGGCCTTCATGGCGCTGACAGCGCTGCGGCCATGTCCAGCGCCCGCGGGCCTTCTTCCAGGCCCAGGATGCGCACCAGTTCGCCCTGCGGCGTCACCAGGTGCAGGGCAGCGTTGTGTTCGAACTCGCCCAGGGGCGCGGGCACGACCATGATGCCGAAGCTGTCCAGCAGCCGGCGTCGGTCGGCCTCGGCCTGCAGGCTGACCAATTGCCACAGCCCAGGCTGCATGCGCATGCGCTGGGCATAGGCGCCCAGTGCCGGGGGCTGGTCTTGCAGCGGGTCGAAGCTGATCGAGAGCAGGGCCACGCGGTCCTGCAGGCCCCGGGCCTCGATCTGCGCCTGCAATTGCTGGAACACCGTACCCAGCGAAAGGCACAGCGTCTGACAGCGCGTATAGACGAAGTCGACGATCCACACCCGGCCGTCTGCAGCCAGCAGTTCGCGCAAAGGCTGCACGTGGCCGCTGCTGTCAACGACACGAAAGTCAGGCACCGCCATCGGCGCCTGTGCTACTTCGCTGCGGCGCAGCGCTTCGGTGGTGAAGGCGGTGCCACCCGCGGTGGCCTGGAAGATGGCCACCAGGCCCAGCAACAACACGCCCAGGCTGGCAGCGAAGGTGCTGGCCAAGCCTTCGGTGCTGCCTGGCGGGTCTGGCTGGGGGCCCACTTCAGGGTCCCAAAGCCTTCAACGCGGCGCCACCGGCGTAGGCGCCGGTCTGCGCCTTCGTAACTTCGCGCTGGGTCTTGACGGATGCGGCCGTCACCGCTGCGGCCTGGTTGCCCCAGTCGCTGCGAATATAGGTCAACACGGCCGCAATCTCTTCGTCGGCCAGCGTGCCGAAGGCGGGCATCACGCCCTTGTAGATATTGCCTTTGACCTCGAGTTCGCCCTGCACGCCGTGCAACAGGATGCTGATCAGGACTTTCTCGCTGCCCACCACCCATTCGGCCCCGGCCAGCGGCGGAAAGACCCCGCCTACGCCTGCACCGCTGGCTTGGTGACAGGCCGCGCATTTGGCGCCGTACAGCAGTTTGCCATCGACAGCAGCCGTGGCTCCGGTCACAACAACGGGCGGGCGCAGCAGGGCGACGGTGCGCTGGTCGCCATACGCAGATGACTCCCCCGAAGGCGGGGCCGCGATGTAGAACGCGCCCCACATGCCCATGGCGCCCAGGAACATGATGAAGAACCAGGGCAACGGGTTGACCTTCTCGTCGGGGTCAGGCAATTCGCGGTTCATGGCCGCGAATTCACTGCTCCCGAATTCGGTGTTGCGGCTGTCGGGCGGTGGCTTTTCGCGCGACGGGTCCATCAGCGGGCCTCCCTTCGGTTCACCGCCATGTCGTCAACCGCCTTCAGTGCTGGGTAGGTGCGGTCCAGCGAAATCAGGTATTCGACCAGAGCGATGGCTTCGGGCTTGGCAATCACCACCTGGCCCGGCTTGGCAAAGGCTGGCGGCAGATTGACGACCACCTCAGCTGGCTTGGCGGCGCCTTGCCGAACTTCGAACAGGTAAGGGTACGACGGCATGATCGAACCCGGACTGTAGGCCCGCGGCGCGTACAGGTGGCCCAGGTGCCAGTCGCGGCTGGGCTGGCGCGCGCCGATGTTCAGCAGGTCTGGCCCGGTGCGCATGGTGCCCAGCAGGTGGGGGGTATCGTAGGCGTAGTCAGCCGCCACAGACGCCCGACCCCAACCTCGCAGCGCGTCGGGGGCCTGCGCAATGTCTCGCGGCTGCTGCGAATGGCAGTAGATGCAGCCATTGGCGATGTAGCTTTGGCGGCCTATCAACTGCTGTTCGGTATAGGGCTTCAGGCCGGGCGGCGGCCGGGTGTCCTTCAGCAACATGTAGGGCATCACGACCAGCAAGGCCGTGGCGAGCGACAGAATGAGCATGGCCCCGACGACCAGGCGCATTTCGTCCATTTCATACTTGCCGGCACCGAAGCTCATGCTGTGGCCCCCCCCGCTGGCAGTGCCAGGTTTTCAGCTTTGGGCTTGGCCAGCAAGGCAGCCCCCAAACGACGTGGGCCGAACTTCCAGCCCATCATGAAGAAGTGCATTGCAAACACCAGGTGACCCAGCGTCATCAGCGCCCCACCCACCGTACGCGCCTGCAGATAAGGAAGGGTGAGCGTGACGCTGTCCATGAAGGGGATGTCCTTGTCCAGCATCGCCAGGCCCTGGTACCAGCCGCCGAAAGACAGGCCGAGAAAATAGACCGCGAAACCGCTCAGCACCAGCCAGAAGTGGGCAGAAATCATCCACGGGTACGGCCATTCCCACTTCATCACGCGCGGCATGATGAAGTAGATGGAGCCGAACATCACCATCGTGAAGAAGCCGTACAGCCCCAGGTGCGCATGGGCCACCGTGTAATGCGTGAAGTGGGTGACGGTGTTGACCGAGCGCAGCGCCTGCAACGAACCCTGCACCGAAGCCGCCGTGTACATCATGGCGCCCAGCACGATGAAACGCAGCGTGGGTGAATAGATCAGCGCCCGAAAGTTGCCCGCCACGGTGAAGTGCTGGTTGATGGCCACGGCGATAACCGGCACGATCATCATCATGCTCTGCACGATGCTGATGGTGATCAGCCACGAAGGCACCGGCCCGCCGATGAGGTGGTGGCCACCCACCTGGCTGTAGAAGAAAGCCAGCGACCAGAAGCCCAGCAGAGACAGGTTGTAGCTGTAAATGGGCTTGCCCAGCACCTTGGGAATGAAGTAGTAGGCTGCGGCCAGCCCCAGCGGCGTGAACCACAAGCCGAGCACGTTGTGAGCAAACCACCAGTTCATCGTGGCCTGTTGCACACCGAAATGCAGGCCCGGCCAGTTGGCCACCAGAAACAGGACCGGAAACCAAAGCAGCCCGGCCGCGATGTACCACAC